>NZ_JBAGKD010000003.1:0-517696 GCF_037034205.1 Nocardia sp. SSK8
TCCAACTTCGGTTGGAGGGCCTTTTGCGTTGATCCTCCGGTCACGCACAGTCCGAACCGTCAATATTTCAGAAACCTCCACGCGACGGCCCGGCGTCGGTCACCATGATGCGACGTAGCTTCGGGAGGTCACCGTGGATTGGCTGTTCGCTCACCAGTTTCTTCGTCGCGGCGCTGCCGCTCTCGTTCTGCCCGCCGCCCTGATCGGGGCCGTGGCCACCGCAGCGCCCGCGCACGCCGAGCCTGCGCCGGATCCGCTGGCCGGGATCGCCGAGGAGGTCTCCCAGGGGCTCACCTACGGGGTGATCGGTGCCGCGAATTCCGTTGCGGGAGTGGCCGGTATCGACCTACCCGACACCTACGGCCCGAAGACCGCCATCGTCGTCCTGGGCTACGGTCTGCAGCCGGACGGGTCCATGCGCGCCGAGCTCGGCAACCGGCTGCACGCGGCGCTGATCCAGGCGTACATGTCGCCGGCCTCGCCGGTGATCGTCACCGGTGGCAATCCGCGCAACGGGGTCACCGAGGCGCAGGTGATGGCGGATTGGCTGAACGTGCGCGGGGTGACCCGCGACCGGATCCATGCCGAGACCGAGGCGGGATCAACGGTGCAGAACGCGGAGTTCTCGGCGCGGATCATGGCGGCGCTCGGCCTGGACAAGGCCGTGCTGATCACCTCCGCCGATCACATGCGCCGGGCGCTGGACAACTTCCTCGCCGCGGGCGTTCCGGTGGTCGCCACGATGACGCCGGATGTCGCGCCGCTGTGGGCGCGGCCGTACGGTTCCGGTAGCTGAGCCGAGGGGGCGCCGATGTCGGTGGCGCCGTCTACGATGCCTCTGGCGTCGCCGTGGGTGCGGTGAGGCCGGGCGAGAGACAGGGGAACAGGGATGGACAGGCCGTCGTGGGCGCCGGAGGGCGTCGACATGCAGCAGCCGAGCCCCGCTCGGATGTACGACGCGCTGCTCGGAGGCTCGCACAACTTCGCCGTCGACCGGATGGCGGCCGAGATGGGCACCCAGCTCGTCCCCGACCTGCCGCGCCTGGCCCTGAGCAATCGGGCCTTCCTGCGCCGGGCGGTGCGGTTCATGCTCGACGCGGGCATCCGCCAGTTCCTCGACATCGGCTCCGGCATCCCCACCGCGGGCAATGTGCACGAGATCGTGCACGAGCTCGATCCGCGGGCGCGGGTGCTCTATGTCGACATCGACCCGGTCGCGGTGGTGCACTCGCGGACCATCCTGCACGGCCGCGCGAACGCGGGTGCGCTGGAAGCCGATCTGCGCAAGTCCGACGAGCTCATCGCCGCGGTCCGCGCGACCGGGCTGATCGACTTCGACGAACCGCTTGGCCTGCTGCTGATCGCGGTGCTGCACCTGGTGCAGGACAGCGACGATCCGGCGGGCAAGGTGGCCGCGTTGCGGGCGGCTGTCGCGCCGGGTAGTTTCATAGCCATTTCACATCTCACCTCCGAGCTGCGGCCCGAGGACGCCGGTAAGCTGGGGGAGCACTCGGCGAACGAGACCAAGGTCGGGATCCAGTTCCGGCCCAAGGCCGCGATCGTCGAGATGTTTCAGGGTTGGGACCTGGTGTCGCCCGGCGTGGTCGAACTGCCGCTGTGGCGGCCGGAGTCGGAGCGGGACCAGCACGAGAAGCCGGGCCGGTCCTTGGGCCTCGGTGGGGTCGCGCGCAAGGGATGAACCGCCGCGCAGGCGGAGGATGACAGGGTGGATGAGCAGTGGGGTCGTGGGAGCTGGCGCAGCGATGGGCTGACGCCCTCGACGGCGTCGTCGCTCCCACGCTGAACCGCTCGCAGATCGAGGACATGCTCGCCACCCTGTGTACCGGCCTGATCGAGGCGGCCAGGGGCGGCGAGGATCCCGATATCGCCCGCCGCTCGGCGCGCATGCTGGTCGCGGCCAACTATCGCGACTCCGCGGCGGTGAGCCGCACCGTGCGGGTGCTGTGCCAGGACCTGGTCGACGCGGCCGCCGACGGACCGACCGACCCGGCGCTGCCGCTGATCCGCGACCGCGCGATCGAGCTGGCCGCCGATTTCGCGGCCGGTTTCACCGCGGCGCTGCGCTCGGCGTCGCTCGGCGAGCAGGAGGCCACGCTGGCCGCGGTCCTCGCTGCCGCGCGCGAGGCTGAGCATCGCAGGGCGCTGTCGGAGGCGCGGTTCGAGGCGGTGTTCGACGGCGCGCTGGTCGGCATCGGCACCGTCGACATGACCGGGCACGTGGTCAACTGCAACGCCACTCTGGCGACGATGCTCGGGCAGACCCCGGAGACGATGCCGGGGCGCACGGTCGCCGACATTCTCGGACCGCAGAATCTCAATCAGGCGTTCCAGGAATTGCAGCGGATGGTGGCGGGGGAGTCCGAGAGTTTCCGCACCGAGACCGAGCACCGGCATCCGGACGGGCGGATCACCTATATCGACCTGTCGATGTCGGCGGTGCGCGACGCGGACAACGGCATCGAGTTCCTGATCGGGGTGGCCGTCGACGTCACCCAGCGCAAGCTGCTCGCCGACCGGCTCTGGCGCGAGGCCAACCACGACGCGCTCACCGGCCTGCCCAACCGCGCGCACCTGTTCACCCGGCTGGCCGATGCGGCGTCGCCGATCGGTGTCTGCTACCTGGACCTGGACGGCTTCAAGGAGATCAACGACCTGTGGGGCCACCGGATCGGGGACCGGGTGCTGCGGGTGGTCGCCGACCGGATGCGCGAGACGGTGGCCACGCACGACGCGATGCCCGCCCGGATCGGCGGTGACGAGTTCCTCGTTCTTGTCGAAAACTGCGCGGGCGAAGCACAAGTGGCGATGCTGGCCGACGAACTGCTCGCCGAGCTCACCCGTCCGCTGGAGGTGGACGGGCACGTACTCGCGGTCGGGGTGAGCATCGGTGTCGCCTACTTCGACGAACTGCCCTATGCCGTCGACGATCTCGTGCACACCGCCGATTCGGCGATGTACCGCAACAAGAACGACGCGCGGCGCGATCCGGCCCGCTGACCGGTCAGATCGGCTGACGTTCCCGCCGCGCGGCCCGCGCCAGCGAGCGATCCCGCTGCTCCTCGAAGCGCAGCACATCGGCACCGAGGCGGTCGAGGAAGGCGGCGAGGTCTTCGCGGCACTGTTCGCCGCGCGGCCCGAAATCGGTGCGCTCGAAGATGTTCCACTTGCGCAGCACCGGCCACAGCACTTCCTCGAGGTGCTGGCGCAGATCGTAGATGCCGTGCTTGGCCATCAGTACGCCATTGCGGCGCCAGCCCGGCATGCCAGCGCCCGGCATCTGGAAGCCCTGCACGATGGTGTTGATCGCCTCGATGGTCTGGTCGGGTGCCAGGTCAAGCGCGGCGCCGCAGAGGTTGCGGTAGAAGATCATGTGCAGGTTCTCGTCGGCGGCGATGCGGGCGAGCATGCGGTCGGCGATCGGGTCGTCGCAGACGCGGCCGGTATTGCGGTGGCTGACCCTGGTGGCCAGCTCCTGGAAGGTCACGTAGGCCACCGAGAACAGGAAACCCGCGCCGGAGGAGACCTGGATGTCGAAGCCGGGGCGCTTGGCGTCGACCACGGCCATGGCCGAATAGCCGTTGGTCATGTGGATCATCCTGGCCTGTTCGAGCGCGACCGGATCGACGCCGCGGGTGACGACCAGATAGTCACGGATGACGATCCCGTGCCGGTTCTCCTCGGCGGTCCACCGGCCCACCCAGGTTCCCCAGGCCCCGTCCTGCGAGAAGTTCTCGGCGATCTCGCGGTGATAGGAGGGCAGGTTGTCCTCGGTGAGCAAATTGGTGATCATCGCGGCTTTCGCGACTTCGCTGAGCCGGGATTGTCCTGGTTCCCAATCGGTTCCGCCCATGGCCGCGAAATTACGGCCCTCGTCCCACGGCACGTAATCGTGTGGGTGCCAGTCCTTGGCCATCGACAGATGACGGTCGACATTGTCGGCCGCAACGCCTTCCAGCTCGATCAGCAGTTCCAGTTGGGTGAGGTTCCTGGCCACGCTCGCGCCTTTCCGTGCAGTGAAAAGTATGAGTTGCGTTGGTCCGGTAAAGTTGTCCGTCGTCGCCGAGCGTAGACCCGGCGCCGCGTGCCTCCGAACGACACGGTGCGGAGGGCATTGTTTCTGAATTTGGGCGCGTCGCGCCGAGTGCATATACGCTCCACCAGTTCAGCTCCATCAGCGGTTCCCGATCAGTCGTGGCATAGCTAGAGAGAGTGAGCGAAAAATTATGACGGACATCGTGGTCACGAGCCTGGCGGCGACCACGTCGATCGCGGGCGACGTCGACTCGACCTGGAAAGGTCTGCTCAACGGCGAAAGCGGCATCGACGTCCTCGAGGATTCCTTCATCGACGATTTCGACCTGCCGGTACGGATCGGTGGTCACCTCAAGGTTTCTCCGGCCGCCTCGCTGACCCGCGAGGAGACCCGCAGGCTGTCCTATGTCGAGCAGATGGCGGTGGTCCTCGGTCGCGAGGTCTGGCGCAACGCGGGCAGTCCCGAGGTGGACCGCGACCGGCTCGGCGTCTCGGTGGGCACCGGGCTCGGCGGCGCCGAGTCGCTGATCTACGCGCGCGACAAGCTCGGCAACGGCGGATACCGCAAGGTCTCCCCGCACACCGTGCAGGCGATCATGCCCAACGGTCCGGCGGCGTGCGTCGGGCTCGAATTGGGCGCGCGGGCGGGGGTTTCCACGCCGGTGTCGGCCTGTTCCTCGGGGTCGGAGGCGATCGCCAACGCGTGGCGGATGATCGTGATGGGGGACGCCGACATGGTGGTCACCGGCGGTGTCGAGGGGTCCATCCAGGCGGTGCCGATCGCGGCGTTCACCCAGATGCGCGCCATGAGTACCCGCAACGACGACCCCAAGGCCGCCTCGCGGCCCTTCGATCGCGACCGGGACGGGTTCGTCTTCGGCGAGGCGGGCGCGATGATGGTGATCGAGACCGAGGAGCACGCGAAGGCGCGCGGCGCGACCATCCACGCGCGGCTGCTCGGCGCGGGGGTCACCTCCGACGGATTCCACCTCGTCGCACCGGATCCCGATGGCACCGGCGCGGCCAGGGCGATGACGCGGGCGATCCAGACCGGCGGGCTGTCCAAGCAGGACATCACCCACATCAACGCCCACGCCACCGCCACGCCCATCGGCGACACCGCCGAGGCCAACGCCATCGGCAAGGCGATCGGTGCGCACGCCTCGGTGTACGCGCCCAAATCCGCGCTGGGACATTCGATCGGCGCGGTCGGTGCGCTGGAAGCGGTGATCACCGTGCTCAGCGTGCGCGACAGCATCGTTCCGCCCACGCTGAACCTGGAGAACCAGGACCCCGAGATCGACCTCGACGTGGTGCGCGGCCAGGCCAGGGCGGGCCGGGTCGACTACGCGGTGAACAACTCCTTCGGATTCGGCGGGCACAATGTGGCGATCGCCTTCGGGCGGTACTGATGATCGGCGAGACATTCGACGACTATGTGGACGCGCAGGGCAATATCCGGATTCCCGGTGACCAGACCCTGATCGACTTCGTCGACAAGCACAGTGAGGCCAACGGCGATGATCTGGCCTACCGCTTCATCGACTATTCGCGCGAACGCGAGGGGGAATACCAGGAACTGACCTGGCGGGAATTCGGCGTCCGGCTGCGGGCGGTCGCGGCGCGGCTGCAGCAGGTGACCGAGCCCGGTGACCGGGTGGCGGTGCTGGCGCCGCAGGGCCTGGACTATGTGGTGGCGCTGTTCGCGGCGGTGTACGCGGGCAATGTGGCGGTGCCGCTGTTCGATCCGGAGGAGCAGGGCCACAGCGACCGGCTGCACGCGGTGCTGGGCGACTGCGCGCCCGCCGCGGTGCTCACCGTCGGCAGCGCGGCCGCCGGGGTGCGCAAGTTCTTCCGGGAACTGCCCGCCGCGCGACGGCCGAGGATCATCGCGGTGGAGGCGATTCCCGACACTGTCGGGCAGAGCTGGCGCAGGCCCGACATCAATATCGACAGCGTCGCGTATCTGCAGTACACCTCGGGATCGACGCGGGTCCCGGCCGGGGTGGAGATCACCCACCGGTCGGTGGGCACCAATCTGCTGCAGATGATCGATGCCATCGGCATCACCGAGAACGCGCGCGGGGTCACCTGGCTGCCGCTGTTCCACGACATGGGGCTGCTCACGGTGATCCTGCCGACCATCGGCGGCAAGTTCATCACCATCATGTCGCCGAGCGCGTTCGTGCGGCGGCCCGCGCGGTGGATCAAGGAGCTGGCCGCGCAGTCCGATGGTGCCGAGATCTATTCGGCGGCACCGAACTTCGCGTTCGAGCACGCGGCGGTGCGCGGGCTGCCCAAGGACGCGGAGACGTTGGATCTGTCCAATGTGATCGGCTTGATCAACGGCAGCGAGCCGGTGTCGGTGGCCTCGATGCGCAAGTTCAACGAGGTGTTCGCGCCGTACGGGCTGTCCAAGACCGCGATCAAGCCCTGCTACGGCATGGCCGAGGCGACGCTGTTCGTCTCGGCGACCCGGCGCGACGACGAGGCGCGGGTGGTCTACGTGGATCGCGGGCAGCTCAACGAGGGCCGGATGATCGAAGTCGACGAGCACGCGCCGCAGGCGGTGGCGCAGGTGTCGTGCGGGTATGTGGCGCGCTCGCAGTGGGCGGTCATCGTGGATCCGGAGACCGGGATCGAGCGCCGCGACGGCGAGGTCGGCGAGATCTGGCTGCACGGCGACAATATGGGCATCGGGTACTGGGGGCGCGCGGCCGAGACCGCCGAGACCTTCCACAACCGGGTGGCCCGGCGCAATCCGGTCGGCAGCCGGGCCGAGGGCGCCCCCGACGACGCGCGGTGGATGCGCACCGGCGATTTCGGCGCCTACCACGACGGCGAGCTGTTCATCACCGGCCGGGTGAAGGACCTGGTGATCGTCGACGGGCGCAATCACTACCCGCAGGATCTCGAGTACTCCGCCCAGGAGGCCGGTACCGCGCTGCGGCCCGGCTTCATCGCGGCCTTCTCGGTGCGGAACCGGGAGCTGCCCGCGCCGGTGCGGGCCGAGGGGCCGGACGCCGACGAGATGGCCGAGGCGCTGGTGGTGGTGGCCGAACGCGGCACGGGCGCGGCGAAACTCGAGCCGGGGCCGATCGTGGACGCGGTCCGGGCGGCCATCGCGCGCAGGCACGGCGTGATGGTGCGGGATCTGTTGCTGGTGCCCGCGGGGTCGATTCCGCGCACGTCCAGCGGGAAGATCGCCCGGCGGGCCTGCAAGGCGGCGTATGTGGACGGCACGCTGCGCGGTGGGTACCGCCAGGACGCCTACCCGGACGCGCCGGAGGACTGAGAACGGTTCGGCCACCGGGGATTCCGGTGGCCGGACCTCAGTCGACGCAGGGGACGCTGTCGCCGGGGACGGTGGTGATCGGCTCGCCCGCGTCGGGAAGCCGCAAGGTCGGGGACGGTTCGGGCGGTGCGGTGGTCGCCGCGTCGGCGGTGGGGGTTTCCAGACCGAAGGCGGTGCGGACCTCGTGCCGGATCGCGGCGGGGTCGATGATGTTCACGTCCTGGCCGTCGATGGTTTCGTAGCGCAGCACCGGCAGGGTGCGGAACTCGACCGGCAGGGTTCCGGCGGCGCCGAGCTCGCGGACGAAGTCGAACAGATTCCAGCCGTCCGAGAGCACCAGGTCGCGGTGCGCCGCGGTGATCAGGGCGGCCAGCTTGCTCAGGTCGGTGAGGGTGCCCGACTCGCGCAGCGAGGCCGCCACGGCGGTGAGGAACGCCTGCTGCCGGTGGGTGCGGTCCAGGTCGCCGTGGAACAGGCCGTGGCGCTGGCGCACGAAGGCCAGGGCCTGGGCGCCGTCGAGATGCTGTGGCCCGGCGGGGAAGACGGCGCCGGAGTACTCGCTGTCGTCGACGGGATTGTTCAGGCACACGTCCACGCCGCCGATCGCGGTGGCCAGATCGTAGAAGCCTGCCAGCGAGATCTCGGCGAAACGGTCGATCGGCACCCCGACCAGATCGCGCACGGTCGCGACGACGGAGGCCCGGCCCGCCTCCCGGCCGCGGCGCTCGAGCACCACCGGATCGGTTTCGCCCTGCGCCAGCAGATTCGCGTGCACGGCGGCCTTTTTCAGGCCGTAGGCCTCTTTGATCTTGATCTGCTGGTAGCCGGGGATGTCGGTGACGCGCACGTAGTTGTCGCGGGGGATGGAGAAGGCGACCACCCGGTCACGGTCGGCCGGAATATGCAGCAGGATCAGCGAATTGGCGTTGTAGCCGCCCTGGGTTCCGTCACCGGCGTGCAGGGCCTCGAGGATCTCCGGGGGCAGGTCGTCGCCGTCGAGGTCCTTGCGGGTGTCCAGCCCGATCAGCAGGATGTTCACCGCGCCGCCACGGGAGCGGGGCGCGTCCTGGCCCAGCGCGGTGGAGTGAGTGAAGCCGGATTCGACCTCGTTCTTGGCCGACCAGGCCATGCCGGTGCCGGTCAGCACGGCCAGGGCCAGGACCGCCGCGCACAGCCGCAGCACGATCAGGCAGGCCAGCCCCAGCCGCCGGACCCAGCGCGGGCGGGGCGCGGTGACCACCGGCCTGCCGACGCGCCGTGGTCCGCTCCGGGACGGGTCCCGGCTCGGCGGCGCGCCCTGGTCGCGGGTCACCGCAGCGCACTACCCGCTTGCCACTGCTCCCACGGCACACTCCAGTCGCCGTTCTGCCACACCTCGAGCGGTGCGCCGCCGGTATTGCGGATCTCCACCACGTCACCGGGCCGGGAGAAGTCGTAGAACCATCGCGCGTTCTCGCCGCTGAGATTCAGGCAGCCGTGCGAGACATTGGTATTGCCCTGCGCCCAGACGGTGTCGTCGAGCTGGTGCAGGTAGATGCCGTCGGTGCTGATCCGGGTGGCCCAGCCGATGCTCTCCTTGTAGCCGAGCCGGGAGTTGACCGGCAGGCCGTAGGTGGAGGAGTCCATGATCACCGGGTTGGCCTTGTCCATCACGGTGTAGACGCCGGGCTGGGTCCAGAAGGTGATGGTCTTGCCCGCGATCTCCTCGCTGCCGCCCCGGCCCATCGAGGTGGGCATGGTCCTGATCAGCGTGCCGTTCTCGTAGACGCGGACCTGCTTGTCGTTGTCGTCGGCGATCGAGACGTGCGAGGGGCCGATGGTGAAGCTGGTCTCGGTGTCCTCCTGGCCGTAGAGGCCGCCGCCGAGATCCTTGCCGTAGATGTCGGCGGCCAGGGTGACCTTCGTGCCCGGGGCGTAGTAGTTCCGCGGCCGCCAGTGGGCGTTGCGGTCGTCGAGCCAGTACCAGGCGCCGGTGACCTGGGGTTCGGTGCGGACCGAGAGGGTCTGTTCGGCGATGGCGCGGTCGGGGACGTCCTCGTCGAAGTGCGCGACGACCACCGTGCCGACCCCGAACTCCCCGGTGGGGGCCAGGGCGGTGCCGCCGGTGGTGCGGAAGTAGACCTTCGTCTGGTTGTTCGGGGCGAGGGTGGCGAAGGTCGAGGTGATCGGCCCGACCCGGCCGGTGACGGTGAGCGCCGAGGCCTCGATGGTGTAGGTGTGGCCGTAACCGAGCGGCTCGGCGGGTTTCCAGGCGGTCCGGTCGGGGGTGAAGATGCCCTCGACGGCGCGGCCCACCTCGTTGGTCATGGTGACCTCGGTGAGGGTGCCCGCGTTGGTGCTCACCCGGACCGGGCCCAGCGGGTCGACGGCGGTGGCGTCGGCGGCGGGGACGATGGTGATGGCGGGCTCGGGCTCGGTGGTGGTCACGGTGTCGTCGGTGCCCGTCGCGTCGCAGGCGGTGGCGGCCACGGCGAGCGCGGCGACCAGGCCCATCCCGAATTGCCGTCGGTCCACTCCGTGTCACCTCCTGCCCGTCGCACGACCCCGACCAGCGTAGCGCGGTGGACGGCGCGGATCAGTCTTCGCTGCTGGTGCGTTCGCCGAGAAATCGCAGCAGGGCGGGGTCGTCGGAGGTGAAGCGGTCGGCCTCCTGACCGCCGGTGCATTCGAACAGGCCGATGGTCACCGTGTCGCCGCGGCGGCTCAGCACCCGCCAGATCGCGCCGGAATCCGTCCAGCGCCGCAGGGTCTCGACCCGATCGATCTCCATGCCCTGCATGGTCGCACGGTCACCGCTCGCGGTAGTTGGCCGCGACCAGGGCGAGGCAGCTCGCCGCGATGAGCGCGGTGACCAGGTACATGACCGGGTAGCCGAAGCCGAAGCCGCCGTGCAGGGCCGAGAGCACGGCGGGCACGCCGAAGCCCAGGTAGCTCACCGAGTAGAAGACGGCGTTGAGCCCGGCCAGGTCGCCGGGACCGGCGATGCGCTCGATCTGCTGCAGGCCCGCCACCAGGCCGATGCCGTAGCCGCTGCCGAGCACCACCGCGGTGAGCAGGGTGATCCCGATGCTCAGGGTCGCGGCCGTCCACGCGGCCAGGCCCATGCCGAGGGTGAGCAGGACCAGCGCGACCACCGCCGCGCGGGCGGTGCCGGGCCGGTCGATCCGGCGGGCGACGGACTGGATGGTGAAACCGCAGCCCAGGGTGACCATGGTGACCAGGGCGGAGAAGGCGATCGGTGCCTGCTGCACACGCGGCAGCATGAGCGTCGGGAGCACCGCGTAGGCGGTGGCATTGGCGGTGAACAGCCACAGCGCCACCGGCACCGCGACCCGCAGGAACCGGCGGTGACCGGCGGCGGGGATCTTCAGGTCGTCGAGCAGCCGGGCCGGGGCGGCCGGGCGGGTCACCGTTTCCGGGGAGCGGGCCAGCCAGACCGTGGCCGCCACGCACAGGGCCGCGTTCACCAGGTAGGCGGTCGAATCCGGCAGCGGGCCCCACTGGGCGAGGGTGCCTGCCACGCCAGCGCCGAGCGCGAAGCCCGCGGTCAGGCTCATGGCCGAGCGGCGGGCACCGACACCGGCGGCCGCGTCGGCGTAGGGCGGCTGGGACAGCTCCTTGAGCCAGCTCCCGCCGACGGCCATGGCCAGGCCCAGCGCGACACCGCACAGCATCCGTCCGGCCGCCAGCATCGGTACCGAGTCCGCGCCCGCCGCGAGCAGCAGCGAACCGGCGGCGGCGACGAGCGGGGCGGGCAGCATGAGCGGGCGGCGGCCGAAGCGGTCCGAGAGCGGGCCGCCGATGAGCAGGGCGGGCACGATGCCGAGGACGTAATAGAACAGCAGCAGGTCGACCGCGGTGAGCGGCAGGCCGTGCGCCTTGTACATCACCAGCAGCGGGGTGAACTCGTTGCCGCCCCACGCGATCGCCACCATCGCGGCGGAAACGGCCAGCCAGGAGCGGGTGCGCGTGCTGGGGGCAGCGGTCGACCGCTCACCGGTGAGAATCGCCATCACAGCCCTTTCCGTCGTGCGCGCACCGGGGAACGCGTACGGGGCGAAATGGTGGCAACCGGTCTCATTTTAGGCGGGGAGGTTCGCTGTACTACCGTCGGCCTGTGCGTGAGCTGCGGATGGGATGTGCCATGTGGACCCATCCGCAATGGCAGGAGCGGCTGCCCGCGCCGGGGGAGCGGTTGCGCGCCTACGCCGGGTATTGCGGCGCGGTGGAAGGCAACACCACCTTCTACGCGACGCCCTCGGCCTCGACCGTGGAGTCCTGGGCCCGCCAGACCGCGCCGGATTTCCGTTTCGTGCTCAAGCCGCCGCGCGCGGTCACCCATGAGCGCAGGCTGGTCGAGGCGGGCGGCGAGCTGGCCGCGTTCCTCGACGTGATGGCGCCGCTCGGCTCACGCGTGCACGCCCTGTGGATTCAGCTGCCCGCCTCGTTCGGTCCGACCGATCTGGGTGCGCTGGCGCGGTTCCAGCGGGAGCTGCCCGCCGGGCTGCGATGTGCGGTGGAGGTGCGTCATCCGGCCTTCTTCACCGAGGAACGGGCCGCGGTGCAGCTCGAGCGGGTGCTCGGCCGGATCGGGGCCGAATGGGTGCCCTTCGACACCACCGTGCTGTTCGACGGCCCGCCCGGTGACCCGTCGGAGTACGAGGCGCGGGCCAAGAAGCCGCGGGTGCCGCGCCGGACGCGTGCCCTCACCGAGTACCCGATCGTCCGCTATCACGGCCGCGCCGACACCGAGCGGACCGTGGCGGGCTGGCGGCCGTGGGTCGAGACGGTGGTGGCGTGGTTGCGCGAGGGCCGCTCGCCGACGGTCTTCGTGCACACCCCCGACAACGCCTCCGCCCGCGACCTGGCCCGCCGCTTCCACGACGAGGTCCGCGCCGAACTCCCGGAGCTCCCCGCCCAGCCCGTGCCCGCGCCGACCGAACCCATGACCCTGTTCTGAGCCGGACACCGGGAGGTGACCTGCGCTGATTCCGCGGACACCTGTCGTACCCCCGTGGCATGCTGTGCGCCACTACTGGGGAGTGGGTGGGCCGAGTCGAGGGGACGAGCCATGTCTACGGATCCACTGTCGTTGTCGTACGCGCCGCACTGTGAACCGCGGCTCCTGCATTCGGGCGGCGATCGTCCGGGGGTGAACAGTTCTGCGGCACAGATGATTACCCGCGCTTCGCATGCCCGGCGTGCGAGTGCGCCGCTCGGCGTCCGGATCGCGGTGCAGCGGGCATGCCGCCAGGGCGAGAGGCCCGTCATCGGTGGTGTCGCGGGTGATTCCGGCGTCGATCGTACTGCGGGCGAGCGTGGCGGTACCGAGTTGCCCGGCGCCAGGTGTGAAGTGGGCGAGCACGGCGACGAGCGGCTCACTGCTGGATTCGCTGCGGGCGCTGAGCATTTCGCTGGGCAGGTGCTGCGGTTGTTGCTCGAGGTGGTCGATCGGCGGCGGACGCCCGCGCAGTTGCGGGCGGTGGCTCATCCACGGGTGCAGTCCGCGGTCGAGACGATTCTGCGGCGCGGGCTCGCGCCGGGGCGGTCGCTCGGGACCGCGACATTGACCAAGGTGCGGTTGACGTCGATGGAGGCGGCGGGTGCGGAGGTGTTCGCCTCGTATCAGCGGGGGGAGCGCACGCTCGCGCTGGCGGGGCGGATCGAGTCGACGCCCGGTGGCTGGCGGCTGGTGGCGGTGCGGCTGTACTGAGGGCGGCGGCCCCGTCGCGCCGGAAGACGCGGGGCGGGGCCGGGTTTCGCGGATGACCCCCCGGACGATCCCCGCCGCCCGAACAGCGGGGACCGGGCGCCGCGCCGGACCTGGGGGAGGGTGGGGTGTCGCACCCCAGCGCGGCGGTGGAGAGTGGTGCGCGTTTCCGTGGCCGGTCTCGGGCCGCGCACCACCTGTTATTCGGTGCGTGGCCGGTTCCGGCTTGGTTGCGCGCCATCGCTTTCCGGCGGTTCGGCCTCGGGACCGTCGGGGAGCCTGCGGGTGCCGGTGGCCACCTCGGCGATGAGATCGTCGTAGCCGCAGGCGAGTTCGTGCAGGCGCTGCTGGGCGGCGCGCAGTTCGGATTCGGCGCCGCAGGCCAGGGCGCGGTAGGTGAGGGCGGCGAAGTGTGCCATGCGGTCGATCACGGCGCCGATGCTCTCGGTGTGCATGGGGGCGGTGAGCGCGGGGCGGGGAGAGCGGATGACCACCCAGCGGTCGATCTCGCACACCAGACGCGCACGCTCGCCGTCGATCTCGCGGGTGTCGCCGGGGGCGAGCTGTTCGCGGCGTTCGTGCAGGGCGGCCAGTTCGTGGGCCGCGCACAGCACCGGGTCACCGTCACCGGCGACCCCGCAGACCGCCCGCATCATCCGGGCCCGGGCGGGGAGCGCCGGATCCCGTTCCGGCCCCTCGGCTGTGCCGCCGCTGTCGGTCTCCACCTGCTCGCACCCGTCCTCGTCCGCTCCGCACGCTGTCGAGAGACATTCGTCCCGGCACGGAATCCGGATAGGTCACGAAAGAACCGCTCAGCAGCGAAAACCGGCCGCGCACAGGTGCTGTGCGCGGCCGGTCGAGGTCATCGGGGGCGGCGAACCTACAGGCTGCGCGCGATGATCTCCTTCATGATCTCGTTGGTGCCCGCGTAGATCAGCTGGACGCGGTTGTCGACCCACATGCGCGCGATCGGGTACTCGTTCATGTAGCCGTAGCCACCGAAGAGCTGCAGGCAGGTGTCGGCGATCTGCATGGCGCGGTCGGTGGTCCACCACTTGGCCATGGCTACGGTGGGGATGTCGAGTTCACCGCGGATGTGCTTCTCGACGCAGTCGTCGATGAACACCCGGGCGATGCGGGCCTCGGTGGCGACCTCGGCCAGCTTGAACTTGGTGTTCTGGAAGCCGAAGACCGGACGGCCGAAGGCCTCGCGCTCCTTGGTGTAGCGCAGGGTGTGGTCCAGCGCGACCTCCATGCCCGCGACCGCGCCCATGGACACGATCAGGCGCTCCTGCGGCAGCTGCTGCATGAGCTGGATGAAGCCCTGACCCTCCTGGGTGCCGAGTAGGTTGGTCACCGGGACGCGCACGTCCTCGAAGAACAGCTCGGAGGTGTCCTGGCCCTTCTGGCCGATCTTGTCCAGCACGCGGCCGCGGCGGAACCCGGCGCGGTCGGCCTCGACCAGCACCAGCGAGACACCGGCGGCGCCCTGGGTGGGGTCGGTCTTGGCGACCAGGATGATCAGGTCGGCCTGCGCGCCGTTGGTGATGAAGGTCTTGGAGCCGTTGATGACGTACTCGTCACCGTCGCGGATGGCCTTGGCCTTGACGGCCTGCAGGTCCGAGCCGGTGCCGGGCTCGGTCATGGCGATGGCGCCGACGACCTCACCGCTGGCCATCTTGGGCAGCCACTGCTTCTTCTGCTCCTCGGTGCCGTAGGCGAGCAGGTAGTGCGCGACGATGCCGTTGTGCAGGCTGACGCCCCACGAGGTGTCCACCGCGCGGGCCTGCTCCTCCATGAGCACGGCCTCGTGGGCGAAGGTGCCGCCACCGCCGCCGTACTCCTCCGGGATCGACAGACACAGCAGGCCCACTTCGCCGGCCTTGTTCCACAGGTCGCGGTCCACGTGGTGCTGCTCGCGGTACTTGTCGATGTTCGGCACGAGTTCCTTGGCCATGAAAGCGCGGGCGAGGTCGCGCAGGGCGTCCAGGTCCTCGTTCATCCAGCTGGAACGATTGGCGGCCATCGAGTCTCCTTACGGCTCGGCACAGCACCGGTCCAGATGTGACCGGTGGTTACGGCTACCAGTGTGCACCAGTATTGGCGGTGTGACAATAATATCGGAGAAATAGCCTTTCACCAGCGGATCATCGGTAGCGGCGAGAGCGGATGGATGAGCGCGCGGCGCAGGGTGAGCTCCGCGAGTTTGAGATGGAAGCCGCTGTCCGGGTACCGGCGCAGCACGCCCGCGTAGGCCGCGAACGGCAGGCCGAAGCGCCGCGCGCCGCAGGAGACGTCGATCAGGTCGGCGCGCCGGAACAACTCCACCGGGTCGGCTGCGCGGCCCGCCGGGCGGATCCGGTGGTGGTCGCGGATCATCCGGCAGACGAGTTCGGAGAGGTCCTCGCGGCCGTGCGTGATCAGCCAGTCCCCGGCCAGCGCGCAGGACGGTTCGAGGTAGTCGAAGGTGCCCGCGGCCCAGATGCCCAGGTCGTGGAAGGTGGCCGCGGTGACGAACTCCTCGCGGCTGCTCGGCGGCGGTCCGGCCGCGCCGGTGCGGGCGAAGAGTAGATCGGCGAAGCGCAGCACGCGCGAGACGTGGTGCTGGTAGGCCTTGCGGTCGGCGCCCAGGCGCGCGATCCATGGCTCGAGCCGGTCGGCGACGGCGCGGTCCGGCTCGGTGTACTCGGTCAATTCTCCACCCTCGGAATCGATCTCGCGGATGGCCCCGAACCCCTTCGGCGGCCTCCCGTTTCGGCCCACCCTATTGCGCGCGCGGCCGCGTCGCGCGGCGAACCGACACGCCCGGCCGTCGCGGGACACGAACGGCGTTCGGCAACAGTCGGGCACCGAACCGCCGGAAACTCCTGTCCGGGGCAGGGGCGGCGATTATCTTCGCAGCCCGGGAAATCCGCAGGTTCCTTTGCGCGTGTCGCGCGCGGCGCGCCGTGTCTGGGGAGCGGTGTCCGAGCATCGGTTTCGCGCTCGAGGGTGGATGGACTAAGAATGGCGTGTGCCGTTCACACGTGTGGTCACCTGCCTGCCTTCGCGACGCCGGGGCGGTGGTGTGGCATGACCATCGAGACTCCGCTCGAGGACGACGTCACCCAGCTCGCCCAGCGCGTGGAACGCGCGCGCGGACGCCTCGCCTATCAATTCGATCCGGCGCTGACCGACGCGCTCTCCGAGGACGAGCTGCGCGCCGAGCGTGAACTCGCCGAACGCATCCGCGAACAGGATCGCGAACAGCGCTGGAAGCACACCCAGGCGATGGCACAGGCTTCCGACCGGGCCCGACAGACCACCGAAGCAATCGAGAAGGCCGACATGCGAGATCTGCTGCTCGCCAGAAAGGCGATGGCCTCCCAGCGGCGCGAATCGAGCCCGCACGCGAAGCTGGCTTCGCTGTACCGGCATCGGTCGTGGTCGCTCAAGGCGCTGGCGGGTGTCGTCGGCGCTGGCATGTTGTGGTCGGCGGTGAACGTCCAGCAGAACATCGCGCCCGGTGGGCCCAGCGATCCGCTGTTCTGGTTCAGCTACCTGCTCGAGGCGATGATCAGCGTGTGTCTGATCATCATCATGGTCGGCACCAACAAGGTCGCCGAGTGGGGCGTGATCGACAATCGCCGTCAGGTGGCGCTCGCCGAGCTCGCGCTGCTGGGCCTCACGGTCACCCTCAACACCTATCCCTATGTGCGCGACGGGCGCTGGTACGACGCCGCGGTGCACGCGGTGGCGCCGGTGATGATCGGTGTCGCGCTGCTCATCCACGACGCGGCCAGCGCGCGCTACGGCCTGGCCATCACCCGTGCGACCAGCCAGATCCGGGACATGCCCGATCCGGCCGAGAGCCTGCTCAACCGTCAGCCCGTCGACAATGTGCGCCTGACCTATCAGCCGCCGGTCCCCGGCTCCGCGCTCGCCGAGGCCCCGTCGGTCACCGCGCCCACGGTGCCCGTCACCCGGGAACCCGCGTGGACCCCGAGCGAGCCGGTGAGCAACGGCCGCCCCGCCGAGAAGCGCAAGCGCTTCGGCATCGGCAAGCCGTCGGCCTCGGACAAGGCCACCAAGAAGTCCACGGTGCCCGCCGCCGCGCCCGAGCCCGCGCCGAAGCCCGCCGAGCCCACCGAGGCGACCAAGCCCGCCGACGCGGCCCCCGCCGCCCGCAAGAGCACCATCTCCGATATCGAGGCCCGCGTCGAAAAGGCCTTCGCCGAAGCCAACTTCGGCTACGAGGCCATCGAGCCGGTCAATGTCTACGACACCGGCCAGTTCCGCATCGCCGAGAGCCTCGAACAGGAGCTCAACGCCATGCGTGAGGCCCGTCGCCAGGCCCGCAAGGAACGCGCGGGCTCCTAGATCCCGATCGACATGGTCCGGCGGCGCACCCGAGGGTGTGCCGCCGGACTTGTTCGTCAGCCGAACAGGCCGCCGCTGTGGCCTGCCTGCTGGCCGCCGCCGGTGCCGCCGATGAAGCCGCCCGGGGGGAGCTCGGAGGGCTGCACGATGACGAACCCGCGGCCGCTGAAGGACAGAGTGCTGGCCTCGCCGGTGCTGCGGCCCATCAGGCGGCCCAGGCCGAAGGAATCGTTGCGTTTGATGCCGGTCTGCAGGCTTGACGACCAGGCGACGGCGGCATTGGGGTCGGCGTAGGTGGCCTGGTCGACGGTGAGGACCACCGGGGAGCCGTGGGTGGTGATGGCGATGCGGCCGCGGCCGGTGAATACGCAATTGAACAGGCCCGCGTTGGAGGCGTAGCTCGCCGCGCCCTGCACGCGGCCGATGTTGTACTGCAGGGTCGGGTCGAAGGCGAGGACGTTGGCGCCGTTGATGGTGAGGCCGTCGGTGCCGTCGAGATCGATGAGGTGCACGTCGGCGGCGCTGTTGGCCAGGAACAGATCGCCGCGCCCGCTGACCTTCATCAACGGCACCCCCTCGCCGGTCAGGTGCTGGCGGATGGCCCGCCCGATCCCGCCGGAGCCCAGGGCCTGGAACTGCAGCTCACCCTGGTAGGCGACCATCGACCCGGCCCGGGCCATCACCTCCCCGTTGAGCCCGACCTTGACCATCTTGCCGCCCTGCTTCTGGATACCGAAGCCGTTGACCTCGGCATGCGAGGGATCGAACAGGTCGCTGTGCACGGGCTGGGCTCCTTGCTGAGAGGCGTACGAAGGGTGGGGCTGACCGGCACCGGGTGCGGGCGCGCTGGACGGGCCACCTGGATAGGGCGGCGGGTACTGGCCGGGCGGCGGGGCGAGATGGCCAGGCCCGGAACCGCCGCCGGGATGAGCAGGCGGTGCGAACTGCCCGGGAGGCGTGGACGCGCCGCCCGGTGGCGTGGGCGCGAACGGCCCGGGCGCGCCTGCCGGGGGAGCGGGGTATCCGGGAGGGGGACTGCCCGCGGGTGGATAGGCGACGGTCGGCGCGGCACCGGCAGGAGGCGCCGGAGCGGGGTCGTCGTCGAGGTTGACGCCGAAGGCGGAGGCGATGCCCGCGAGGCCGTCGTCGTAGCCCTGGCCGATGGCGCGGACCTTCCAGCCGCCACCGCGCCGGTAGATCTCCACGCACACCACACCGCTCTCGGAGGTGAGTCCGGCGATCGGGAATGTCAGTGTGTCCGAGGGGGATCCGATGGTGGCGGTCAGCTGGCCGACCCCAGCGAAGGTGGTGGGGCCGCGGCCGTCGAGGCTGGCGGTGACCACCACACGGTCGATCTCGGCGGGCAGCGCCGAGGTCTGGACCTGCACCACGTCGGGACCGCCGTTGCCGTGCCGGTAGAGCACGCCCGGCCCGGCGGGCTGGTTGAAGAACACGAAGTCCGCGTCCGAGCGCACCTTCCCGGCCTCGGTGAGCAGCAGGGCCGAGACATCGACCGAGGCCGAACTGGCCACGGTGACGGTCAGCTGATCACCGGGCGCGGGCCGGTTCTCCCCACGTGCCAGCGCGGTCACGACACCACACCCCGCGAACGGGTGGTTTGTCCGATTCGGAAGTCTTCCACGACCTCGATAGTGCCGTGTGTGCCGCGACCGCGCCAGCGTCAGCCGCCCGGCCGGTCCAGCGGAATCTCCAGATGCACCGTCTGGAAGCCGCTGTGCGGGCCGCGGGCGTCGTGCACGATGTGGCCGAAGGTGAGCCAGAACTCCAGCGCACCGGGGGTGCGCGCGTCGGTGTGCAGGTAGAGCCGGTCGAACGCGGGGGTCTCGCGCACGTGCGCCACCGCGGCCTCGACCAGCCGGGTGGCCAGGCCGTGGCGCTGATGTTCGGGCCGGATGTAGACCCGGAACAGCTGGGCGGTGGTGTCGTCGGGGTAGCGCGCGGAGAGCTCGGCCGGGTGCGGCGGATGCGCGGGCCCCTGCGCGCGGATCGCGGTGGTGCCCACGACGGCGCCGTCGTATTCGGCCACCCACAGCCGATTACGCGGATGCCGCAGGTAGGCGCTGTCCGGATCGATCACGTCCTGGTGGTATTCGGGCAGGTAGCCGATGCCGAAGACCTGATAGAAGGTGTCGAGCATGACGCTGCGCGCACCCGCCAGATCCGCCGCCCGCGCGGGCCGGACCCGGTACCCGGTGGCGACGGCCGTCATCGCAGCGCGCCCAGTTCGCGATCGAGCACTTCCAGCCCCTCCACCGCGACCGGTCCCGGACCCGTGTACCCGAAGGGCGCCACGATGATCCGGTCCGTGCGCAGGGCGCTCACCCCGGCCAGCTCCGCGCGCTGGCGCAGGGCCGCGCGCACCGACTCGGGCGTCTGATCGCCCTGGGTGAGCAGGATGATCACCTCCGGATCGCGGTCGAGCAGGGTCTCGGTGCCGATCTCGAAATTGCGCTTGGTGACATCGCCGTAGACGTTGTCCAGCCCGAGAATGCGCATCTGCTCGTCGACAGTGCTCTGGGTGCCGTAGGCCTTGAGCTGGGCGCCGTCGCGGGAGATGATCAGCGCCGCGGCCTTGGTGCGGGTCTGGTCGTTCCGGTGCCGTTCGGTGACGGCGTTCACCCGCTGGCGCAGCGCGGCGACCTCGGCGTCGGCGGCGGCCGAGGTGCCGAACAGCTTTCCGTAGAGAGTGATGTCGGCGAGGATGTCGTCCAGGGAGCCCTTGGCGTCGCGGCAGTAGCCGCGGGTGACGATCAGCGGGATGTTCACCGCGGCCAGGTCCTCGGGCGTCACCGACAGACCCTCGACACTCACCACCAGATCGGGTGACCGGTTGATGATCTCCTCGCGCGCGAGTTCGGCGGTGGGCGCGGTGATCTCGATGCCATCGAGGTCCGTGCCGTACTGGCCGGGGAACGAGGCGGCCTCGAAGGTCCGGGTGACGATGTGGTCGGCGGCGCCCGCGGCGGCGATGAGCGGCGCGGCGATCGAACCGACCGTGACGACCCGCTGCGGCGGACTGGTGAAGGTGACATCGCGGCCGCAGCTCGAGATCGTCAGGGGGAAGCCGGGCGCGGTGGCGGTGGTGGCCGGTGCTGGCGTGCCGCATCCGGCGATCACCGCGCTGGTGAGCAGGGCGAGCACGGGAATCGCCGTGCGGCGCAGCGGGGTCGAGCGGGTGTTCATGGTGTTCCTTTCGGGGAGTGGAAAATTCAGGAGGCGCGCAGCCTGCGGATGAGGACCAGCAGCAGGGGCGCGCCGACGGCGGCCGTGACGATGCCAAGCGGCAGCTCGCGCGGGGCGAACACGGTGCGCGCGGCCACATCGGCGATCACCAGGAACAGCGCCCCGATCAGCGCGCTGACCACCAGCAGATGCCGGTGTGTGCCGCCGACGCACAGCCGCGCGACGTGCGGCACGATCAGCCCGACAAAACCGATGGCACCCGCGACGGCCACCACGGCGCCCACCGCCAGCGCCACGATCAGCAGGGCCCACAGCCGCACCCGCTGCGGGGCGACGCCGAGGGTGCGCGCGGTGTCCTCACCGGCGGCCAGCGCGTCCAGCCGGGGCGCCATGAGCAGCACCGCGAGGGTGGCCGCCGCGACCACGGCCGCCGTGGTCGCCACCGACGGCCACCCGGCCGAGGCGAGCGAGCCGAGCAGCCAGAACAGCACCGTGCGGGCGGCTTCGGGCCGGTCCGAGGCGAACACCAGGAAGCTGGTGGCCGCGGCGAAGATATAGCCGATGGTCACCCCACCCAGCAGCAGCCGCAGGGCGGTGAGCTGCCCGTTCAGCCGGGCGATCAGGAACAGCAGCACGGTCGCGAGCAGGGCCCCGGCGAAGGCGCTGGCCGCCAGGGCCGCGGTGGTGGTGGCCGCGGTGACACCGAACAGCAGATACACCGCGGCCCCGGTGGAGGCCCCCGAGGTGACGCCGAGAATGTGCGGGTCGGCCAGCACATTGCGCACCACGGTCTGCAGCACCGTGCCGCTCACCGCGAGCGCGGCCCCGACCAGCGCGCCGAGCAGCACGCGGGGGACGCGCACCAGCCAGACGATGGAGTCCTGGGCGGTGGTCCAGTCGGCGGTGTCCGGGGTGCCGAAGGTGTGCAGGCCGATGATCCGCAGCACCGTCATCGGCGGGACGGTCACCGGTCCGAGCCCGGCCGCGACGACGATGGCGAGCGCGAGGGCGGCGGTGAGCCCGCCGATCCACCAGCGGGTGCGGCCGCGGCGGCGGTCGTGATCGAGGTCGTCGACGCCGGGGTCGTCGAGCAGCGTCGTGGTCATCGGGCGGGGGCCTTTCGCTGGGCTTCGTCGTCGGCGGCGGGGCCGAACAGGAGCTGGACGGCGCCGAACGCGCTGGTCCGGCGCACGGTGATGCCGTAGACGGGTTCGAGGATCTCCGGGGTGAGGACCTCATCGACCGGTCCCGCCGCGGCGATGCGCCCGCCGTCGAGCAGCACCAGCCGGTCGCAGTAGCGCGCGGCGAGATTGAGCTCGTGCAGCACGACGATGGTCGTGGTGGTGGCCAATTCGCGGACCAGGCCGAGCAATTCGTGCTGGTAGCGGATATCGAGGTGGTTGGTGGGTTCGTCGAGCAGCAGGTGGTCGGCCTGCTGGGCCAGTGCACGGGCGATGAGGACGCGCTGACGTTCGCCGCCGGAGAGAGTGGCGTAGGCGCGATCGGCGAGGCCACGCGCGCCGACGCGTTCGAGGGCGGCCGCGGCGGCGATCCGGTCCGCACGCGAATATCCCTGGAACGCGCCGACCCACGGCGAGCGGCCGAGCAGCACGGTCTCGGCCACGGTCACCGGGGTGTCGGGCGGGGATTCCTGGGCGACCACGGCCAGCCGGGCGGCCAGGTCGCGGCCGCGCAGCGTGTCCACCGGCGTGTCATCGATGACCACCGACCCGCCCGCGGGCCGCAGCGCGCGGTACATCAGGCGCAGCAGCGTCGATTTGCCCGAGCCGTTGGGCCCGATCAGCCCGACGGTCTCGCCGCGCTCGGTGTGAAAGGTGATGTCGTCGAGGGTGATCCGGCCGTCGTAGGAGAAACGGAGCTGGTCGACGGTGATCATGGCGGAGTACTCCCGGGGAGGACGGCGGGGTGCGCCGGTTGGGTGGTGTGGTCGACGGGATGCGGGCGCGAGGTGGGGCGCGACAGCGGTCGCCACGAGTGCTGGATGCCGGTCGCGCAGGCGAACTCGGCGCAGATCTCCTGGGCTCCGGCGAGTTTCGCGCGGTAGTGCGGGTCGTCCTCGGCGAGCAGGATGCCGGTCGTGGTCCCGCTGTGGGCCACCACCACGCCGAGACCACCCAGCGCGCGCGTCGCCGCGATCGTGGCCTCGAGGTGCGGCCGCGTCCGTGTGCACAACGTCGCGCTGCGGGTCGATACGGCACCGACGGTGGCGAGGTCACCGCAGGCGACGGCGGTACTCAACTCGGCCAGCAGCGCACTGTATTCGTGCTTGGTCCCGGGGCTGAAACACGGTTCGCTGCGGTTGAATTCGACCGTGTCGACCAGCCCGCCTTCGTCGCCGGTGACGATGGTGAGCGCGGGCAGAGTCCCCAGCCGGGCGAGTAGCCGCACCTCGCGGTGGCAGTACGCGACCGTGCCCGGATACATCACGCCGTCGGACGGCTCGATCACGCGCAGATCGGCTTCGATCTCGGCTACCGGCAGCGGCCTGCGTTCGGCGTCGGCCACCGCGCGGGCCGTGGCGACCAGATCGGCGGTGGAACTGGCCAGCCCCTTGCCCTCGGGCAGATCGCTGCGCAGGGTCAGCCGTCCACCGCGCAGGACACGAGAACGAGCGACCATCGCGTTCGCCAGCAGGAGGGCCTTGGACTTGTGCGGCGGGGCGACGCTGACCGGCTCTGGCCCCGGCTCGAACACGGCGATCGACCCGCCCCGGATGGGCAGTGTCACGAGAAAGTGCCGGTCGTGCTCGGTAATGCCCTGTAGCAGCTCACCGCAACTACCGACCGCCCGTCCGGTCCCGGTGCGCGGTGGGTGAATCACTGTCATCGCGCGACCGGCCCCTCGGCGGCGGTACACCGGATCGCCACCGCGGCACCCCGCCGGTCGGCGGCATCGTCACTGCCGAAACGGCCACCGCGAATTCGCCGCGGTGCCCTGGATCGCTCGCCTGGGTAGGCGGTAGGGGAGGCGCCGAGGAGTGGGGAATCCGGCCCGGGTGTCGTGAGGTGCGGAGCCGTCATCGGGGTGCTGACCTTTCGGAGGGAGCCGTGGAGTGCGAAGTGTCCGGGGAGGGGGCCGATTCGGCCGCGGGCAACATGTTTCGGCGATGCAGGGCGAGGACGGCGGCGGCGGAGGTCAGTCCGGCACCCGCGCACAGCAGGGCTGGTGGCCAGCTCAGCGCGCCGCCGGTGCGGTCGAGGACCGCGCCGGTGAGGGCGGTGCCCGCGACCGTGCACAGGCCCGAGGCCAGATAGAAGGCGCCGAAGTACGTGCCGGTGAGGCGGTCGGCGGCGAAGCGGCCGATGGCCTCGTTGACGAAGGGCTGGGCGGCGGTCACCCCGAGTGCCAGCACGATGGCGGCCAGCACCACCGGGGCGACGCGAATCATGGTGTCGGCGAGCCCGTTTCCTCCGGTGCTGGTCAGTCCGGTGCAGGCGGGTGGGATCAGGAAGGCGATGCCGATGACGGCCATGCCCAGTGCCATCGCCGGACCACGCCGTGGTGAGCGGGCCAGCCTCGCGGTGACGCGCACCTGTAAGGCCACCACCGCGATCGTCTCCACCACGAACAGCGCGGCCACCGCCGCGGGTCCGTGTCCGGGTGCGGCGCTGTCCTGGGCCTGGAGGGTGAACAGGAAATAGATCTGGCTCTGTAGCGCGAACATCGGCATGAGCGCCAGCGCGAACGCCCAGAATCGGCGATCGGTGAACACTGTCGCGAAGTCCGCGCCGAGCCCGGCCGTTGGCGTGGGCACCGGGCGTACCGGCAGCAGGGCCCATTGCAGCACCGCGAGTACCGCGAAGATCGCCGCGGCCACCACCGCACTCATTCGGAAACCGGCCGCGATCAGCACAGTTCCCACCACCGGCCCGATCGCGGCACCGGCATTGCCGAACACGGCGAACAGCGCGAACGCCTGGGCCGAGCGGGTGCCACTGTCGCGGGCGATCAGCGCGCGCACCGCCGGATTGAACAGGGCCCCGGCGAAACCGGTCAGCACCGCGGCGGCCAGCACCACCGGCAGCGAACCGCCGATCGCGAACAGCGCGAAGCCGATCGCGCGGATCGCCAGCCCCGCGGTGATCACCCCGCGCGCACCGAGCCGGTCGGCCGCCGAACCACCGACCAGGAACAGGCCCTGCTGACTGAGATTGCGCACCCCGAGCACCACGCCGACCACCGCGGCGGACAGGGCCAGATCGTCGAGCAGATAGTCGGCCAGGAACGGCACCAGCAGGTAGAAGCCGATATGACCGACCAGGTGGTTCATCAGCAGCAGGCGCACGGCCCACGGCAGCGTGGCGAATTCCCTCACGCGCGCACCCCGGCCGGATCGCGGACGAGGGTGCAGCGGCCCCAGCCCCGCACCTCGTGCTCGGGTGTGGGAACGGTCGCCGGTGCGGTGGCGGTCGGGGTGAGCAGGCCGTTGGCCCGGCACCAGGTGTCGTCGTAGATGGTGCGCAGGTAGCGGTGCGGGCCGTCGGGGAACACGGTGAGCACGCGGCTGCCCGGATCGCGCTCGGCGGCCCAGCCCGCCACCAGCGCGGCCGCACCGGTACTCCAGCCACCGGCGAGCCCCGTCGCGGCGGCCAGCCGTCGGCACGCGGCCACTGCCTCGGCCGCGCCCACCCAGTGCACCTCGTCGAAATCGCGATAGGCCACATTGCGCGGCAGGATGCTGCTGCCCAGCCCGCGCATGAGTCTGCGCCGGTCGGGCTGACCGAAGATCCGCGAGCCCACCGCGTCCACGCCGATCACCCGCAGGTCCGGCCAGCGGGTGCGCAGCACCCGGGTGAGTCCGGCGCAGTGCCCGCCGGACCCGATCGAGGCGACCAGCACATCGACCCGGTCGACCTGGGCCAGGATCTCCTCGGCCATGGCGCGATAGCCGCCCGCGTTATCGGGATTGTCGTACTGGTCGGGCCAGTAGGCGCCGGGTAGGGCGGCCCGCAGCTCGGCCAGCCGATCCAGCCGGGCCTGCTGCCAGCCGCCGACCGGATGCGCCTCGGTGACCACCTCCAGCCGCACTCCGTAGGCCGAGAACAGTGCGCGCAGATCGGGTTCCAGCTCGTCGTCGACCACCAGGACCACCGGATGACCGAGCGCCTTACCTGCCAGCACGAGACCCATACCCAAAGTGCCACTGGTGGATTCGATGATCGGCGCGCCGGGGGCGAGGTCGCCACGCGCGGCGGCCGCCCGCAGCATCGACACGGCGGCGCGCGCCTTCATCCCCGCGATACTCGCGGACTCCAATTTGGCGGTGTACCAGCTCGTTCCGGCCGCCACCCGGACCACGGGCGTGTGGCCGATCAGCTCGAGCAGGGCCGGTTGGGGTGCGGTCATGGCAGCTCCCGGTAGGTGGTGAGGGTGCTGGGTCCACCGTCGAGGGAGAAGAACGGATACGGCTCCGCCGACACCGCGTGCACGCCGCCGCCGAGGAACCACGGCAGCACCGCACTGCCGGTCTGCGCGAAGAGCACCAGGGGCAGACCGCGTTCCAGCGCGACGGCCCGCAGTTCGTCGAAACTGCGGTTACCCAAGGTCATTCCGGTGACCAGCAGCGCGTCGTAGTCGCTGGGCGCCGCCGTGACCGACTCGAACACCGGCTCACCCCACTCGGTGACCCCGCCAGCCAGATCACAGGGCACATACCCGATGGACCGGGCCCGCAGCTCGGCCAGGATCGACCCGACCACGCCGACCACCAGCACCCGGCACACCCCGGCGGGCAGCAGGTCGGCCACGACCTCGGCCCGGCGGCGCGACTTGGTCAGCGAGGTCGGCCCGTCGATCACCACCGGCGTGCCCTCGGCCCCGGCGGCGTGCGGGTGGGGACGGCTGTGCATGAGATAGGCGTCGAGCGCGGCGACGCGGACCTGCGGTGACGGGTGGTCGAGCAGCTCGGCCACGGTCGCCGCCACGCAGTCGTCGACGAGTCCGTCGGTGGCCGCGCCGGGTTCGCACCCACAGGAGCCGACGGCGGCACCGACCCGGATGCTGAGCACCTCGTTGCGGTAGCTGCCGGTGCGGCCGGGATGACGGGTGCCGTAGCTGGTGCGGAAGGCGGTCGCGGCGCGCAGGGTGGCCGGGTCGGGCCCGAGCAGGCCCGCGCGGGCGGCGGCCAGCAGTTCGGCGACCGAGGCCGGGCGCAGGGACGAGGCGATCACGCGGCATCACCGTCGAGCCGGAACCGGGCGTCCTGGATCAGGGACTGCGCGAGATCACCTGCGGTGCCGGGCTTCTCGTCGACGACCAGCACGTGACCGAGATAGCTGTTGTTGTCGGACGCGGGCCGGACCGCAGTGCCGGGCTCGGCCAGCTTCTGTTCCACGACCCGGGCGTCGTCGGCCCAGCCGTCGGTGCCCTCGACGCCGGTCAGCACACCGGTGCGGTCGGGGACCGCGAAAGCGACCGCCGCGCTGCCGATTCCGGTCGCACGCGGGGTGAGGTCGGGGATAGCGCCGGTGACCACCTGGGCCTGCACGGCGGTGAGATCGATCCCGGTCACCCGGCGCACCAGCTCGGTGATCCGGTTGCCGCCCGGCCGGGGATTGACCTCGATCAGCCGCGGTCCCTGAGCGCCGAGCCGGATCTCGGTGTGCGCCACCGTCGCATCCAGACCCAGTGCTTCGACGGCCGCCACCGCCAGCTCGGTGATCGCGCTCGCGTCGGCGGGGGAGAGCGCGGCCGGGAACATGTGGCCGCATTCGATGAAGGCCGGGGCGCCGGTGAGCCGCTTGTCGGTGATACCGATCACCGTCGTGCGGCCGCCCGCGGTCACCGTCTCCACGCTGAATTCCGGTCCGTCCACGCATTCCTCGAGCAGGATGCGCGGGTCCCGGCGCTGGCCGCGCGCGTTCACGCCGAAGGCGGCGATCCGGTCGGCGGCGGCGCGCAACTGGTCCTCGTCGGTGACCAGGCTCACGAACATCCCGCCGCACAGGTCGACCGGCTTGACCACCAGCGGATAGCCGATCTCCTTCGCCGCGACGGCGATCTCGTCCCACCCCTGCGCGACGGCGAACGCCGGACCGGCCACGCCCGCGGCCTGCGTGATCGTCCTGGTCCGGTCCTTGGCGCAGGCGGCGGCGACCGCTGCGCGGCCGGGACCGGGCAGGCCGAGGTCGGCGGCGATGGCGGCGACCGTCGGCAGGTAGTAGTCGCACGAGGTGAGCACGCCGTCGAATCCGAAGACGTCGTGCAGCTTTCGCGCGAACGGCAACAGCGTCGCCTCGTTGTTGGTCTCGGCGGTGAACACGTTCGCCGCGCTCAGCAGGGGATGGGGAGGTGTGCTCGCGGTGCGCAGGTAGTGCCCGAGATCCCTGGTCAGAAAGCTGAACCGATGTCCGCTGTCGGCGATGCCCGCCGGGAGCAGGCTGCTCATCGAGCCGACCCAGCTCTCCACCATCAGTAGATGTCCCACGTGTCCTCCATGCCCTCTCATCAAGGTGTAAATGATAACCATTATCGTTAACATGTCGATAGCCGAGCACCCGTTCGGCGCGAAATTGATGAGGGAAACGCATGTTGTTGAGGAAAATCGTTGTGCCCGTCGCGCTTTCGCTGGCGGCGCTGAGCGTCACCGCCGCGACCGGTCAGGCACAGGCACCCGAGCAGCCGGTCTCGTTCACCGCGCACGCCACCGACACCGCCTCGATCATCGAGATCGAGCACGGTGACCTGGTGGTGGCCGACGGTGCCCTGCAGGTCCGTGACCGCGCGGGCACTGTGGTCGCGGCGACCCCGCTGACCTTCACCGTCGACGACTTCGAGTTCCCGATCGCCGCCGAGATCAGCGGCGGTAAGGCCACGCTCACCCCCGAGCTGGACATGGCCAAGGCGGTCTACAAGCCGGTCGCGCTGCCGTTCGAGGACAAGGCGCCGTGGAAGTCGGAGTACGACCGTGAGCAGGCCGCCTGGTCGCGGATGACCAGCACGATCAGCCTCGGCGCGGCCGTGGCCACCCTGGTCGGTGGCATCGGTGGGGCCGCGGTCGGCTGTGTCCTCGGCGGTATCGCGGGCGCCACCATCGCCTCGGCGACCATCGTCGGTCTGTTCGGCCCGTTCATCCCGGCGGCCGCCGTCGGCTGCATCGGTGGCGTGCTGGCCATGGGCTCGCTCGGCGCGGTCGCGGGACAGATCCTGATCACCGCCCCGGTGGCCATCGGCGCGGCGATCCAGTACTTCACCACGATCAACCAGCCCTTCACGCCCCCGGCGAAGTAGGGCGGCGCGGCCGTGCGGGGCATCCGGACGGGTGCGCCGCACGGCTGAGGGGATGCTGTGGAATCTCGTTACCGCAGCGAAAGGCCGCCGGTGCGGATTACGCTGCGGCTATGAGCTCTGCTGTCCATGGATTCACCGATGACGCACTGGGCACGCTCGACGCCGTCGGGGTGGCCAGGGCCTTGCGCGCGGGCGAGGTGACCCGTGCCGAGGTGATCGCGGCCGCGGTGGCCCGCACCGAGCGGGTCGATCCGAGCCTGGACGCGGTCCAGCTGCGCTGTTTCGAACGCGCCGCGGCGGCCCCGGAGACCTCCGGGGTGTTCGCCGGGGTGCCCGCGTTCGTCAAGGACAACACCGATATCGCCGGGTTGCCCAGCTGCCACGGCTCGGCCGCGTTCACCCCGCACCCGGCCACCGCCACCGGCGGTCCGGGCGCGCAGTTCCTGCACTCGGGCGTGGTCGTGCTGGGCAAGTCGACGCTGCCGGAGTTCGGTCTCACCGCCAGCACCGAGTTCATCGACCGCGCGCCGACCCGCAACCCGTGGAATCCGGAGTACTCGGCGGGCGCGTCCTCGGGCGGGTCGGCGGCGCTGGTGGCGGCCGGTGTGGTGCCGATCGCGCACGCCAACGACGGTGGCGGGTCGATCCGCATCCCGGCCGCGGCCAACGGCCTGGTCGGCCTGAAGACCACCCGCAACCGGCTGCTGGATCAGCCCGGAGCGCGCAGCCTGCCGGTGCAGCTGGTCACCGAGGGCGTGCTCACCCGCTCGGTTCGCGATACCGCGCACTACCTGGCCGCGGTCGAGCAGTTCCGGCCGAATCCGAAGCTGCCGCCGGTGGGACTGGTGGAGGGGCCGACCGCGCGCCGCCTGCGCATCGGCCTGATCACCGCCGACGTGCTGGGCCGCCCGGTGCACCCCGACAACGCGACGATCCTGGCCTCGGCGGCGGAGGTGCTCACCGGGCTCGGCCACGAGATCGTCGAGATGCGCCTGGATGTGGACCCGCGCTTCGTCGAGGACTTCAAGCAGTACTGGGCGGTGATGGCCGCCGCCATGACGCTGTCGTTCCGGATCGGCCACCGCGGCTACTTCGACGCGGGCAAGCTCGATCCGTTCACCAAGGGCCTGATCGGCCTGGTCAAGCGCAATCCGTTCGCCACCGCGGCGGCCACCTGGCGGCTGCGCTCGGGGACGGCCACCTACGACCGGCATTTCGCCGACGTCGACGTGCTGCTGACCCCGGTGCTCTCCCATCCCGCGCCGCGCATCGGCGAGCTGGCCCCCGGCCAGCCCTTCGAGGAACTGTTCACCAAGCTCGTCGACTACGTCGGCTTCACTCCGCTCAACAATGTCGGCGGTGGGCCGGGCATCTCGGTGCCGCATGGGCTGCTGCCCGCGGGTCTGCCGGGCTCGGTCCAGCTCGCCGCCCGGCGCGGCGACGAGCGGACCCTGCTCGACCTGGCCTATCAGCTGGAGGCGACGAGCCCCTTCCCCAGGATCGTCGACCGTCCGGCGGCGGCGGGTGCCGCCTGATCAGTGCGCGCGCACGGCCACATTGATCGGGCGCAGCCGTCCCGGGCTGGCGGTGCCCGCTTCGAAGGCCCAGTGCTCCCCGGTCCAGCCGGGGTGATCGAGGCGCCAGCGCGCGACCAGCCGCGCGTCCTCGAGTGAGGTGACGACACCGGCCGAGCCGGTGTACTGCAAGCGCTCGTACTTGTGACGGGTGATGGTGTCGACCGAGTCGACGGTGGCGAGCGAGGACATGGACCCTCCGGGATCACGAGAACGGTGAGAGGTGTGACGAGAGCGCTCCCCGGACAGCTGGTCCGGGTGGCCGCGGTGGCGCGTCACCGCTCGAACCCGAGTATGCCGCGCACCGTCCCGCCACGGTGGTCTTTTTGAAAATCCTGTTCTTCCGATTAACAGGTATTCGCCTGGGCATCGCGAAGATCGGCGAAAGGGTTACGCCTCACCAATTCGGGCGAACCCGGCCCGGCGTGACGACTCTGGCCAGAGCCTGTCTGACCTGCGCGAGCGTGCTCGTCCCGAGCGTTTCGCCCCAGTTCCGGGTGAATTCGGCGAGCGCGGCGTCGGCGGCGCGGGTGCAGGCCCAGCCGCGCTCGGTGAGGGTGATGAGCCGGGCGCGCGCGTCGTCGGGATGGGGATTGCGGTCGGCGTAACCCTTGCCGACCAGATCCTCGACCAGCTGACTCGCCGCCTGCTTGGTGACCCCGAGGTGCTCGGCGATCTCGCCCACGGTCGCGCCGTCGGGCGCCATCCGGACGAAGGCGAAGCCGTGCGCGGGCCGGATATCGGCGAACCCCGCCGCCGCGACCCCGTCCTGGACCGCCTGACTCACCTCGGCCGCCGCCGCGAGCAGCAGCAGCGGGAGGTCGCCGGTCGGCGGCGGATTCGTCGGCACGACAGTCATTGTGGCACTTGACAGGATAGTCAATCAGCTTGACTATATAGACAAGTTGCTTGACTGATCGGAGAGATTCATGCCTGTCGTCCGCGCCGCCGACGCCGTCGTCCACGAGATCCACAACGCCCGCTTCACCTCGCTGCTGCGCCCCGGCCTCGGCAGTGCCGAACTCTGCGTCTGGCGGACCGAGGTGGCCCCCGCCTCGGCAGGCGTGCCGCACCGCATCCTCGGCGAGGAGGGGTTCGTGCTGCTCGCGGGGGAGGTGGAGCTGACCGTCGACGGCGAGTCCGCGACGCTGGTGCCCGGCGACGCCGCAGTCGCCCCGGCGGGCGCGACCATCGTCCTCGCCAATCCGGGCGCGGTGCCCGCGACCCTGCTCGTCACCGTGCGGGCGGGCTTCGCCGCCGAGCTGCCCGACGGGTCGACCTTCACCCCGCCCTGGGCATCCTGAGCCGTCGACGCCCCTGTTTCGGGCCTTGAACTTGAAAGTTCGGTGACCCGAACAATACAATTCTGGAATGAGGGTTGGGTTTCACCGTGCGCCGGGCCGCCGGGCGCTGTCGGCGGCTGTTCTGAGTGTCCTGGCGATCGTGCTCACCGCCTGCGGTGGTGTCAGCGCCGAGGACGACGGCAAGAAGGTCGTGCTCACGACCTTCACCGTGCTGGCCGATATGGCCCGCAATGTCGCGGGCGAGCACCTGCGGGTGGAGTCGATCACCAAGGTGGGCGCCGAGATCCACGGCTACGAACCCACCCCGGGTGATATCAAGAAGGCCGCCAAGGCCGACCTGATCCTGGACAACGGCCTGAACCTGGAGGCCTGGTTCGCCCAGTTCGTCGCCGATCTGGACGTGCCGCACGCGGTGGTCAGCAAGGGTGTCACCCCGATGGACATCAGCGAGGACGCCTACCGCGGCAAGCCCAATCCGCACGCGTGGATGTCACCGGTGAACGCGCAGATCTACGTCGACAACATGGTCCGTGCCTTCACCGACCTCGACCCCGGCAACGCCGCCGCCTACCGCGCCAACGGCGACGCCTACAAGGCCGAGCTCGGCGCGGTCCGCGACGACCTGGTCGCCGCCGTGAGCACCCTGCCCGCCGAGCACCGCGCCCTGGTGACCTGCGAGGGCGCCTTCTCCTACCTCGCCCGCGACGCCGGGCTCACCGAGAAGTACATCTGGCCGGTCAACGCCGAACAGCAGGCCACCCCGCAGCAGATCGGCTCGGCCATCGACTTCGTGCGTCAGCGGGGCGTGCCCGCGGTGTTCTGCGAGTCGACGGTGTCCGACGCGCCGATGCAGCGTGTCGTCGAGGCCTCCGGCGCGCGCTTCGGTGGCACCCTGTACGTCGACTCGCTCTCGGAGGCCGACGGCCCCGTCCCCACCTACCTGCAGCTCATCCGCCACGACGCGACCACCATCGCGACCGCCCTGTCCGGAGTGCCGAAGTGACCGCACCGGTTGTCGAGATCCAGGACGTGACAGTCCATTACGGGGAGGTGCTCGCCCTGGACAATGTCGAGCTGACCCTGAAGTCCGGCCGGGTCTGCGGGCTGATCGGCATGAACGGTTCCGGCAAGTCGACGCTGTTCAAGACCGTCATGGGCCTGGTCACCCCCGACCGCGGCCGGGTGCTGATCAACGGCCGTGCCCCCGCCGCCGCGCGCAAGGCGGGCGCCCTCGGTTACGTCCCGCAATCCGAGGACGTGGACTGGAGCTTCCCGCTCTCGGTGCGTGACGTGGTGATGACCGGCCGCTACGGGAAGATGGGCTTCACCCGCCGCGCGAGCAAGGCCGACCGCGCCGCCGTCGCCGACGCGCTGGCCCGCGTCGACCTCACCGAACTGGCCGACCGCCAGATCGGCCAGCTGTCCGGTGGCCAGAAGAAGCGGGCGTTCGTGGCCCGCGGTATCGCCCAGGAGGCCACCATCCTGCTGCTCGACGAGCCCTTCGCCGGGGTCGACAAGCGCTCCGAGGCCACCATCACCGCGCTGCTGCGCGAACTGGCCGCCGACGGCGCGACCATCCTGGTCTCCACCCACGACCTGCACGCCCTGCCCGCCCTGGCCGACGAGGCCGTGCTGCTCAACCGGCGGGTGCTCGAACACGGCGACCCGGATGTGGTGCTGCGCCCGGAGAACCTGGCCAAGGCCTTCGGGCTCGATGTGGACGCGTGAGGAACCCCTGATGAGCTTCGAGGAATTCTTCATCGACCCGCTGCGCTACGAATTCATGGTGCGCGCGCTGGCGACCACCGTCACCGCCGCGCTGGTGTGCGCGGTGCTGTCGTGCTGGCTGGTGCTGATCGGCTGGTCGCTGATGGGCGACGCGGTCTCGCACGCGGTGCTGCCCGGGGTGGTGCTGGCCTACATCGTGGGCTGGCCGTTCGCGGTGGGCGCGGTCATCTTCGGCTTCCTGGCCGTCGCGCTGATCGGCGTCGTGCGCGACACCAGCCGGGTGAAAGAAGACGCCGCCATCGGCATCGTGTTCACCACGCTGTTCGCCTTCGGCCTGGTCCTGGTCTCGGTGACCCCGAGCCAAACCGACCTCAACCACATCGTTTTCGGCAATCTGCTCGGCGTGAGCCGCGGCGAGATGGTCCAGATCATGATCCTGGCCGCCATCGTCCTCACCGCCCTGCTGCTCAAACGCCGCGACTTCACCCTCTACGCCTTCGACGCCACCCACGCCCACGCCATCGGCCTGAACCCCCGGGTCCTCGGCACCGCGCTGCTGGGCCTGCTGGCCCTCACCTCGGTGGTGGCGTTGCAGGCCGTCGGCGTCGTCCTGGTGGTCGCCATGCTGATCATCCCCGGCGCCACCGCCTACCTGCTCACCGACCGCTTCTCCCGCATGCTCCTCATCGCCCCGACCATCTCGGTCCTGTGCGCGGTGACCGGCCTCTACCTCAGCTACCACCTCGACACCGCCGCCGGCGGCATGGTCGTGGTCACCCAGGGCGTCGCCTTCACCCTCGTCTACCTCTTCGCCCCCCGCCACGGCATCATCGGCCGCCGCCTCACCGCCGCCCGCGCCCGCGCGACGACGGCCGCGAAGGTCTAGGCCACCTGTCGGTCGGTCCTGCGATGATCCAGCGCATGAACGCCACCGGGGACGACGTCCGCGCCCAAGCCCTCGCTCTGCCCGAGGTGACCGAGCACTTCGCCTGGGGTATGCCGATATTCAAGGTCGCGGGCAGGTTGTTCCTCACCCTGCCCGAGGACGAGACCTCGATGGCGGTGCGCTGCCCGATTCTCGACCGCGACGAGCTGGTCGCGGCCGAACCGGACAAGTTCTGGATCGCCGAGCACGAGGCCAGCAATGCCTGGGTGCGGGTGCGGCTGGCCGCCCTCGACGATGGCGACGAGCTCGCCGCCATCGTCACCGACTCCTGGCGGCAAGCCGCGCCCCGATCCCTGATCGCCGACCAGGAGGGCGGTTAGACCGGGGTGATGGTGGCTTCGATGGTCTGGATCGAGTCGGCGGGGATGACGAAGGTCTCCACGATCTCGACGGTGGTCAGCCGGACCCCGGCGACGCCGGTGTCGAGCAGGTAGCGGGTGGTGACGGTGTCCCCGGATTCGGACATGGTCAGGTCGCGAATGCCCTGGATGACGCGGTACTGCAGGCCGTGCTCGAGATCGTGGGCCAGCTGCGGGCCGGAGTAGCCGGTCTGGAAACCGGCTTCGACGCGGGTGGCGTCGGGGGCGAAGGGGACCGCGCTCGCGTCGTGGGAGACGAGTGCGTCGAGGTAGCTGCGGGCGATGGCCTGGCGCGGGGTGTCGGCCGGATCCGCCTGCGCCGCAGCACTTGCCGTGCCCAGGGTGACCAGCACGGCAGCCAGGGCTGAAACATGGGTGATTCGCATGCAGAGATGCTGGCGGTCCGGACCGGTCCGCGCAACCGGGGCCCGGTAGGCTCGGAGCTCCTATGGCACTCAGCGCAACCCTGCACCACTTCGCCGTCCAGCTCGCCGACGTCGACCGCGGCGTCTACACCGACCTCGAGCTGCGGGTCGCCCGCCACCCCTCGGAGACCCTCGAGTACATGGTCACCCGCCTGCTCGCCTACTGCCTGCAGTACGAGGAGGGCATCGTGTTCAGCGAGGGCGGGATCTCGGCCACCGACGAACCGGCCGTGCAGATCCGCGACCTGACCGGCCGGGTCACCGCCTGGATCGAGGTCGGCGCCCCCGATGCCGAGCGGGTGCATCGTGGCAGCAAACTGGCCGGGCGCGCGGCGGTCTACACCCACCGCGATCCGGCCAAGGTGCTGGCCCAGTACGCGGGCAAGAAGATCCACCGCGCCGAGGAGATCCCGCTCTACGCCGTCGAACGCGCGTTCGTCGACGCGGCCGTAGCACTGATCGAGCGCCGCAATACCGTCACCCTCTCGGTCACCGAGGGTGTGCTCTACCTGGATCTCAACGGAACGAGCCTGCGCGGCGAGATCGAGGAACACCGGTTGGCCTGAGGCCGTATCGTCGCCAGGGTGTCCGATCTCAGTGTGATGAGCCGGTTCGTGCTGCCCGCGTTCCTGCGGATCACCCGCCGCAACCGCAAGTACCTCACCGCAGCGGCGGCCGACGCCTACATCGCGCGTTGCATCGCCGCGCCCGCCTCCTATCAGCCGCCTACGCGGCTGCGCGGGGTCACCGTCACCTCGACCGTCGATCAGGGCAGGCCGGTGTTCACCCTCACGCCGTCGTCGGGACGGTCACGCGGCGGGCTGATCTACGCGCACGGCGGCGGCTGGGTCGGCGAGATCGCCTCCCAGCACTGGCATCTGGCCGCGCGGCTGGCCGCCGAGCTGGACCTCACCGTGACCGTCCCTATCTACCCGCTGATCCCCACCGGCACCGCCGCCCAGGTGATTCCGTGGTTCGCCGAGCTGTACCTCACCAGCACACGGCGTTACGGGCCCACCTTCCTGGCCGGTGATTCCGCGGGCGGCCAGATCGTCCTGTCCACCGCACTGCACCTGCGCGACACCGCCCAGGCGAAAGTGCCACGCACCGTGGTGATCTCGCCCGCGGTCGACCTCACCCTGGAGAACCCGGCCATCGACGACGTTCTCCCCGACGACCCCTGGCTCGGCCGCGAGGGCGCGCTGGTCTTCGGCGGCCACTGGCGCGGCGAACTGCCGATGAAGGACCCGATGGTGAGCCCCCTGTTCGGCGACTTCACCGGCCTCGGCCCCCTCACCGTCTTCAGCGGCACCCACGACATCCTCAACCCCGACACCCGCCTGCTCGTCGACAAGGCCCGCGCCGCCGGAGTCGACGTCGACTACCACGAGCGCCCGGGCCTCGTCCACGTCTACCCCCTGACCCCCACCCCGGAGGGCGCCGCCGCCCGCAACACCCTCGTCGAGACCCTGCGCGCGGACCTGACCGGCTGACTCAGCGCTGGGACAGGTGCAGGTTCAGCAGGATGGTGAGCTGGGTGACGGCCTGGTCGAAGGGGTGCGGTGACTTGAGGGCTCGGCTGTGCACGATGGTGCCCTCGATGGTGGTGAGCAGAAATCCTGCCAGCGAGACCGCGGTGGCGCGCTCGATTCCGGTGGCGACGATGCCGTCGGCCAGCCGGGCGGTCCACTCGGCGAAGGCCTGACCGGCCACCGACTGGACCGCCGGGTCCAGTTCGTCCAGCGCGGCGGCCATCATGAACGAGCCCGCGCTGAAATCGGACTGCTCGAGTGGGGTGCGCCAGAACGCCAGCAGATCGGTGAGCCACTGCTGCACCGACGGCGTGGTCTGCAGGGCGTCGGCCATGGTGCTGATGTGCGAGTACACCAGCCGCGAGACGATGCGCGCCGCGGTCTGCACCAATTCGCCCTTGCCGGAAGGAAAGTGCTGATACAGCGAATTGCGCGAGGTGTTGCTGCGCTTGAGCAGCTCGCTCAGCGCGGCCGCGTGCACGCCGTGCTGCTGCACGGTGCTGATGGTGTGTTCGATCAGTCGGGCGCGTGGTCCGGCGGCCATCCGATCTCCTCCCAACCCTTGATTGAACCGATCGGTTCATGTTAGACCTATTCCAGGTGAACCGATCGGTTCATATGGAGAGGATGCCATGCCCACCCCCATCGCCACCGCCGTTCCGATCACCCATACGGGAATTCTCGGCCTCGGCGTGTACCGCCCGCGCCGGGTCGTGCCCAATGCCGAGATCGTCGAGGCCATCGATTCCTCCGACGAGTGGATCAAGACCCGCTCCGGCATCGCGGCGCGGCACTGGGCCGACGACACCGAGACCATCGTCGGCATGAGCGCGGCCGCCGCCCGCGACGCGCTCACCGCGGCCGGGATCGCGGCCGAGCAGATCGACGCGGTGATCCTCGCGACCTCCTCGCAGATGGTCCTCGGCCCGTCGGCGGGCGCGGTGGTCGCCACTGAGCTGGGCATGCACGACACCGCCGCCTACGACATCTCCGCGGGCTGCGCGGGCTTCTGCTACGCCCTGGCCGACGCCGCGAATCTGGTGCGGGCGGGCCAGGCCCGGCACGTGCTGGTGATCGGCGTGGAACGGCTCTCGGACCTGCTCGACACCGACGACCGCACCTGCGCGTTCATCTTCGCCGACGGCGCGGGCGCGGTGGTGGTTGGCCCGGCCGAGCAGGAGGGCATCGGCCCGGTCGCCTGGGGTTCCGACGGCAGCCGCACCTCGGCGATCAAGCAGGACAAGGATTTCGCCGTGTACTTCGCCGAGGTGGCCGAGAAGGGCGCAGACGCGGTGCGGCCGTATATCCGGATGAACGGCACCGAGGTGTTCCGCTGGGCGGTCACCTTCCTGGAGAAGGCGTGCCGGGCGGCGCTGGCCAACGCGGGCGTGTCCGCCGACGCGCTGGACGCCTTCGTCCCGCACCAGGCCAACAGTCGCATCACCGATGCCCTGGTCCGCACCCTGGACCTGCCCGACTCGGTCGCGATCGCCCGCGATATCGCCGAGACCGGCAATACCAGCGCGGCCTCCATCCCGATGGCCATGGAACAGCTACTGCGCACCGGCGCCGCCCAGCCGGGCGACACAGCGCTGCTGCTCGGCTTCGGCGCGGGCCTGGCCTACGCGGGCCAGGTCGTCCACCTGCCGCCGATCGCGTGAGACCGCTCAGTCGGCCGCGTGATCGGGCGTGCGGCCCGCGGCGTAGTCCTTGGCCCAGCGGTAGTCGGGTTTGCCGCTGGGGGAGCGGGAGATGGTGTCGGACAGCCAGATCCGGTGCGGGATCTTGTAGCCCGCCAGGTGGGGGCGAACGTGGGCGCGTAGGGCGGCCAGGTCGAGGGACTGGCCGGGGCCGAGGGCGATGACGGCGCCCACCTGGTGGCCCCAGCGTTCGTGCGGGACCCCGATGACGACCGCGTCGTAGACGGCGGGGTGGGATTTCACGACCGCCTCGACCTCCTCGGGGAACACCTTCTCGCCGCCGGTGTTGATCACCATGTTGCCGCGGCCGATCAGCGTGATCGAGCCGTCGGTCTCGGCGCGAGCCCGGTCGTCGGTGACCACGATGCGGGCGCCGTCGACGGTCTTGAACAGGCGCTCGGTGCGTTCGGGGTCCTTGTAGTAGCCCAGCGGGACCGCGCCGGTCTTGGCCAGCCAGCCCTCCTCGCCGGGCGCGACGAGCTGGCCGTCGTCGTCGACGATCACCGCGCCGCGCCCGGTCTGCACGCGCGGCCCGCGTCCGGGATCGTCGTCCTTTCGCGCGAAACCGATACCGCCGAAACCGGTTTCGGAGGAACCGATCGAGTCCGACACCATCGAGGTCGGGAACTGTTCGAGCAGCGCGTTCTTGACCGGTTGCGACAGCAGTGCCGCGCCGGAGGCGATCACCAGCAGCGAGGACGCGTCCACCGGCCGGGCCCGGAACTCGTCGAGCAGGGGGCGGGCCATGGCGTCGCCGGTGATCACCAGGACGTGCGGGCGGTGCGCGGCCACCGCCGCCCAGATCCGCGCCGGGTCGAAGCGCGGCTCGAACAGCACTGTATTTCCCGACCACAGGGCGTTGAACGTGGGCATCATGGCCGCGGCGTGGATCAGCGGCGGCAGCACGAACCAGGTGCTCGGCACGCCCTGTGCGCCGGTGGCCGACTGCTGGTATTCGTCGCGCACGGGTTCGCCGCTGTAGAAATCGATGCCGCCGCCGAGTACCCGCCACATGTCCTCCTGGCGCCACATCACGCCCTTGGGCATGCCGGTGGTGCCGCCGGTGTACATCATGAACAGGTCGTCGGCGGTGCGGGTCACGCTGGGGCGGAAGGGTTTTCCGGGGGCGATGAGGGCGTCGTAGCGCAGGTCGCCGCCGCCGGGCGCGGTGGTGGACTCATCGTCGTCGACGCGGATCACCGTGCGCAGCGCCGGGGTTCGCGCCAGCGCCTCGTGTACCGCTTCGCCGTAACAGGCGTGGTAGAGCAGCACTTCGAGGTCGGCATTGCCGTAGACGTAGGCCAGTTCGGTCGGGCCGTAGCGGTAGTTGATGTTGATCGGGACGGCGGCCAGCTTGAAGCAGGCGATCAGCGTCTCCATGGTCTCGATGCTGTTGTGCAGCTGGAAACCGACATGGGTGCCGTGGCCAACGCCGAGCCCGGCGAGCTGATCGGCGAGCCGGTTCGCCCGGATATCGAGGTCGCGGAAGGTCAGGCTGCGCTCCTGCTGGATCAGCGCCACCCGGTCGGGCATGGCGTCGACGGCGTGTTCGAACAGGTCGGCGAAGTTGTTGGCCATGGTCTATCCATCTCTGCGGCGATCGCTCACACGACGGTGAGCGGGAGGGGTTTTCCGCGATCGGTGAAGGCGAAGGCCGCGCCGGTGCTGAAGCGGGTGACCGCGACCTCGGACGCCTCGCGGAAGGGGTGTTCGGCCTGTGTGACGGTGACGGTCCAGCCATCGGAACCGGTCTCGGTGACGGTGGTGGTGAAGCGTGGATTCACGCCGCGCACCAGGGCGTCGAGCGGGCGCGGATCGTCGGGGGTCAGCAGGGTGGGCCAGGCGCCATCGGTGTGGGCGCCGCTGAAAGCCGGAAAGCGCACGTGCACACGGTCGTCCACAACATCGACGTCGATGCCGGTGTAGCCCAGCGGGTTCAGGGCCGGGTGTACGCGCAGCACGGCGGCCAGGGCGTGTGCGTCGTCGCCGAGGCCGAGGCAGCGGCGCAGGCGTTCGGAGGTCAGGCCCGCGATGCCGGTGAGCTGTTTGCGGCCGATGGCGCGGGCGGTCTCCTCGTCGGAGCGGTCGCGGATGGCGATCAGGAAGCCGAGGGTGAGCAGGTGCTGTTGCAGGCAGATCTCCTCGGCCAGCCTGCGCAGGGCGCTGTGCGAGAAGTCGGCGAAGCGCAGGTCGCTGAGCAGCGGGCCGGTGTAGTCGGCCACGCCGTCCTCGGTGGGGTCGATCGCGGTCAGTGCCAGTCGCGCCGCCGCCGAATCCGCCACCAAGGCGGCGTGTTTCGGGACCGGCGGTGGGATGTGCGCGGGATCGATGACGACCGTCCACGCGCACACCGGCGTGCGGTCGGCGGGGACCCGCGGCGGCCGGTGCACCGGGCGGACCTGGGCGTGCGGATTGGTGGCCAGGGCGGTCGCGTCGAAGGTGGGGTCCTCGATGTCGTGGCACATGGCCACCACGAACGGCTCGCCCATCGGTTCCACATCGGCCAATGCGCCGCAGTGGTCGAGCCAGAACTCGCCGTGATCGTGGTCGTCCACCCGGAAGCGGAAGTCCATGAACTGCGGTGGAGCGCCGATATCGAGTTGCAGGCCCTTGAAGATGGTTTCCACGCTGTCGCCGGAGAAGCGCAGCGCGCGCTGCATGCGGCGGGTGTAGACCGGGCTGGCCAGCTGCCATTCCTCGATGGCCACCGCGGTCATCCCCGCCCGGCCGAACGCGGCGATGGTGTGCGCCATGCCCGACCGGTCGATGAGATGACCGCACAGCAGCAGCTCGGGCACCAGCGCCGCGAGCTGCGCGCGCGAGAGCGCGGCGAATCCGCTCATGGGCGTCACCAGAGCGAGGCCGGGGACTCGCCGATGCGATACCAGCCCGGCAGCGGTTCCGCCGCCACCGAACGCTCGATCCGCTTGTGCATGCCGGGGGACAGCGCGTTGTCGGTGATCATGTCCAGGAACAGCGCCGAGACATTGCCGAAGTCGAAGAAGTCGCGCTGCCAGGACCACTGGAAGTCGCCGCCGTAACGGAACCAGCTGCCGCCGATGCCCTCGGGGGAGTAGGGGCGGCCGTCGGCGCGGGACTTCTCGTTGACCTGCTTCCAGAAACCGATCACGGTGCCGCCGCGCTCGTCGATCACGAACTCCTGGTACGGGTAGGTCCAGCCCTCCAGCCCCAGCATCTCCTGGCCCAGGGCCAGCTCGCGGATCTCCTCGCGGCCCACCGACATGAACTCCTGCTTGGGCCCGTAGTTCCAGCCGTAGGTGGCGTCGACGGTGTACATCTCGGCCAGCGGCCGCCAGTCCCCGGCGCGTTCGCAGTCCTGGTTGGCCACAACCCAGCGCCGGACCATCTCGTCGAGTTCGGCGCGGTCGAAATCTGTCATGGGTGCGTCCCTTTCGCGGAATCGGGCTCGTCGGCGATCGACAGCGCCCGGGTGGGGCAGTAGTGCACCGCGGCCCGCACGGCCGCGTGTTCGGTGGCGGCCGGGCTGGGGTCGACGATCTCGACCGTGCCGCGCTTGGGCACCGCGAACACCGCGGGCGCCTCGTCCTGGCAGACCCCGTGTCCCTGACACAGGTCCGCGTCGACCTCGATCCTCATGCCGCGCCCCCGTCGGTCCGCAGCGGTGCCTCCGGCTGCACCTCGACCAGCACCATGTGCACGCCGCGCGGCAGGGAGACCACCGTGGTGACGGCGTCGGCGAGGTGTTCGGGCTTGAGCATGTACGGATGCCGGGCGAAACCCCAGTCCTTCCAGTCCTGTAGCAGCGGGCCGACCACCTCGGGCGTGGCGTCCATGCCCATGCCGGTCAGCGTCGGGCCGGGCCGCACCAGTGAGGCGCGGATTCCGGTGCCCTCCAGTTCCATGCGCAGCTGGGTGACCAGCGCTTCCAGGCCGGTCTTGGCCGCGCTGTAGGCGCCGGTGCGCGGGCGGACCTGGTCGGCGCAGTCGGAGCTGATCACCACCAGATCGCCGCGCTGCCGGGCCCGCATTCCGGGCAGCACCCGGTGGATCAGCCGTTGCGCGCCGACCAGATGCACCTGCACCTGGAGCAGGAACCGTTCCGGGTCCATCTCACCGGCCAGGGCGAATTCGATGTCCCCGGCGCCGGAGACCAGGATCTCGGCCGGGCCGATGGCGTGCTCGGCGGCCGTGACGAACTCGTCGACCGAGGATGCGTCGGTGACATCGAGCCGGAGCGCGACGGCCGCACCGCCCCCGGCGCGGATCTTGGCGGCCAGCTCCTCGCACCGGTCGACCCGGCGCGCGCCGAGCGCCACCGGGTGACCGAGTTCGGCCAGCGCCACGGCGGTGGCCGCGCCGATGCCGGAGGACGCGCCCGCGATCAGCGCTGGCCTGCGGTCGGGATGGGGAGTGAAGCGGGGCATCAGCGGACCTCCACGGTGATCGGAAGATGGGCGAACCCACGGACATTCGTCGAGTGCACCCGCGCGATGCCGGTGCCGACCACGGTGAAAGCCGGTACCCGCGCGACGAATTCGCCCAGCACGACGCGGGCCTCCAGCCGGGCCAGGTGCGCGCCGAGGCAGAAGTGCACGCCCGCACCGAAACTCGCGAGCGTGCCGCCGTCCTGGCGGTCGATCACGTAGCTGTCGCCGTCGTCGAAGGCCGCCGGATCGCGATTGGCCGAGCCGATCAGCAGCAGCACCTTGGCACCGGCCGGGATGGTCGCGCCGTGGTAGTCGAGGTCGACGGCCGCGGTGCGGGCCACGATCTGGCTGGAGGTGTCGTAGCGCAAGGTCTCCTCGACCCAGTCGGCCACCAGCTCCGGCTCGGCGACGACCTTGGCGTACTCGCCCGGATTCGCCGCCGCCCAGTACAGGGCATTGCCCAGCAGCTTGGTGGTGGTCTCGTTGCCCGCCACCACCATCAGGAACAGGAACCCGATGATCTCCTCGTCGGTGAGGGTGTCGCCGTCGATCTCGGCGTCCAGCAGCGCGGAGGTGAGGTCGTCACCGGGCGCGGTGCGGCGCTGGGCGACCATGTCGGTGTAGTAGCCGAACAGCCGGATCGAGGCGTCGATGGCCTCCACCGGCACATCCAGCACGCCCTCCTCGCGATGCACCACCAGATCGGCCAGCCGCCGGATCTCGGCGCGGTCGGGCTCCGGCACGCCCATCAGCTCGGAGATGACATCCATCGGCAGCTTGCCCGCCACCTCGTCGATCCAGTCGAAATCGCCCCGCGCCACAGCGGGTTCGAGATGTTCGAGGGTGATCTCGCGGATCCGGTCGGTCATCTCGGCGACACGCTTGGGGGTGAAGCCCTTGAAGACCAGCTTGCGCATGCGCATGTGCCGGGGATCGTCCATGGCCAGGAACGACATCACCCGGTGCGCGTGCGGGCCCCAGGCCGCCGGGTCCAGCGACACCCCGTTCGCGCTGGAGAGGCGCTCGCTGTCGCGGAAGGCGGCGAGCACATCGGCATGGCGCGACAGCGCCCAGAAGCCGAGGTCCGGGTTGTGGTACAGCGGCGCCTCGGTGCGCAGGCGGTGATAGGTCGGGTACGGATCCTCGTGGAATCGGTAGTCGTACGGGTCGAAGGTCACGGGTTCCACAGCGGCGCTCGTCATCGCGAATACTCCGGTTCCGAGAGGTCGTCGCCGTCGCCGGGCGGGGTGTTCGACCGCGAGGGAGACACATAGCTGGACATGTGTCTGGACGGTACCACCGACACTAGTTCGGCACAACGGTTTCGGCCCGGAAAGGGAGCTTGACCGGCGCCTGAGCTGGCCGGCGAGGCGTGGTCACAAATCTGGACCAGTGTCTGGAATGTGGTCCAAATCATATGGTACGGTCCCTCGCATGGCAGGGGTAGACGGCGAAGTCGCACCGGCTGGCGACACCACCGCGGGGACACTTCCCGCGTGTTCGCCGGATGCCGGACCGGGGCAGGTGATCCGGCGGAATTTCTCCGAGACCGTGGTGTCGAGTGTCGCGACCTTGGGCCGCGCGTTGCGGATGGGCGCCACGGCCGTGTCCTTCGGCACCGGCGACGCGCTGCGGCTGCGGTTCCCGCTCGGCGAGACGCTGACCCAGGCCTGGTTCCTGCTGCGCGTCACCGCGGTGCCGAGCGTGCTGATGGCCATCCCGTTCGGGGTGATCGTGTCCGCGCAGGTCGGCAATATCGTGGCCGAGCTCGGGGCCGATTCGATGATCGGCGCCGCCGGTGGGCTCGGGGTGATCAAGCAGGGCGCGCCGATGGCGACCGCCATGCTGCTCGGCGGGGCGGGCGCGGCCGCGATCGCCGCCGACCTGGGTGCCCGGACCATCCGCGAGGAGGTCGACGCGCTGCGGGTGATGGGGGTGGATCCGGTGCGGCGGCTGGTGGTGCCGCGGATGGCGGCGATGATGCTGGTCGCCCCGGTGCTCAATGTGCTGATCATCGTGATCGGCATCGGGTCCGGTTTCCTGGTGGCGGTGTCGGCGCTGGATGTCACGCCCGGCAGCTACTGGCAATCCTTCGGGGCGTTCACCACGCCGATCGATGTGTGGGTCTCGCTGGTGAAGGCGGTGATCTTCGGGTTCCTGGTGGTGGTGATCGCCTGTCAGCGCGGGCTGGAGGCCACCGGCGGTCCGCGCGGGGTCGCCGACGGGGTCAATGCCGCGGTGGTCATGTCGATCGCCGCCGCGGTGGTGCTCAATACCGTGATCACCCAGGTGGTCACGATGTTCTTCCCGGTGCGGATGGCCTGATGACGGCCGCGGACGGGGTGTGGCGGCGCGGGCTGGGACCGGTCGAGTCGATCGGGTTCGTGGCCGGGTTCACCTGGCAGGTGCTGTCCTCGGTGCCGTACACGCTGGCGCACTATCGCAGGCAGACGCTCACCACGGTGACCGATATGACCTGGGGGCGCGGTTCGGTGATCATCGGCGGCGGGGTGGTGCCGCTGATGCTGCTGCTCGGCGCGGCCATGGGCGCCTCCATCGGGATCGAGGCGTTCAGCGCGCTGAACCTGCTCTCGCTGGGTCAGCTCAGCGGGCTGATCTCGGCGTTCGGGGTCACCAGGGAGCTGGCGCCGATCGCGGCCGGGATCGGGTTCGCCGCGCAGGCGGGCTGCCGGATGACCGCCGAGATCGGGTCCATGCGTATCTCCGAGGAGATCGACGCGCTCGAATCCCTCGGCATCCGGTCGGTGCCGTTCGTGGTGACCACCCGTGTGATCGCCGGAATGATCGCGGTGGCACCGGCTTTCGTGGTGGCGCTGATCCTGGCCTACTTCTCCTGCGCGTTCGTGGTGACCACCGTGCACGGCACCCCGACGGGCACCTACAACCACTACTTCGACCAGTTCGTGGTCGGCTGGGACGTGTTCGCCGCCGTGGTCAAGGTGACGGTGTTCGCGGTCGCGGTCGTGCTGATCCATTGCTATCAGGGCTATTTCGCCACCGGCGGGCCGGAAGGGGTCGGCATCGGGTCGGGGCGGGCGATTCGCGCCAGCCTGGTCGCGATCATCGCCCTGGACATGCTCGCCACCATCGCACTGTGGGGATTCCGGTCTCCCGTCACGTTCACCGGGTGATGCCATGCCTGCCTATACCCTGCCGGGGACCGAGGTCGGTCCCGCGCGTGCCCGCCTGCTCGGCGCGCTCGTCCTGGCGCTCATCCTGCTGGGGGTGCTGGCCTGGCGGGTGGTTCCCGCGAGCGGTCCCGACGACGAGGTCCGGGTCGCACTGCTGGTCGGCGCGGTGGGCGCGGGGATCGCACCGGGCACCGAGGTGCGCCTCGACGGGGTGCGGGTCGGGTCGGTGGCGGAGATCGGCTTCGCCGGGATCGGGCGGCAGCGGATCGCGCTGGCGCTCGACGGTTCCCAGCTGTTCGGTCTCACCGACGCGGTCTCGCTGGATTACGCGCCCGGCAATCTGTTCGGCGTCAGCGCCGTCGAACTGCACGCCGGTGCGGGTGGCACCGCGCTGGCCGACGGGGCGACGGTCGACCTGACCGAATCCGTCGGCCGGGTGCACGACGCCACCCTCTCGGCCCTGCTCACCGCCACCGGCCGACTCACCGACGAGGTCCTCACCCCGAAGCTCGCCGAGCTGCTGAGTACCGTGGCCCGGGATCTGACCGCCTTCGCCCCGCTGTTCGAGGCGATCGGCACCACCGCCCGCTCCTACACCGAGACCCGGCAGCTGGCCCCGTCGTTCCTGTTCGCGCAGTTCGGTTCGGCGCTGAGCGGGCTGCCACCGATGCTTACCGGCAGCCTGACCCTGCTCAATGCCGAATACTCCAACGAGTACCTGAGTGTGCCCGATCAGCTCACCCGGTTCGGGGCGATGTTCGACGGAATCCAGTACCAGTTGCTGCCCACGGTGACCCAATTGATGAGCACGTCGCAGCGGTATTTCGGCGGGATCCTGCCCATGCTCGGGCTGGTGCTCGACCGGGTCGCCGCATCGGTGACCGACCCCGAACGGTCGGCGGGCGAACTGACCGAACTGCTCGGCCGTCTCGACGCCGCCTTCGTGGACAGTCCGCGGGGGCCGGTGCTGCGCGCGGGCGTCACCCTCGACGGGGTGCCCGCGCTGTCCGGGCCGCTGGGCGCGCTGCTCGGGGGAGGACGCTGATGCGGACGGGCGGACTGCTGCTGCGGGTGACACTGGCCCTGGTTCTCACCGGGGTGGCGCTGGCCGGGGTACTGCGGGTGATCGAGCGGCCGGTCGACGGTGACACCGACACCTACACCGCGCTGTTCACCGATGCCAATGGCCTGCGCGCCGGTGACGATGTGCGGTTGTACGGGGTGCAGGTCGGCAAGGTACGGGCGGTGGAACTCGACGGTGCGCTGGCCCGGGTGCGGTTCACCGTCGCCCGGGACCGCACGCTGTTCGCCAACAGCCGGATCGCGCTGCGCTACCAGAACCTCACCGGCTTCCGGTATCTGGAGGTCCAGCAACCCGAACAGCCCGCGGGCCGCCGCGATCCGAGCGCGGTCTTCGGGACGGCCGAGACGGTGCCGGATTTCGATATCACCCGCCTGTTCAAGGGATTACAGCCGGTGCTGGCCGAACTCTCGCCCGAGGATCTGAATCGCTTCGCCACCAGCCTGCTCGCGGTGGTCCAGGGCGACGGGTCCGGCGTGGGCCAGGCGCTCAGTGCCATCGACACCCTCAGCCGCTACGCCTCCGATCGGCAGGCCGTGCTCTCGACGCTGGCGGCCAATCTCGCGCAGGTCACCGAGCATCTGGGTGGCAAGTCGGGCAATGCCATGCGGCTGCTGACCAATCTGACCAACCTGTTCATCACCATCACCGAAAAGCTGCCCGGGCTGGTCGATTTCGCGAATTACATCCCGGATGTGCTGAAACCGCTGCGCAGCATGCTGACCGTGTTCGGCGTGACCGGTACGCCCGGCCGGGATCTCGATGCCGCTCTGCGCCAGGCCTTTCCGAATCCCACCGAGGCCGTGGCCACCTTCGACCGGCTGCCCGGGCTCATCCAGGCCATGGCGCGCGCGGTCCCGGCGACCGGGCCCGACCTCACCTGCGCGCACGGCACCGCCGCCGCGCCCGCGCCGCTCCAGGTGCTCATCGCCGGACAGGGGATCGTGCTGTGTCACCGTTGATTTCGCGGCGGAGCGATCCGCGTGCCGCCGAGGTGCGATGGGGGATCGCGGGCCTGTGCGCTGCTGTGCTGCTGCTCGTCGCGATCGGGGGCGTGTACGTCACCGGGACTTCCGCGCAGCGCACCTACGTCGCCGAGCTGAGTCAGGCCGGGTCGGTGCGGGCCGGGGACGATGTGCGGCTGGCGGGGATTCCGGTGGGGAAGGTGCGCTCGCTGACCTTGCTGGAGGATCGGGTGCGGATGGAGTTCACCGTGTCGGCCGAGGCGTTTCTGGGGGATCAGACCACCCTCGACATCCGGATGCTCACGTTTGTCGGCGGGTATTACGTCGCGGTGCTCCCCGCTGGCACGGAACCACTGGGCGACAAGGTGATTCCCCGGGAGCGGGTCATCGTGCCCTACAACCTGACCCAGGCTTTCCAGGATGCGATCGACCCTGTCCGGCGTCTGGACGGGACGGTGTTCCGGCGGGATCTGGCGGCCCTGTCGGCCTCGCTGGACCGCAGCCCGGAGGCGGTGCGCTCGGCCGTGACCGCCGCCGGTGATCTGGTCGCCATCCTGGACCGGCAGAGCGCCGATATCTCGCGCACACTCGCCATCGCCGACGAATACCTCGGCGCGCTCGACGCCAATGCCGAGGTGCTGGCGGATCTGATCATCACGCTGGGCACGCTCGAGCAGATCATCCAGACCAACAAGGTGCAGGTCGCCGACTCACTGCGGGATCTGGCGGTGGTGTTGCGGGATCTCACGCCGCTGGGTGTGGCCTGGGACGAGACGCTGAAACAGCGGGCGCGACCGCTGGCCGACGCCCTGCCCGCGCTGGAGGACCTCGGCGGGCGGCTGGGCACGTTGCTGGAGGCCGTGCGCGCCCTCGGACAACGGTTACTGCCCCTGCTGCCCGCCGAAGGTGGGGTCCGCGTGGATCATTCGGGCGCGACGATCGAGGTGCCCGCCCTGTGCGTGCCGCTGCCGGGAGGTGGGTGCTGATGATCAAGGCCGTGCTGGGGTCGCGGGGGTTCATGTCGGTGGCGGTGATCGTCACGCTGGTGCTGGTCGGCGCGGTGGGGTTGCGGCTGAGCAGGCCCAACCCGTCGATGCGGGCCTACTGCGCCGAGATGCCCGATGCCATCGGGCTGTACGAGGGCAGTGCGGTGACGGTGCTGGGTGTGCAGGTCGGGCGGGTCACCGGAATCCGGGTCGCCGGGGCGTCGGCACGGGTCGAGTTCACGGTGCGTGCCGATCGCCGACTGGCACCCGATGTCGGCGCGGTGACGGTGAGCGACACCCTGGTCGCCGACCGCCGCCTGGCTCTCATCGGCGCCGAACCCGACGGCCCCGGCTGGGATCCCGGCACCTGCATCACCACAACCCTCACCCCCAAGAGCCTCACCCAGACCTTCGACGCCCTCGCCCGCCTCGCCGACCAGCTCAACGGCGCCGACGACGCCACCCGGCGCGGCGAATTCGGTGCCGGGATCGACGCCATCGACCGCGCCACAGCGGGCACCGGCGACCAGGTCAACGACATCATCCAGGCCCTGAGCCGCGCCCTCGCCGCCCCCGACGCGGCGATCGGCCACCTCGGCGAACTCCTCGACGCCCTCGCCGCCCTGGCCCAGCGCGCCCGGAGCGGCTGGGGACAAGTGGAGACCACCGTCAGCGGCCTGCCCCAGACCTTCGAGGACATCGTCACCATCGCCTTCCCCCCGATCATCGAGATCGTCGACACCCTCTCCGACCTGCTACCCCAGCTCAACGACGTGATCCTGATGTTCGGCGCACCCGCCCTCCGCGCGGTGAACACCATCCCCGACCTCCCGCGCCTGATCGCGGCGGGCGTCGGCTCCCTCACGGAAGTGATCGCGATGACCCCCACCATCGCCACCGGCCTCGCAGGCGCTATCGACCCGGTCACCGGCGCCTTCACCATCGACTACACACCACCGAAACTCGCTCTGTCGCAGCAAGACAGCGCCCAGGTCTGCGCCGCACTGGCCGCAATCACCAGCCAGCACTGCGACCTCTCCGGTGCTGTGCCGACCATCCCGGCCCTGCCCGCACTTCTGGCGGGGGTGGGCACCCGATGAGCTCGGTCGAGATCCTGGCCGCACTACTCGCTCGGTGGTGCGTCGACAATGCCCGTGCTGCCCGCGATGCCCGCACTGCTGGCGTTGCCCGCGCTGGCGCTGCTCGCACTGCCCGCACTGTTGGCGTTGCGGGCGCTGCCCGCGCTGGCGGCGCTGCTGGCGGCGTTGCTGGCGCTGCTTGCGTTGCTGGCGCTGGCGGCGTTGCTGGCGCTGCCCGCACTGATGGCGCTGCCCGCACTGATGGCGCTGCCGGTGCTGCCCGCGCGACCCGAGTTGCTGGCGTTGCCCGCATTGCTGGCGCTGGTCGTTCTGCTGGTGCCTCTCGCGACGCTGGCGTGGCCCGCGTTGATGGCACTGCTCGCACTGCTGGTGCTGCGGGCGAGAGTAGGTATCCGATGTGTTGGGGCGAGACGGCGGTTCGGGTGCTCGCTCGGGGGCGGGCCGAGTGTTTCGGTTCTGGCCGGGCTCAGTGCTGGGGTAGGCGGGCTGTGTTGGTGATGTTGGTCGCCTTGCTCGCCGGGTGTGGATTCGGGCCGGAAGATCTGTCTGTGCCCGGGGCCGGGGTCTCCGGGCCGACCTATCCGCTGCGGATCGAGTTCGCCAATGTTCTGAATCTGCCGCAGGGGGCGAAGGTGATCGCCTCGGGGGTGCGGGTCGGGAGTCTTACCGGGGTCACCCTGGTGGATCCGGTGGTCGCGACCGCCGAGCGTCCTGCCCGGCCGGGGTATGCGGTGGCGGAGGTGGCTATCGATGAGTCGGTCAGGGTGCGCCGGGGGACCACCGCTACTTTGCGTCAGGAGACGCCGCTCGGTGATGTGCACATAGCGCTGACCGAACCTGGCACGGCGACACCGGAACTCGCTCCCGGAGCGACGATCCCGCTGGCCGACACCACCCAGTCGCCGCCGATCGAGGACATCCTCGCCGGGCTGTCCACCTTCGTCGGGAGCGGGGCGGTGGGGGACTTCCAGCACATCGTGCGCACCATGAACGGCGTCTTCCCCGAGGACCCGCGCGACACCGCCCGCATCGCCGAGGCCCTGCGCGGGGATGTGATCGATCTCGGTACCCACCTCGATTCGGTCGACACCCTGCTCGATGGGATGACCGCCACCGTCGAAGACGGGTTGCGGCACAATGTGCCGATCCTCGACGAGCTGCTCACCCCGTACGGCGTCGAGCACACCACCGACGCGGTGAACGCGCAGATCGGGGTGATCTTCGTGCTCACCGCGCTCGGGCCGGTCGCTCCCAGCGCGCAGTGGCTCGGCCCGCTGTTGTCCTCCCTGGACGACACCACGCGGGCGCTCGTCCCGATGCTGCTGGGTCGCAGCCCACTCGACACCACCGCGCCGTCGAACCTGAAGGCATTGCGGGAGTTCATCGACACCGATCTCGTCCCGTTCGCCACCCACGGGCCGAAGGTCGATCTGGTCGAGGTCACCGTGGCGCCCGCGCTCGGCCCGGACGCGCGCGGCGCGCGCATCGTCGACACCCTGCGGATGATCGGGCTGGTGCGATGACCGCGCGGGCGGGGATCTCCCTGGCCGCCATCGCGGCGGTGCTGGTCTTCGGCGTGGCCTATATGTCGCTGGGGGTGCTGCGGCTGGACCCGCGCATCGGCTACCGCACCGCCGAACTCGCGCTGGACGAGGCGGGCGGGCTCGCGCCGAACGCGCCGGTCCTGCTGGCCGGGGTGCAGGTCGGGCGGATCGACTCGGTGCGCAGACAGGCCGACGGCGTCCGGGTGCGGCTGCGGGTGGACGACCGCTACCGGATTCCGCTGTCCGGCACGGTCCGGATCGAACAGCTCTCCGCGCTCGGCGAACCCTATGTCGTCTTCGCGCCGGAATCGGGCGAGGGCCCGTATCTCGAAGACGGACAGGTCGTTCCGGCCGACCGGGTGCAGCTGCCGATGACGGTGACGGCGCTGTCGGCGCGCCTGGTGACCCTGCTCGAACAGCTACGGCCCGAGGCCATCGCGCGCCTGGTCGACACCGTCGACCGGGCCCTGGCGGGCACCGACACCGTCATGCCCACGCTGCGACGCTCGGCGACCCTGCTCGCGGCGACCCTGCTCAGCCGCACCGCGACCATCCGGCAGTTGCTCGCCGATGTGCAGGCCCTGGGTGGCGATATGGCCTGGCTGGGGCCGTCGCTGGGCTCGGCGGGCCCGAACTTCGGCGAATTCGGCGTCACGCTCAGCGCCATCGTCGAATCCGGGTCGGCGCTCGTGGAGAGCAGGCCACTGGACGACTACTTCACCGGCGACGGCCTGGTGCCCTTCCTCGACCGACTCACCGCGCTGATCACCGAGATCGGCCCGAGCCTGGCACCCCTGGAACAGGTCCTGGGCCCGGTGGTCGCCGACGCGATGCACCGGGCACCGGTCCTAGATATCAGCGCGCTCATCAGCCAAGCCCTGCAGAACGTCGACGCGGCGGGCACCGTGCACTTCCGCCTAGGCGTCAAATAGCCCGATCGAGGAACTCCCATGCCCACAGTCACCACCGCCCGCACCATCCACGCGCGGCTCTCGACCGTCCTGGCCGCCGTCGCGTTCGCCGCGCTCACCCTCGCGACCGGCACCTTCGCCTGGCTGTACTTCGCGGCCAGCGGAACCCTCGCCGAACGCGATGCCCGCGCCGCCGACGACCGGCACGCCGCGCAGGTCGCCACCGACTACGCGGTGGGCGCCTCCACCATCGACTACCGCGAGGTCCCCGCCTGGCTGGGCCGGCTCAAGACCGGCACCACCGGGCAGCTCGCGGCCGAATTCGACGCCACCGCGCCGCAATTGGAGCAGATCCTGCTCCCCTTGCAGTGGACCTCCACCGCCACCCCGCTCTCGGCGGCAGTGGTCGCCGAAGCCGACGGGGTGTACACGGTGAACGCCTATCTCGACGTCGTCTCCACCAGCGCGCAGACGCCCGAGGGCACCCGCGCGACGGTCACCTACTCGCTGACCATCGACCGCGCCGCGGGCTGGCAGATCACCGAGGTCGGCGGGCTGCGGAACACGCTGCCCGCCAAATAGCTCAGTAGGCGATGAAAAGGATCTCGTCGGGGGTGTAGTCGTGGCCGGGGTGGTTGGCGGCCAGATGCTCCTGGGTCAGCGCGATGAGATTCTCCTCGTCGGTGCCACGGATCTGCTCGCCGCAGGGGCAGTTCAGGCGGGTCTTCATGCTGTTCTCCTCATTTCTGGACAGTAGTCCGGATTGTATTCCAGGTCGTGTGTTAGCGTGACCGCATGGGTGCTGTGGACGAGATCGCCGGGACCGACGAGCTGCTCGCGTTCGCCGAGCGGGTCACCGGATTCATGCCCGCCGAGGAGGGGCGCGCCCTCTACGCGGCGGCCCGCGACCACGCCGGGGACGGGGTGATCGTGGAGATCGGCACGTACTGCGGGAAGTCGACGGTCTACCTCGGTGCCGCCGCGCGCGAGACCGGCGCGGCCGTGGTCACCGTCGACCATCACCGGGGTTCGGAGGAACACCAGCCGGGCTGGGAGTACCACGACGCCACCCTGGTCGACCCCGAGACCGGCGTCTTCGACACCACGACGGCCTTCCGGCGCACCATGGTCCGCGCGGGCCTGACCGACACCGTCACCGCGATCATCGGCTCGTCCTCGGCCGCGGCGCGATTCTGGCGCACGCCGATCCGCATGCTGTTCATCGACGGCGGCCACAGTGAGCAGGCCGCCCAGCGCGACTACGACAACTGGGTGCACTGGATCGCCGGTGGTGGGCTGCTCGCCATTCACGATGTCTTCCCCGATCCCGCCGACGGCGGTCGTCCGCCCTTCCATATCTATCGTCGCGCACTCGACAGCGGCAAGTTCGCGGAAGTCTCGGTGACCGGGTCACTGCGGATTCTGCGCCGGATCGCCGCCTGCGGCTGACCGCTCAGCGGGGGCGTCGGCGCGAGCCAGGCACTCGTCACCGGCCCGCGTCGCGGAAGATTCCGTTGCCCGGCGTCGTCCGCGACAGGGCGTCGGCCGCGAGCACGACGGCGGCCGCAGTCCAGGTGGTGCGTTCGACCGGCCAGCGTTCGCCGTCGGTGAAAACCAGTCCGGTCCAATAGGATCCGTCATCCTCGCGCAGGTGCTGCATGGCGGTGAACAGGTGGCGGGCGTTGGCCGTGGCGCCGACGGCGTCCAGGGCTAGTACCAGTTCGCAGGTCTCCGCGCCGGTCACCCAGGGCGCGTCCGAGACACACCGGATGCCCAGGTCGCCGACCACGAACTCGTCCCAGCGGCTCGCCAGCCGGTCGTGGGCGGCCGCGCCACGGACCGCGCCGCCGAGGACGGGATAGTACCAGTCCATCGAATACCGGCTCTTGTCGAGGAATGCCTCGGGATGGTTCCGCAGGGCCTGTCCGAGGCGGGCCCGGGCGGCTGCCCAGTCGGGGCGGGGATCACCGATGATGTCGGCGAGGACCACCGCGCAGCCGAGACTGTGGAAGATGCTGGAGCTGCCGGTCAGGAGGGCCTCGCCGGAGGAGCCGGATTCGGTTGCCGACCAGTGGATCTCACCGCGCTCGGTCTGCCACTCCAGCACGAAGTCGATGCCCGCGCGCACCGTGGGCCACAGTTCGTTCGCGAAGGCGCGGTCACCGGTGACGGTGAGCGCGTGCAGGACGCCGGTGGCGAGGTAGGCGCAGAAGTTCGTGTCGGCGTCGTGGTTCTCGATCACGCCCGCCCGCACCTGCATCGGCCACGAGCCGTCGTCGCGCTGCGTCTTGGCCGACCAGATGTAGGCATCCCGGGCCGCGTCCCAGTGGTCGGCGACGGTCAGCGCCATGGCTGATTCGATGTGGTCCCACGGATCGGTGTGACCACCGGTGAACCAGGGCAGCGCGCCATCGGGTTCCTGTACCGCCGCGATGGATTCGCCCGTGCGCCGGATCGCGCGCGCGGGCAGGACGCCGGGCACGGTGGGGAGCTCAACGGACATGGCGATGTTCCACGGGCAGACCCGAGCCGACCCCGGCCGGTACGCGGAGGGCGCCGGACGTCACGTGTGGATCAGCGCGCATCGGTGGGCTCCGTAGGCTTGGTGAAGTACAGGGCGACGGACTTGCCGATCAGCGGGTTCAGCAGGCGCTCGGTGACGCGGGTCAGGGCGGGCGCGGACATCATGTCCCACACCAGCATTCGCTGGTAGGCGCGGACCAGGGGATGGTCGTCGTCGCGCACCCCGACCGCGCATTTGAGCCACCAGTACGGCGAGTGGAGCGCGTGGGCGAAGCCCTGGTCGCGGTAGCGCAGGCCACGGGCGGTGATCTCGGCGCGGAGTTCGTCGGCACGGTAGATGCGGACGTGTCCGCCTTCGTTGGCGTGGTACTCGTCCGACAGCGCCCAGCAGATCCGCTCGGGGAGCCAGCGAGGGACCGTGACCGCCAGGGCGCCACCGGGTTTGAGTACCCGGGACAGCTCGGCGATGGCCCGATCGTCCTCGGGGACGTGCTCGAGTATCTCCGAGGCGATGACCACATCGAATTCGCCGTCGCCATAGGGCAGGTCGAGTGCGTCGCCCCGGACGGTCTCGGCCTTGGCGTAGTCGGGGGCCTGGTTCTCGGCGGCCATGGCCTCGAACATCACCGCCACCTCGGCGAGGTCGTCGGCGTTCTGGTCGAAGGCGACGATATCGGCGCCGCGCCGGTACGCCTCGAACGAATGTCTGCCCGCGCCGCAGCCGACATCGATCACCCGGGAACCGGGGCCGACGCCCAGATGGTCGAAATCGACGGTCAGCACGGGGCCTCCTGAGAATGATGGGCGGCGATCGCCCGGTCGTAGACAGCGACGGTCTGGGCGGCGACGGCGGGCCAGCTGAACAGGGCGAGTGCGCGTGCCCGGCCCGCAGTGCCCAGCCGATCGCGCTGGTCGGCGTCGTGCAGCAACTCGTCGAGGGCTTCGGTCAGCGCGGGTACGTCACCGGGGTCGACCAGCCGGGCACAGTCGCCGACCACCTCGGGCAGGGCACCCGCCCGGCTCGCCACCAGGGGTGTCCCGCTCGCCATGGCCTCCACGGCGGGCAGCGAGAACCCTTCGTACATCGAAGGGATACAGGCGATCTCGGCCGAGGCCAGCAGCTCGGCGAGCTGCTCGTCGCTCATCCCGCTCACCGGCGTGACGATATCGGCCAGACCCAGTTCGGCGATCAGCTTCTCGGTGGGCCCGTTGGGTTCCAGCTTGGCGACCAGCCGCAGCTCGACCTCGTGTGAAGAGCGCAGCCGGGCAACGGCATTCAGCAGGTGCGCGATGCCCTTGAGTGGTTTGTCCGCACTGGCGACCGCCACGATCCGTCCCGGCACGCGGGGGGTCTCGCGGGGGCGGAACAGTGTGGTGTCGACGCCGAGCGGAACCGTGTGCAGCCGTGCGGGATCCACCCCGAAGTCGGCGGCGATATCGGCGGCCGAGGACCCCGACACCGTGATCAGCTCGGGCAGTCGCCGGGCCACCCGCTGCTGCATTCCCAGGAATCCGTACCAGCGCCGTACGAACAGCTTGCGCCGCCAGGGGGCCGCGGCCAGGTCCACGGCGCGATCACGGGTGATCGGGTGATGCACCGTCGCTACCAGCGGGAGTCGCTGGGCGATGTCGAGCAGGCCGGAGCCGAGGCACTGATTGTCGTGCACCACATCGAAATCCGCGACGCGCCCGGCCAGTACCCGGGCGGCGCGCAGGCTGAAGGTGCGCGGCTCGGGGAACCCGGCGGTCCACATGGTGGCCAGTTCCAGCAGGTCGATCCGGTCGCGGAGTTCGCGCGGATGCGGGGTGCGGAAGGGGTCCTCGTCGCGGTACAGGTCCAGGCTGGGCACCTCGGTCAGCCGCACCCGGGGATCCAGATCCTCGGGATAGGGCTGCCCGGAGAACACCTCCACCTCGTGCCCGAGCTCGGCCAGACCCTGACTCAGATACCGGACATACACGCCCTGCCCGCCGCAGTGCGCCTTGCTCCGATAGGACAGCAGCGCAATCCGCATCAGGACTCCGTTCCGCTCGCGTAGTCGACCTGCCAGTGCTTGATCCCGTTGATCCAGCCCGACCGCAGCCGCTGCGGCTCGGCGAGCTGGGACAGCTCCGGCATCACCTCGGCCACGGCCTGGAAGATCAGGTCGATCTCGAGCCTGGCCAGATTCGCCCCGACACAGAAGTGCGCGCCGGTCCCGCCGAACCCCAGGTGCGGATTGGGATCGCGCAGGATGTCGAAACGGAACGGATCGTCGAAGGCATTCTCGTCGAAATTGGCCGAACTGTAGAACAGGCCGAGCCGTTGACCCGCGCGGATGGTCTGGCCGCCGAGTTTGGTGTCGGCGGTCGCGGTGCGCTGGAACACCGTCACCGGGGTGGCCCAGCGCACGATCTCGTCGGGGGCGGTGCGCGGGCGTTCGCGCCGGTAGAGCTCCCACTGGTCCGGATGGTCGACGAAGGCCTTCATGCCGTGGGTGATCGCGTTGCGGGTGGTCTCGTTGCCCGCCACCGCCAGCAGGATGACGAAGAAGCCGAACTCGTCCGAACCCAGAGCCTCCCCGTCCAGGTCGGCGTGCACGAGCTTGCTGACGATGTCGCCGGTCGGCTCGGCGCGCCGCTGCTCGGCCAGCTGCCAGGCATAGCCGAGGATCTCGGCCGAGGCCTGGGTGGAGGCGTCGGTGGTGGTGGCGTCGCCGTATTCCGGGTCGTCGTAGTTGAGCATCTGATTGGACCAGTCGAACAGTTTGCGCCGGTCCTCCTGCGGCACCCCGAGCAGTTCGGCGATCGCCTGGAGCGGCAGCTCGCAGGCCACCTGCTCGACGAAGTCGCCGCCGCCGGTCTCCGCCGCCGCGCGCACGATCGCCGCCGCCCGCTCGGCCAGTGCCGCGCGCAACCCCTCGACCGCGCGCGGCGTGAAGCCCTGGGAGATGATCCGCCGGATCTTGGTGTGCTTGGGCGGGTCCATGTTCAGCAGCAGTGCGCCGGTGAGCTCGATCTGCTCGGGCGTCACCTCGCCGGGCAGACGGATGACCGAGCCCTTGCGCTGGGAGGAGAACAACTCGGCATTGCGCGAGACCGTCTTGATGTCGTCATGGGTGGAGACCACCCAGTAGCCGCCGTCGCGGAAACCGCCGGACTGCGCGTCGGTCTGGGCGTTCCACCACACCGGCGCGGTGCGGCGCAGCTCGGCGAACTCGCGCACGGGATTGCGGGTGGCCCACAGGGCCGGGTCGGTGAAGTCGAATCCGGGTGGGATCACGGTGCTCTCCTCGCCGCGCTCAGCGCTGCCTGCGGCGGTAGCGCACCCGGCAGGGCTGCTCGAGCTGCACCACCATCTTGGAATGATCGTTGCGGTAGGTGTCCGGGGGCTGGGACAGCTCGAACTCCCAGTCCCGCAACAGGATCGAGAAGATCGCCTTGAGCTGCATGAGCGCGAACGGCGCGCCGACACAGCGATGCCTGCCCGCGCCGAAGGGGATCCAGGTCCAGCGGTTGAGGATGTCGTCCTGACGCGGATCCAGATAGCGGCCCGGATCGAAGGCGTCCGGGTCGGGGAAGTCCTCGGGGATGCGGTTCGACACCGCGGGCGTGGCGGCGACCATGTCGCCCGGGGCGATCCGGTGCCCGCATACTTCGAATTCCCCGCGCGCCACCCGCATCAGGACGATCAGCGGCGGATGCAGGCGCAGGGTCTCCTTGAGCGCGGCCTCCAGATTCGGGATCTGGCGCAGCGCGTGATGACTCACACCGGCGCCGTCGGCGTAGAGCTCGTCGAGTTCCTGCACCACCCCGGCCAGGGTCTCCGGATGACGCAGCAATTCGATGATCGTCCACGCGGCGGTGCCGGAGGTGGTGTGGTGCCCGGCGAACATCATCGAGATGAAGATGCCGGTGATCTCGCTGGCCGAGAAGCGCAGTGCCCCTTGCTCATCGGTGATCGAGACGAGTACGTCGAGCATGTCCCGATCGTCCTTGCCCGCGGGGGGATGGGCGATGCGCTGGTCCATGATCGCCTGCACCAGCTCCACCAGGGCGGCCCGCGCGGCATCGCGGCGGACGAAACTCTCGATGGGCGCGTAGGGGTCGACATAGGCCAGGGCGTCGGTGCCCTGCTCGAGCTCGTGATACAGGTGCGCGAAGCGGCCGTCGAGCTCCTCGCGGAACTTGCGGCCGATCAGGCAGGCCGAGGAGGTGTAGATGGTCAGCTCGGCGAAGAACTCGAGCAGGTCGATCTCGCCGGATTCGGCCCAGCCCGCGACCATCCGGTCCACCTCGGCGGCGATGGTGCCCGCGTGCCCGCGCATGTGATCGGCGCGCAGGGCCTGGTTGTGCAGCATCTCCTTGCGGCGCTCCGGGGGCGCGTCGAAGACCACGCCCTCACCGAAGATCGGCTTCATGAATGGGTAGGCGGCGCCCTGGTCGAGATCGTCGTCACCGGCCCGGAAGAAGAACTCGTTGGCTTCGGCGCCGGAGAGCAGCACCACGTCCCGGCCCGCGAGTTCGAAGGTGCCGACATCGCCGCACTCGGCGCGCACCCGGCGCATCAGCGCGATCGGGTCGGTGCGGAATTCGTCGAGGTGCCCGTGTTCGTCCGCGCCACCGGACACGCGCCGAGGTTCGACCAGCGTCATGGGGAGATCCTTCCCGGAATGCTGTCCAGACACTTGATGGACATGTGTCTGGACGGTACTACGGTTACCGGTGCGCGACAAGGCTCGACCGGCTAATCCGCCGGGGCCGGATCGGCCAGCAACCGGCGCGCGCAGGTGGCGAGCAGGTCGGCGACCTGGGCATACGAGAGCAGGCCCATGCCGCCTTGGAGCAGCGCGCCCGCGTAGAGCAATTCCAGCGCGGCCAGGCGTTCGGGGTCGCGGGCGCCGAGCGCGTCGCCGAGGCGGCGGCGAATCTCCTTGCCGATGCGCAGGCGCAGGTGCTGGACATCGGGGTCGTCACCGAGCAGGGCGCTGCTGACCGCACCGGCCAGCGCGGGCTCGTCGGCCACCAGCATCGAGACCTCGCGCAGCACCGCGACCACCCGGGTGGCGGGATCGTCGTCATTGGCGGGCGGGGCGGGCAGGGCGACCAGGCGGCGCCAGTACACCTCCGAGATGAGGTGCTCCTTGGAGGAGAAATAGGTGTAGGCGGTGGCGGTGCCGACCCCGGCCGCGGTGGCGACCAGGCGGATGGTGGTGCCCGAGTAGCCCTCCCGCGCGAGCACTTCCACCGCCGCGACGGTGAGCCGGTCGACGGTGTCGGCCTGCTTCTCGGTGAGCCGTCGTCGGGTTGCCTCGATGCCGGTAGGCGCGTTTTCGGACATGTGTCCGGATGGTACTACAGTCAGATGTACGGACAAAGGTGGCGACTATGGTCTATATTCCATACACCTGTCCAGACACCGTATCGGAGTCTTGCTATGAACGGCCTCGTCCCCGCCGGCGGCACGCCCCTGCTGATCGGCGGTTCGCTGATCCCCGGTGGTTCCGGCGTCTTCCCCACCATCGATCCCGCCACCGAGGAGGTGCTCGGCTACGCCGCCGACGCCTCGCCCGCCGACATGGACGCCGCCATCGGCGCCGCCCGCACCGCCTTCGACGAGACGGACTGGTCGCGCGATCCGGCCCTGCGGGCCCGCTGCCTGCGGCAGCTGGGCGCGGCGATGACCGCGCACCTGGAACCGCTGCGCGAGCTCACCGTCGCCGAGGTCGGCACCCCGGTCATGCTCACCAGCGGACCGCAGCTCGAGGGGCCGATCGCGGACCTGGCCTTCGCCGCCGAGCTGGCCGAAAGCTACGAGTGGGAGACCGATCTCGGTGTCCGGGAACTGATGGGGGTGGCCAGCAGGCGGGTGATCCGGCGCGAGGCGGTCGGGGTGGTCGGCGCGATCACGCCGTGGAACTTCCCGCACCAGATCAATCTGGCCAAGATCGGCCCGGCGCTGGCGGCCGGGAACACCGTCGTGCTCAAGCCCGCGCCGGATACGCCGTGGTGCGCGGCGGTGCTCGGCCCGCTCATCGCCGAGCACACCGACTTCCCGCCCGGCGTGCTCAATATCGTCACCTCGTCCGATCACGCGCTCGGCGCGCAGCTGGTCACCGATCCGCGCGTCGACATGATCACCTTCACCGGCTCCACCCGCACCGGGCGCGCGGTGATGGCGGGCGCGGCGGCCACGCTCAAGCGCACCTTCCTCGAACTCGGCGGCAAGTCCGCGGCCATCGTGCTCGACGACGCCGATATCGCCGCCGCCGCGAGCTACACCGCGTTCACCGTCGCCGTGCACGCCGGGCAGGGCTGCGCGCTGACCACCCGGCTGCTGGTGCCGCGCGAGTCCTACGACCTCGCGGTGTCGGCGGCGGCCGGGGCCATGGCCGGGCTGGCCGCCGGAGACCCGAGCAAGCCCGGAACCGTGTGCGGGCCGGTGGTTTCCGCGCAGCAGCGAGCGCGGGTGGAGCGGTATCTCGAGCTCGCGAAGGCCGAGGGCGGGCGCGTCGAGACCGGTGGCGGCAGGCCCGCCGACCAGGATCGCGGGTTCTTCGTCGAGCCGACGGTGATCAGCGGCCTGGACAACTCCGCGACCGTCGCGCAGGAGGAGATCTTCGGGCCGGTGCTGGTGGTGATCGCCCACGACGGCGACGCCGACGCGATCCGGCTGGCCAACGACTCCCCCTACGGGCTCTCGGGTTCGGTGTGGGGCACCGATCCGGACCGGGTGGAGGCCGTGGTCAGCGGCGTGCGTACCGGGACCTTGAGCGTCAACGGTGGGCTCTGGTACCACGCCGACGCGCCCTTCGGCGGCTACAAGCAATCCGGCATCGGCCGGGAGATGGGCGTCGCCGGTTTCGAGGAATACCTCGAGACCAAGGTGATCGCCACCCCCGCCTGACCCCCTTCGACCCACCACGCAGGAGCTGAACACCATGGCACGTTTCACCGGGCGCACCGCGATCGTCACCGGCGCCGCACAGGGCATCGGCGCCGTCTACGCCGGGGCGCTGGCCGCCGAAGGCGCGAATGTCGTTGTCGCCGATCTCAATACCGAACGCGGGGCCGAGGTGGTCAAGCAGATCGTGGCCGATGGCGGCAGCGCGGTCTTCCGGCGCGTCGATGTGGCCGATCCGGACTCGGCGGCCGCGCTGGCCGAGTTCACCGTCGCCGAGTTCGGCGCGATCCACCACCTGGTCAACAATGCCGCCATCTACGGCGACATGAAGCTGGACCTGCTGCTCACCGTGCCCTGGGACTACTACAAGAAGTTCATGAGCGTGAACTTCGACGGGGCGCTGAATGTGACCCGGGCGGTGTGGCAGCCGATGATCGCGGCGGGGGGCGGCTCGATCGTCAACCAATCCTCCACGGCGGCCTGGCTGTACTCGGGCTTCTACGGGCTGGCCAAGATCGGCGTCAACGGGCTCACCCAGCAGCTGGCCACTGAACTGGGCGGCTCGCGGATCCGGATCAACGCCATCGCGCCCGGTCCGATCGACACCGAGGCCACCCATACCGTCACCCCGGGAAACCTGGTGAAAGACATGGTCTCCCGTATCCCGATCAAGCGGATGGGCACGCCGCAGGATCTGGTGGGCGCCTGCCTGTATCTGCTCTCCGACGAGGCGAGCTGGGTCACCGGGCAGATCCTCAATGTCGACGGCGGGCAGATCATCCGATGAGCGGCGAATCCGACAGCGCCCCAGCCGGATTCATCGGCCTTGGCAATATGGGCGCGCCGATCGCGCAGCGGCTGCTGGAATGGCCCGGCGGGCTCACGGTGTGCGATGTGCGCGCCGAGGCCACCGAGTCGTTCGCCGCGGCGGGGGCGCGGGTGGCCGCCGACCCCGCCGAGCTGGCCACCCACGCGCGGGTGATCTGCGTGACGGTGATCGACGACGCGCAGGTGCGCGAGGTCGTCACCGGAGCGGCCGGGATTCTGCGAACGGCGGTGCCGGGCACCGTGATCGCGGTGCACTCGACCATCAGCGACCGCACCGCACGGGAACTCGCCGCGCGATGCGCCGAGCAGGGGGTGGAGTTCGTCGACGCGCCGGTCAGCGGGGGTGGGCCGGGCGCGACCAGCGGCAGGCTGGCGGTGATGGTCGGCGGCAGTGCCGAGGCGCTGGCGCGGGTGCGTGGCCCGTTCGGCTGCTTCGCCGATCTGATCGTGCACGCCGGGGAGGTGGGCGCGGGCACGCGGATGAAGCTGGCGCGCAATCTGCTGCACTTCGTCGCGTTCACCGCCGCCACCGAGGCGCAGCGGCTGGCCGAGGCGGCCGGGCTCAGCCTCACCGCGCTGGGCAAGGTGGTGCGCCACTCCGACGCGGTCACCGGTGGGCCCGGCGCGATCATGCTGCGCGAGACCACCGCACCGGTCGACCCGGACGATTTCTGGTTCCCCATTCTCGGCCACGTCCGCGACCTCGGCGAGAAGGACCTCGCGCTGGCCCTGGACCTCGGCGAGCGGCTCGGCGTCGAGCTGCCCCTCACCCGGCTGGCGGGCACCGGCCTGGCCGCCGGACTCGGCGTTGCCGAACCCGCCCTCGACAAGGAGACATGATGAGCACCAACGGTTCCACGCCCGACGCGGCCCGGCAGCGCGGGCTGGACAAGATGAGCGAGGTCTACGGCTGGGAGTTCGCCGACGGGCCCGGCGACTACTTCGCCGTCACCGCCGATCACCTCTTCGGCGAGATCTGGTCGCGCCCGGCGCTGACGGTGCGTGAACGGCGGCTGCTGCTGCTCGGCGCGCTCACCGCGCAGGGGCACCTCGATGTGGCCGAGATCCAGATCGGCGCGGCGCTGCGCAACGGGGAGCTGTCGGAGGAGCAGTTGCGCGAGGTGGCGCTGTTCCTGTGCCACTACGTCGGCTGGCCCGCGGGCACCAAGTTCGACGGGGCGGTCGGCAAGGTCGTCGCGCAGGAGCGCGAGAAGAAGTAGCCGCGCGCCGGTGTGGGTCACCGCGGCGGCGGGGCGGCAGAGTACCATCCGGACGCATGTCCGAAAGCGATTCCATCAATGTCGAAGCGACCCGGCGCCGGCTCAGCGGGAAACAGGCCGATACCGTCGACCGGCTCACCCGGGCCGCGTTGCAGGTGCTGGCGCGGGACGGGTTCGCGGGCATGACGATCCGGCTGGTCGCGGCCGAGGCGGGCGTGGCCACGGCCACCGCCTACACCTACTTCTCCTCCAAGGAGCACCTGGTCGCCGAGATCTTCTGGCGCCGCCTGGTGGCCTCGCCCTCGCCGGTCAGCGAGGATCCCGACGCGACCGTCCGCGTGCTCGCCGAGCTTCGCAATATCGCACTGCTGGTGGCCGACGAACAGGAACTGTCCGGTGCGGTCACCAGCGCGCTGCTCGGGCACGACCCCGATGTCGAGCATCTGCGCACCCGCATCGGCATCGAGATCCGCGCGCGGCTGGTGCGCGCGCTCGGCCCGGACACCGACGACGAGATCGTCGAGCTGCTCGAGATCATCTACGCCGGGGCGCTCGTGCGCGCCGGAATGGGCTACGAGTCCTACTCCGAGATCGCCGACCGCATCGAGCGGGCGGCCCTGCGCATTCTGCGCCCGGCGTAGCGGGGGATCAGGCGGAGGTGCCCGCGCGGGCGCGCTGGGCGCGTTCGGTGACGGGCACGGCGTAGGCGGTGCCGTCGCGGATGCCGAATTCGAACCGGCAGGGGAACAGGGAGGGCAGGCCGGTCGCGCGCAGGTCGTAGTTCGCGGCCAGGGTCTGCATGGCCCAGTTCCGCAGCGAGTCCGGCAGGCGCAGGGTGGTGCCGTCGACGGTGGACACATACGCCTGCGTCCGTTCCCCGTCCACGGGTAGGGGATTGCGCAGACCGACCGCGCCGATTTCCAGAATGCGCCCGGCGCTGCGCGAAGAAGCGACGCTCGGCAAATCCAACTCGATGTCGTCCATGCCGGAAACGGTAACGCAGCAATTATTCAGGGAACATCGAAATCGCGCCCCCTTGACCGAAGTTCGCACACGGTGCGAAGGGCCGCACGGCTGTGAACGCCGTCACGTTATCGCAAAGAACCGGCAAGGTTCTCGTTCCTGGACCTTCATCGGCGGGCCGTCGCGTCGTTCTCGGCACGCCATCAGTCGCGACGATGCTCGCTGCGAGCCTTCGAGGCGATCTTGCTCGAACCTGATGAGGGGAAGTATGAGAATCAACCGCTCCAACGGCGCGCGTGCGCTGGGCGCCGCCGCGGCCGTCGCCGTCGCACTCGGTGGTTTCGCCGCCGGTACCGCGGGCGCCGACGCGCACGTTCCGCTGCCGGACGGCCAGCGCAACGGCCCCGGCGTCTCGATCACGCGCACCGGCGAGCACGCCGTGATCTCGCCGTCACTGGCGGCGAACGGCGCGGGCCGGGTGGCCTGGGTGTCGGGCACCGTGTCCGCCGATGTCACCGTGACCCCCGAGGGTGAAGTCGGCCCGTACAACGGTCCTGCGGGCAAGGAGGGTTCCAACAACTCCTCCACCCACGGCGCCTCGCAGCTGAACACCGGCTACATCATCGGTTGCCAGGTGGCCATCGGTGACGACGCGATCTCCGCGGGCATCTCCGGCGGCATCGACCTGTCCGGCGGCAGCCTCGGCGGCTCGGTCGGCCTCGACATCGGTCCGGGCGAGGTCAAGTTCGTCCAGATCGAGAAGAAGGACATCCTGAAGCCGGGCGTCTACTCGGTCGAGTACCAGGACGTGGAGATCGAGGTCCAGGGCTGCGGCGGTTACGCGCAGGCCCGCTCCTACTCCGTCGTGGAGATCATCGGCGACCACTACTCCAAGACCACGCTCTACGGTGCCCCGTTCAGCATCGGCTGAGCCCACCGACACATCGATCCGAGGAATGACATACATGATCGACCGTAAGAAGACCGCGCGGCTGGCCGGCGTGGTCGGCGCGGCCGCGGTGACCTTCGGGCTGCTGTCCACCGGTGCCGCCAACGCCGACACCTTCGTGCCGCTGCCCGGCGGCGAGATCGTCAAGACCCTGTCCGACGGCACCGTCGTCACCGTGCGCCTGGTGGGCGAGTCGGCCAACATCAACCCGTCGATGGGCTCGACCCCGGTGCACCGCAATGTCTGGGTCTCCGGCAGCGCGCAGGTCGAGGTCGCCGGGGAGAACGCCAAGGGCGGCAAGATCTACCCCGGTTACGTGGTGGGCTGCCAGGTGAACATCGACGGCGGCGGCGTCGAGGGCGGCGTCGAGGGCGAATCCAGCTGGGACGGCGAGGATGTCAGCGTCGGTGCCAGCAGCGGCGCCGAGCTGAGCCTTGGCCCCGGCCAGGCCAAGTCGTTCTACCTGCTCGACCTCGAGAAGGCCGACGACTACGGCAACGAGGACCACGGCACCAACAACAAGTTCAAGGGTGAGTCCGGCTCGGTGACCTGGGCCGACTCCACCATCGGCCTCTCGGGCTGCGCGGGGTACGCCCAGGCGCGCGCGTTCGTGAAGGTGAAGGTCGAGACCGCCAATGTGAACTCGGTGGTCACGCTCTGGGGCCAGCCGTTCAGCATCGGCTGATCCGGCAGGGGACACGAAGGCCCGGCGCCACGTGCGCCGGGCCTTCGCCGTGCTCGGCGACACCCTCATCGTGGCGCGGCACCGGTCGAGGATGACCGGCGTTCATTGCGCCGGGCCGGGCGGCGAGTTTGCGAACTCATGACGACCCGGGACCAGGGCCGGGATGGTGACGACGAAACGCGCGCCGCCGCCGGGACGTTCGGTGCACGACAGGCTGCCGTGGTGCCCGGCCACGGTCTCGGCCACCAGCGCCAGACCGATGCCGGTGCCCGCGGTGGTGCGCGAGGCGGTGACGAACCGGTGGAAGATCCGCTCTCGGTCGGCGACCGGCACGCCGGGGCCCGCGTCGTCGATGACAATCCGCAGATCGGGCCCGTCGCGGTCGACGGCGACGCCCATCAGCCCGCCGCCGTGGCGCTCGGCATTGTCGAGCAGATTGGTCAGCGCGCGTTCGAGTTCCATCCGCCGCCCGCGGATCCGGTCCTCGCTGTGGATGGTGAGCAGCTCGGGCGCGGTGCCGCGCCCGGTCAGCAGGTGGGCGAGCAGCTCGGCGGGCGAGAGCGGCGCGGGGTCGGAGCGGTGGATACCCGCCTCGGCGCGGGCCAGCGCGAGCATGTCGTCGAGCAGTCTGCGCAGGTAGGTCGTCTCCTCGAGCAGCAGGTCCAGCGCGGCGTTGGGGCGTTCGGACAGTTCGGCGCGGTGCCCGGCCAGCACGGTGGCGGTGGTGGTGAGCGTGGTGAGCGGCGTGCGCAATTCGTGGCTGAGGTCGGAGACCAGGCGCCGCTCGTGTTCGATGCGGCGCTGCAGGGAATCGACCATGGCGTTGAACGAGTCGACCGTGGTGGACAGGTCGTCGTCGGTGGTGCGCGGCAGTCGCAGGTCGTGTTCGCCCGAGGCGATGCGTGAGGCGGTGCCCGCCACCTGCCGCAGTGGGCGCAGCACGCGCTGGGCCGCCCAGGCACCCAGCGCCGCGGCCACCGCCACGGTGACCACCGCGCAGGCCAGCACGATGGTGCGCAGCATCCGCATGGTCGAGACGAGTTCCTGGAGCGGCGCGTATTCGTAGAGCACCGAGCGCTGGTCGACGCGCGCGCCCGCCCGCAGATACGGCTGCCCATCGATGCGCACCTCGGTCGCCTCGACCGGATGGCTGCCGATCACCTCGGCCAGCGGCGGTGGCGCGACATCGCTGCCGACGATGGTCCACTCGTCGTCGAAGTGCAGCAGGGCCATGGTGCCGGTGGGCAGGTGCAGGGTCTGGAGCGCCTGCTCCCCGGTGACGTTCAGTTTGTCCAGCCGCAGCCGCAGCAGCTCGGCGTGCACGCCCGCCGCCCGCTCCACGGTGCGTACCCGCTGCGATTCCATGTAGCTGGTGCTGATCCCGTAGACCGACCCGGCCAGCACCACCGCGACCAGCCCGGCCCCGGCCACGAACGCGGCCATGACCCGGCCGCGCAGCCCACGGAACCGCGACGGTAATCGGCCGCGGGCGTCAGGGCCGGACATCGAGGCGGTAGCCGAGCCCGCGCACGGTGACGATCAGGCGCGGGTCGGCGGGATCGCGTTCGATCTTGGTGCGCAGCCTGCGCACGTGCACGTCGACGATGCGTTCGTCGCCGAAGAAGCCGCGGTCCCAGATCTTGTCGAGCAGCACCTGCCTGCTCAGCACCAGGCTGTCGTTGGCGGCCAGCTCGCACAGCAGCCGGAACTCGGTGAGCGTGAGATGCACGTCGCGGCCGTCGAGCTGCACCGAGCCGCGTTCCTGGCTGAGTACCAGCCGCCGCTCGCCGTCGAGGACCAGCTCGGTGCTCTCGCGCTCGATCGCGGCGCGGGTGCGCCTGCGCAGCGCCCTGATCCGGGCGGTGAGCTCCTTGACCTCGAACGGCTTGGTGACGAAGTCGTCGGCGCCCGCCTCCAGCGCCGCGACGACATCATGGGTGTCGTCGCGGGCGCTGACCACGATGATCGGCACGTCGTGATCGCGGCGGACCTCCCGGATACAGGTGTAGCCGTCCATCCCGCCGCCGAGCATGAGGTCCACGATCATCACGTCCGGCACCCCGTGCGCGCGGACCTGGTCCAGCGCGGCCTCGGCGATCTCCGCCTCGGCGACGACATACCCTTCGTCTTCCATCGCCAGCCGTAGCGACGTCCGAACCCGGGTGTCGTCCTCCACGATCATCAACTGTGCGCTCAATACATTGCCTCCGGTCCTGCTTCCCTACGGTAGCGGGCCGGGACGACGCGGTTACGCGAGGGCGAAACGCAGCAGCGCCTGCCGGTCGCCCTGCTTGATCTTGCCCTTGCGGTCGAGTACCTCGAGCTGCCAGACCGGGCCGTTGCGGAAGGCGCGCGCGATGGCGTTGGCGTTCTCCGAGCCGAGCAGGGAGGGCCAGATGTCGGCCACCGGCTGACTGTCGCTGCCGGTGGCGTCGTAGATCTTGAACGACACGTTGTTGGCCTTCTCGAAGGAGGAGCCCTTCTTGAACGCCGCGGCGATGAAGACGATCGAGTCGATCGGCGGCGGGACATCGGCGAAGGTGACGTGCACGGTCTCGTCGTCGCCCGCGGCGGCGCCGGTCTGCTCGTCACCGGTGTGCAGGACCGCGCTGTTGCCGATCGGGTCCAGCGAGTCCAGCCCGGCGAAGCGCACCGGCTCGCCACCTTGCAGCAGCACCGCGATCAGGTCCAGGTCCACGCCGCGCTTGCGGCGCGCCATGCCGAGCAGGCCGCCGCTGGAACCGGCCGACGGATCCCAGCTCACCCCCACGCTCATCTTGGTGATGCCTGCGAGATCGGCTGCGCCGTCTTCCTTTTTGAGAGTGATCACGCTTCGAGGTTACCGACTTTCCGTGACGGTGGTGCGGGGCAACGGGATTCACCACCAGCCCAGGATGGGGCGCAGGGCCCGGCCCAATGCCCCTGCCAGCGAACGCGAATAGGTGGCGGTGAGGTGGTGTTCGTCGTGGTAGATCAGGGTGTTGCCCTCGGCGACGGCGCACAGCGTCGGGCGGCAGACCGCGTCGCTGAGGTCGATCGGGAAGACGCTCGGGTACCGCGAAGCCGGTTCCAGTTGCGGGCTGATCGGGTCGAGCGCGTCGACGCGGCGCATGCCGCAGCTGGCGCGGTCGCCACCCGCGGCCAGGCAGTCGGCCGCGCGGTAGCGCACGGTGCCGCGGCGCAGCCAGGGGGTGTCGCGCACGGTGATCACATTGAGGCCCTGGGCCGACAGCGCCGACCAGACGTCGAGGTATTCGGCGGGGGTCTCGTCGCCGCCCGCGTCGCGGGGCCGGGTGCCGACGGTGAACACCCAGTCCGGCCGGTCGGTGCCGAGCCGCTCGATCACCTCGCGTGACCAGTCCCGGCAGTCCGGGATGGGTTCGCCCACGGCGCTGGCGTCCTCGGCGACGGTGAGCGGGCAGCCCATCTTCAGATACACCGTGATGCGGAAGGAGTGTTCGGCGGCGAGCACCTGCAGCGCGGGCAGCCAGTGCTCGGCGTGCGAGCTGCCCGCCACCGCCAGGGTGCGCTCGGCGAGCGGATCGCCGTAGACGCAGGTGACCACCTCGCGGGTGTCCCAGTCGGCGATGCAGCCGTCCACGGTCGGCGGCGGCAGGTCGTTGGGCGCCTCCAGCACGCTCGGGCGCATGGGCTCGACGGGGACCGGCGCACCGGCGGCCAGCGCCTCGGCGCCCGGATACGCCTCGATCGCGAGTTCGGCGGCGGCCACGGTGGGTTCGGTGCGGACCACGCCGTACTGCCAGACCGTGGTGACCGAGAGCATGGCGACCAGCAGCACCGCCACCAGCGCGCCCGCCAGCTGCCGGGGCAGCGCGGCGCCCACACCCGGCCTGCGCAGCGGTTCCTCGATCCAGCGGTGGGTCAGCCAGGCCAGGCCCAGCGACACCGCGATCACCCCGGTGCCGCCGAGCAGATCGATCTCGGCCTCGCCGCGGTCGGCCAGGAAGAAGATCAGGATCGGCCAGTGCCACAGGTACAGCGGGTAGGCGACATCGCCCAGCCACCGCATCAGCGGGTGGGCCAGCAGCCGGTTCGGGCCGGTCCAGGCTGCGGTGGGCACCTGGTTGACCGACAGGATCACCGCCACCGCCGCACCGACCGGCAGCAGCGCGTACGGACCGGGAAAACGATTGGCGCCGTCGGCGATCAGCCAGCCGCACAGCACGACACCGGCCACACCGAGCATCGCGGACGCCCCGCGTAGCCAGCGCGGCAGCCGCACCCACGGCGCCAGCACGGCCAGGGCGGCACCGGCCGCGAGTTCCCAGCCGCGCGCGGCGGTGTCGTAGTAGTTCCAGCCCTGATGCGTGGCCGCGCCCTGCATGGCGTACTCGAACGACAACACCGCCGCGGCCACCACGATCAGCCCCACCACCGGCCGCACCGCGCCGGGCCGCGACAGGCCCGCGCACAGCCGCGCCACCAGGGCGACGACCACCAGCGCCACGAGATAGAACTGCCCCTGCACCGACATCGACCACAGATGCTGCAGCGGGCTCACCGACGGATCGGCGGCCAGATAGTCCGACCAGCTCAGTGCCAGTTCCCAGTTCTGGTGGTAGAACAGCGAAGCCAGCGTCTGTCCCGCGATGGCCGACCACTGCGTGTACGGCAGCAGCAGCGCCGTCGCCACCACCACCGCGGCCAGCACCAGCGCCATGGCGGGCACCAGCCGCCGCACGGTGCGCCGCAGCACCGACCACTCCCACGCCGGTTCGCCGCGTTCGGCCCGGCGCAGCAGCAGCCCGGTGAAGAAGAAGCCCGACAGCACCAGGAACACGTCGACGCCGCCGGAGACCCGGCCCATCCACACGTGGAAGACCACCACCAGGGTGATGGCCAGCCCGCGCAACCCGTCGAGATCGGAGCGGTAGGAGTGCGTGGTGACCGGCGCCGTCGTGGCGGGCCCGGTCCCGGTGACGGTCACCGGCGCGAACACGATGCCGCGTCCCCGCCGACGGCAAGTGAACCGGGATTCCGAACGGCGAGCGACAAAAGCATGTCGAATCTCCTACCACGCGCCGAACGCGGTGTCACATCGTCGGCGGCCCGGGGTGCTGGGCCACATGCTTTCCGGCGGACGGTCCGGCGTCGAGCGCGCGGATGGCGGTCTCCACCGCGCCGAGCCGGTCGGCGAGCAGTCCGAGCCCGCCCACCGCGCGCACGAGCGGGTCGTCCGCGCCGCCGCCGAGGGCCTGGTCACGCACGCACGCGGCCTTCAATTCCGCCCAGCGCGTGGCCTGTTCGGGGGTGAGCCTGCCGCGCAGTTCCGCCAGTTTGAGCAGGTTGGCCTCCGCGTCGGCGGCCAGGGTCTGCGCCTCGCCGCGATAGTGGTCGTCGATGAGCGCCTCGACCTCGGCCGCGTTCATCACCGGCACGATCCGGCTGGTGAGCCCGTTCATGTCCCGGTAGGAACCCTGTAGCCGGAACGGCGGCTCGGTGCGCGCGGTGTCGGTGGTGGCGGCCGAGGCCAGGTAGGCCCGGTTCACCGCCGACACCACCGCGCGCACCCGCAGCACCGTGCGCAGCACGGCGGTGATGTCGGCGAGCTCGGCGGGGGCGTACGGGTGGGCGAGCTGGTCGGTGCGCACGGTGTCGTCGCCCTCGGCCAGCCGCAGCAGCAGGTCCAGATCGTCGCGTTCGCGCGAAGCCAGCGGCGCGAGCACGGGATTGGTGGCCAGCGCGTTCTCCACGTAGCTCAGCGCGAACAGATCGTCGCGCCCGGACAGCACATCGCCGAGGTTCCACACATCGGCGCGGTTGGCGAGCATGTCCGGGATCCGGAACCGCTTGCCCTGCTCGGTGTACGGGTTGCCCGCCATACACACCGCGAAGCGTTTGCCGCGCAGATCGTAGGTGCGGGTCCGCCCGTCCCATACGCCGTCGATGCGGCGCTGCCCGTCGCACAGCGACAGGAACTTCTGCAGCAGTTCCGGCGAGGTGTGCTGGATGTCGTCGAGGTAGAGCAGCACATTGTTGCCCAGCTCGAGCGCGAAGTTGATCTTCTCCACCTCGCGGCGCGCGGTCGCGTCGGGCGCGGCCGCCGGGTCCAGCGAGTGCACCTGGTGGCCGAGCGCCGGTCCGTCGACCTTGACGAAGATCAGCCCGAGCCGCGCGGCCACGTACTCCATCAGCGTCGTCTTGCCGTAGCCCGGCGGCGAGATCAGCAGCAGCAGACCGGATCGCACCGCCGCGGCGGCCGCGTCGGCGGTGCCGAGCTGGCGGGCCAGATTGTCACCGATGAGCGGCAGATAGACCTCGTCGAGCAGCCGGTTGCGCACGAACCCGCCGAGCACCGCGGGCTTGTAGTCGTCCAGGCGCAGCCGCGCGCGCTCGGCGGCGAGCAGTTCGCCACGGCGGCGCAGATGCGCGCGGAAGACCGGCATCTCCCTGGTGCGGAACCGGTGTGCGCGGGCGGTCAGCTCGGCCAGCCGGATCGGCAACCGGCCGCCGAGAACGCGCGGATGCTCCCCGAGCAGCCCCTCGACCTCGGTGACCAGCGGTGCGGCACAGTCGAATCGGGTGAGCATCGCGCCACACAGTTCGATCGCGACGGCTTCCGGCAGGTGTTCGATCCGTGCCGGATCGCCGGTGCTCTCGGCGTAGGCGCTGAGCCAGGTGGTGACCAGGTGATACCGCTCGGCCGGATCGTCGTCGAGACTGCCCATCGCGGCGGTGAATTCGGCGAAGGCGGTGGGGTGGGCGGCGTCGAGCCTGCGCCGGAAGCCGGTCAGCAACTCCCTGGCCGCCGTCGCGGTGATGAAACCGGCGGGCTCGGTGGCGATCTCGTGGAACAGGTAGGCGCCCGCGGCGTCCGCGTCCAGGTCGGCGAGGCCGAGCAGGGTGCCGAATTCCGCGATGGCACCGGTGAGTTCGCCGATCACCCGGGCCCGGGCGGTGGGTTCGGCGAAGATCGCCGCCGCCCGCGCCGACGAGACGATGCGCGTGGTGAGCTGCGCGCGGGTCGCCTCGGTGAGCTCGGTGCCGAAGCACCACCACAGCTGAGCGGCGGCGCGATCGGTGGGCCGGTAGCGCAACAGCCCCGCGCCCGTGTGCAATTCGAGCAGCGCGGCGAGGATCAGGGTGGCGTCCTGATCGTGCACGCCGAGCTGATACCCCTCGTCGTAGCGCTGCCGCGCCACCTCCCGCACGATGCCGTCGAGCTTGCCCGCCGCCGCGGCCTCGTGCAGATCCTCGAGCCCGGCCGCTCCCTCCTGCTCGGCCAGGATCGAGGTCGCCAGATGCTCGGCCCGGTACATCGCCGCGGTCTCCGAGACCAGCAGCTGCGACCACATCGCCGCGGCGTCGGCGCCGAACTCGGTCTCGGGGACCGGCGCCAGATAGTCGGTGCCGCTGATGCTGTAGACCAGCGAGTCCTCGTGCGGGACCAGGGCCAGATCCCCCTGCGCGGTGGTCACCGCGAACCGGTGCCTGCCCAGCCGGATGGTCTCGCCGCCGTCGGCGTAGAGGTCGTGGCGGTCGCGCAGGACCCGGCCCGCCTCCTGGCGCGTCACCGTGACGCGGCCGTCGAGCTCCTCGGCGGCCACCACCTCGCCCGCGCTACGCAGGTCGGTGATCGCGGCGCGCAGCCGCAGCACCATCGGGTCGGCGGCGAAGTAGGCGTTCACTTCGTCCACCGAACTCAGTGCGGCACTGCGGCGTTCGATGCTGGACAGCATCCGCTGCGCGGCCTCGACCAGGCGCCGCGCGCGCTGGGACCGTTCGTCGAGCAGGGTCTGGCGCCGGGTGGCGAAGGCCTCGTAGAGGTCGTCGCGGGTGCCCGCGATCCGCTCGGCGAAGTCGTCGATCCCGCCGAAGCGGGTCTCCAGGTCTTCGACCGTGCCCAGCAGGGTCGCGACCAGGTCGTCGCAGGCGGCCGGGGTGTCGGCGCGGGCGAGCGCGCTGGTGACGGCCTGACCGAGCAGCGCGTACTCGGCGGCGAACTCGGCACGGCCCTCGATGGCGGCCAGCTCGCCGCGCCGCGCTTCCAGGGTGGCTCCGGCCCGGTTGGCCGCGGCCAGCACGGCCGAGACCCGTTCCAGGATGCCGGTGCGCAGTGTCGCGTCGCCGACATCGAGCCCGGTGACCACCTCGACCACCGTCTGTAGATCCGCGGTCCGCTCGGCCAGCCACTCGCGCAGCGGCGCGGCCTCGGCGACCGTGGCGACCGCCGCCGCGCGGGTGCGGGTCTCCTCGATCGAGGCCAGGTAGTCGTCGAAAGAATCCGGGCCGCTGAGGAATTCGACGCACGCGCGCCCGGTATCGTCCAGTGCGGTCGCCACCGCCGTGGCCAGCTCGTCGAGCCGGGCGGTGTCGACATAGTGCAGTTCGCGCAGCGACTCGATCCGGCCCGCGGCGCGGTGCAGCGCGGTGAGCTCCTCGACCCAGCCTCCGGCGGTGGTGTGCCCGCCGCCGGTGCGCAGCAGGGTCGCGATCCGCTCGCCCGCCTCGGCCACCGCGGTGGCGGCCTGCTCGGTGCGGGCGGTGACCTTCGCGAACTCCTCGACCACCTGTTCGGCGGTACCGCGCAGCGCGCTCAGCGAGGCGGCCAGATCACCGAACTCGGCGTCGGCCAGCCAGTGATGGTGATCGGCGGTGCGCCCGCAGGCGGCGATGATCGCCTCGAACACCTCGGTGGTCGGGGACAGGTCCTCGACCATGCGGCTCACCGACAGGCAGTCCGAGAGCCCGCGCACCAGCTCGGCATTGCCGATGCGGGCCAGCGGACCGGTCCCTGGCGGCGTGCGCGCGGCGTGGGTGTCGGAGACGAACGGCGTCTGCCACACCTGCATGGTGTGCACCCGCGTCGGTTCCTCCGACACCGCGCGGAAGACCACCAGGGTGCCGTCCTCGAACAGCGAGTACCCGTGGCAGCTGATCGGCGTGGCGACCTGCTTGCGGATCATGTTGTAGGGCAGCAGCAGGGTGCGGCCCTGGGCCCTGGCGTGGAAGACGTAGAGCACGTCCTCGCCGTTGGGTGAGCGCACCGTGCGCTCGTACTCCAGGTCGTCGACCTCGGTGTCGAAGGTCTTGTGGACACCGGTCTCCAGGTAGTACCCGCCCGGGAAGACGATGCCCTGGTCCTCGGGCAGCAACCGGCACGACAGGCCGATCCCGTCGAGCCGGGCCACCGCGCGGGTCCTGGTGTCGAACACCAGGTGCCGCCAGGCGGTCTCCTTGTACGGGCGGATCCGCAGCAGGATCAGCGCGCCCACCTCGGCGTAGTGCACCTCGGCGTCGGCCAGGCTCTGCAGCGGCTCGTCGACCGGCTCGGCGTAGACGCCGGTGCCGGTCTCGGTGTTGTTCTCCACCTTGACCGTCAGCGTGCCGCCGAGGGTCTCCACGAACACCTTGCCCAGGATGGACAGGTGCGGATGCCGTCCCGGCACCTGGTCGTCGCGGGTGGTCTCGGTCCAGGCGAACTCGTGCGGATCGGGGAACACGTGATCGCGTTCGCCACGGCTGTCGAGATATCCGACCGCGCCCGCCGAATCCACGCCCCAGCGCAGCACCTTGATGTCGTCGGTGCGCTGCCCGGTCTGGAACACCGCGAGCACCCGGCCCTCGACCCGGCGCAGCTGGAGCAGCCGGGTCTGGGTGTAGTACCGGTACAGCTCGGCGAAATCGCGGCCGAAGCGCGGGTCGTCGAGCAGGCCTGCCGGATCGGCGGCGGCGAAGCCGAAACCTCGTTCGTCACGGTGGAACCGGTGCACCGCGAACACGTCGGCCACTTCTGTGGCTGGCTTCAGCCCGAGGAAGACGTTGTAGCCGAACAGCATCCGGCCGTCGTCGAGGGCGACGATGTCGCGCGGCACGCAGTGGTGTTCGGTGCGGATCTGTTCGGTGCCCAGCAGCGCCAGCTCCACGCCGCCGAAATCGGCGATCCGGCGTTCGTTGAGTTCGGCGCAGCGCGTGGACAATTCGCGGGCCTGCTCGCGCAGGCGGGTGCGCAGCACCTCGTAGGTGCCGCCGTCGAGGGCGGCACCCGCGGCCGGGGCGGTGGTGTCCGCCCCGGCCGTGGCGTCCCGGTGCCGCGTCTGCGGCGCGCTCACTTGTCCAGCAGGATGTCGTGTCCGGCGCCGGTGTCCGGCGTGGAACCGTTACGGGTGAGCAGCGAACCGACCATGGCGGTGGCGGCGGTGCCGGTGTCGGAGTGCAGGATCCGGTCCAGCCCCTTGCCGAGCCCGATCGAGCCGACCAGCCGGTCCAGGAACATCGACTCGCCGCCGACGATGTCGATCTTGGCATTGCCCAGCCCGGTGGCCAGCACATCGGCCTGGGCCTGGGCGACCTCGCGCTGGGCCTGCACGGTCGCCAGTTCGACCTCCTTCTGCAGCTCCAGGCGCAGCCGGAATTCCTCGTGCTCGCGGGTCGCGTCGTCGAGCACCGCCATGGCGGCGGCCTTCTCGTGCAGACCCTCGGCCTCGCCCTTGAGCTTGTCGCGCAAGCCCTCGGCCTCGACCTGGTTCTTCTCCCGCAGCACCGCGGCCTCGGCCAGCCCGACCTTCTCGATCGCGGCGGCCTCGCGCTCACGCACCTGCGCGGCACCCAGCCCGGGCGCGGCCGCTTCGGCCTGGGTGGCCTCGGCGAGCCGGATCTTGGCCTTGGCCTTGAGTTCCGCCGCCTCGACCTCGGCCTCGGCCAGCGTGATCGACTCCTTGGCCAGGAACTTCGCCGCTGCCTCGGCCGCCTCGGCGGCCTTGATGTCCTTGACCAGGTGCTCCTGCGCCTCGGCCTCGGCGCGGATGATGATGGCCTGACGCTCGCGCTCGGCCGCCTCGGTCGCCCGCAGCCGGTTGATCTGCTCCTCCTGCTCGGCCACGGTCTTGTCCACGGCGACGCGCTCGCGCACCACCTCGGCCACGGTGCGCCGCTCGGTCTCTACCTCGCGCTCGTTGGCCATGTGCGCCAGCGACACGGCGCGGTCGCGGTCGGCCACCTCGAGCAGCCGGTCCTTCTCGATCCGCTCGGACTCGATCGCGATCACCCGCTCGCGGTTCTTCTCCGCGACGGCCACTTCCCGGTCCTTGTACTGCGACTGCACGGCGAGGGCTTCCTCGGTGCGCAGGAACGCGGTCTGCGCCTTGAGCCGCTCCTCGGCCTGCACCCGCAGGATCTCGGCCTCCTCGCGGGCCCGCAGCGTCTCCACCTCGCGGCGCTGGCGGTTCTCGGCGTCGGACTGCTGGCGTTCCAGCTCCAGCACCGCCTCGCGCGCCTCCACGTTCTGGCGGGTGATCTCCTTCTCCTCCTGGCGGCGGAACTCGTTGGTGCGCACGTGCTCGATGGCGGTGAGCTCGGTGATCTTGCGGATGCCCTGCGCGTCGAGGATGTTCTGGCTGTCGAGCTGGATCAGCGGGGTCTGCTCGAGGTAGTCGATGGCGGCGTCCTCGAGGCTGTAGCCGTTGAGGTCGGTGCCGATCACCGCCATGATCCGGTCCCGGAATTCGTTGCGGTGGGTGTAGAGGTCGACGAAGTCGAGGTGCTTGCCCACGGTCTTGAGCGCCTCGGAGAACTTGGCGCTGAACAGTTCCTGCAGGGTGGCCTGGTCGCTGGCGCGCTGGGTGCCGATGGCCTGGGCCACCTTGATCACGTCCTCGACGGTCTTGTTGACCCGCACGAAGAAGGTGATCCGGATATCGGCGCGGATATTGTCCCGGCAGATCAGCCCGTCGCGGCCGAGCCGGGCCACCTCGATGGTCTTGACCGAGATGTCCATGTACTCGGCCTTGTGCAGCACCGGCAGCACCACCGCGCCGGTGAAGGTCACATCGACCTTGCGCATCTTGGAGATGATCAGCGCACGTCCCTGGCTGACCTTCTTGAACAGCCGGCTCACCAGGAACAACACGGCGAGCCCGGCGAGCAGGACCAGGGCGATGAGCACCCCGAATCCGATGGCGATGGTGGACATCAGTTTCCCTCCCATGCGGCCACCCAGAATGTTCCGGCGGCCGCGTCGTAGTCGTAGACGACGGCGGAATCCCCCTGTGCCAGGGGAGCGGTCGCGGCGTGCAGTGTGCTCTGCCGGACCTGGATGACCGCCGACGATCCGTCGGCGGCGGTGAGCTCGGCCTGGCCGAACTCCTCGTCGACGCGGCCGGTGCGCACCCTGCACATCCGGCCGATGAAATCCTGGTGCGAGGGCGCTGGACCGTCGCGGAATACCCGGCGCAGCGGAATCACCACCAGCCTGGTGCCCGCCACCGCCGTGATCACGGCGCCGGCCAGCACCCCGCAGCGCGCCAGGAACCCCGCGAGCCCGGACAGCCCGGCGACCGCGACGGTCCCGGCCAGCGCGGCGAACCACGACAGCCCGACCAGTCCCGTCACGGCGACCGTCACCGGTACTCCGCCGAGCCCGAGCGCGTCGAGACCCTGTGTCGCGGAATCGGTCTCGACCGCGTCGGGCTCGGTACCCCCGACGAGCACCAGCAGCCAGTACCCGATGACGACGAGCAGCGCGAAAGTGAACAGCGCGGCCGGAAACGACAGCGCGACTGCCATGAACGATCCCCACGATGCCATCGGAATTCCCCTCGCCGAACGAACCCCCGGCCCGATCGGACCCGGGGATTGCCGACCAGTCTTCCCGGCGCACCTAAGGTAAAGATATCGTAAAGTGCGAGCTCGCGCAAACGAATTGCCTGATTGCCGTGCCGTTTCCGGGCCTGGGAGGGCTCCCGGGGGCGATGTTATTCCCGCTGGTATCGTTGATTTCGACCAGGTAGTCGATAATTTTTGACCCGAAGGAGGGCGCGTGCCCGGGGCTCGGCGGACACAGGCGCAGCGGCGTGCCGAGACGAGTCAGGCGCTCATCGACGCGACCATCGAGACCATTGTCGAGAAGGGCTACGCGCACGTCACCGTCAAGGAGGTCTGCCGCCGGGCCGGGGTCTCGCACGGCGGGCTGTTCGGGCGTTTCCCGACCCTGTTCGATCTCATCGCGGCCGCCGCCGAGGAGGTGGGCCGCCGCCAGCGCGAGTCCTTCGTCGCGAAGATGACCGAGTTGCCGGACCGCTCCGATGTGATCGCCGTGCTGGCACTGTGGCGCGACACCGCGCGCGATCCGGTCAATACCGTGTGGCTCGAGCTCACCGTGGCCGCGCGCACCGATGCCGCGCTCAAGCAACGGCTCGAAGTGGTGCGGCTGGAATACGCGGCGGCGCTGGTCAGCGGTGGTGTGAAAATGCCAGCGGCGCGGGGCTTGTCGGCCGAGCAGGTGCTCGCGCTCGGCTCGATCGTGCTGTTCTGCTTCGACGGTGACGCCCTCAATACCCGCGCGTTCCCGCAGCCGGAACTCGACACGGTGCGACTCGAGGTGCTCAGCACGATGGTCGGCCAGTACCTCGAGACGCACCGCGGCGAGGAGTGAGCGGGGCGCCCCCAGCCCGCCCCGCCCGGATGCTCAGCGTCCCGCGCCGAGCGCCTGCCCCAGCAGTGTTCCCAGGATCGCGGACGCGAATTCCGGGAGCCCCTGGGCGAATTCGGGTTCCAGTGCGGTCGAGGTGACCGTCCGCACCGTGCAGCCCGGGCCCTGCACCGGCCCGTCGCCGGTGAGCGCGCGGTCCAGCCAGGCCAGCAGGCCGCCCGCGCCGGTCAGGGCGACCACCCCGTGCGCGCCCATCGGGGAGTCCGGCACCGCGTCGCGGATCTGAGTGATCGAGGCACCGGCCGCGCACCACCGGTCGACCAGGGCGTCCACGGCCGGGCTATTGCTCACCTCGTCGTGCAGGCCGTTGAGCACGTACAGCGGGGCGGTGGGGGTCTCGCTGCCGCGCTTGCGGATCTCGACCTCGCGGCGGATCACCGGGTCGGCCATGAGCTGGTCGACCGGCACCTCGAGCCAGTCGCTCACCCGGCGGAACCGGACGCTGCCCACGGTGGTCGCGGTGCAGCTCACCCGCGCGAGTTCGACGGCATCGCGGCCCGCCGGGGTCAGGTGCGGGGCCAGCCGCTGGGCGAACTCGGGGGAGTCCTTGCTGATCGAGGCCAATCCGAGCGGCACCAGCCCGACCGTCGAGCGGCCGTCGGCCGTGTGGATGGCGGCCTCGAGATCCTGCACCGGCGCGCCGATGGCGAAGCCCACCGCGTTCAGTTCCGGGGCGTAGCGCGGCTGCACCTCGGCGGCCCAGCTCGTCGCGACCCCGCCGCCGGAGTAGCCCCAGCCCGCGACCCGGGTGGCCGCGCCGGGCAGGCCCAGCGGCGCGAAGTTCTCCGCCGCGCGGATGCCGTCGAGCACGGTGTAGCCCATCAGGCGTGGCGTGAGGAACCGGTCCTCGACGCCGCCGGGATCGGGCACGCTCACCGCCCAGCCCTTCGACAGCGCGGTGGCCACCAGCGCGGCCTCCGAGGGCACCGTCGAGCGACCGGACTGTTTCGCGGTGTCGAGCAGATCGGTGAGGCTGCCGTGGGTCAGCGAGTACGACGGCATGCACTCGCGTCGCAGCGCGTCGTAGGCCATCTGGAACGACAGCAGCGGCCGCGGCCGCGCGGGCCCCCGCGGCATCAACACGGTGGTGACGGCCGCGTACGGCCCGCCCTCGCCGTCGGTGGTGCGGTACAGCAGCTGCCAGGCCTGGGCGTCGATCGGGAACTGCTGCAACAGTTTCGCCACCACCGGCCTGCTGTCGAGGACGGTCCCCGGCGCCGTCGCCGCGTACCCCGCCGGTGGCGTGTAGAAGTCATCGGCGACCTCCGCGCCTGCCTGTCCGGCGGCCAGCGTCGTCAGCCCGACCAGCGCGCTCACGACCAGCGCACCCCAGCGTCCACGACGCTCTCTCCGCGATTCGCGGCCCGACCGGCCCGCCCGCGCTTGGCTTTCCATGTGTCCAACTCTCGATCCGACAACGGTGTCCGACGGGGTGCGCACCCGTGAGCAGGGACGGTACGGGAGCCGATGGTGGAAATCAAGATTTCGACCGTTCGCAATATTAATTCGGGTTAGGGTAGCGCGTGGCCGACGAGAACCCTGCCCCCGAGCGGATCGCCGATTGTCTGGCGGTGGTCGAGGCGGGCCTCGGCCGCGACCGTGTTCTCGATATCCGGGTGCAGGGCGGCGGCCTGTTCAACTACCTGCTGCGCGTCGAAACCCGTTCCGGGACCTACTTCTTCAAGCAGTACCTCGACGGCATCGAGAACCCGCTGTATTCGCCGCCCCGGATTCCGGCGATCGAACGCGCCGAGCTGGCCGAACGCGTACAGCGGCTGGCGGCCACGGCGGGCCCGGCCGGGGCGGTCCCCGAGATCGTGGCCTTCGACCGGCAGCGCCGCGCCTTCCTGATGACGGCCGCGCCCGGCGAGCGCCCGCTCAACGACGCCCTCGCGCGGGGTGAGCTGCCCGCCGCCTTCCTGACCGGCCTACCCCGGGTGCTGGCCGGACTGCATCAGACCACCTACGGGCGTTTCGCGCCCGACTCGCTTCTCGCCAATACCGAATTCCGGGACTTCAAGCTGGGCTTGCAGTACGACGACATCGCCGCCCGGCTCACGCCCGCCGAGGCCGAGCGGGTGCTGCGCTGCCGTCGCGAGTACCAGCGCCGCACCGACTGCGTCACCCACGGAGACATCAACTCGCGCAATATCATCGCCTCGGACACCGCACTCGGCGTGATCGATTTCGAGCAGTCACACCTGGGCACGCCCGCCTACGATCTGGCCTACATCCTGTGCGAGGTGCTGATCAGCCAGGAGGCCGCCGGAGCGGATTCGGTGGCCGCCATCGGGGAGTTCCTCGACCGGTACTTCGCGGATTTCACTGCGGCGCACCGGGATTCGGTGGAGATCGAGGTGACCCAGCACCTGGCCGTGCAGACGCTGTACCGCTTCTGGGGGCCCAGCCGCGCGGCGTGGACCGGGTATGTCGACGAACCCAGCGGTGCGCGCGTCATCGCCCGGGCCAGGGAGCTGCTGCTGGCCGACGGCCCGGTCACCGCACTGCTCGGCCGCTAACGCCCGGGGTCGGCCGGGGTGTAGGGGATATTGGCCGCGCGGTTCCGGTCGACCCGGATCGCCCGTCCCAGCTGCGGAAACGCGCGCTGCGCGCAGGCCGGACGCTCACAGATCTTGCAGCCAGCGCCGATCGGGACGGCGGTGGTGTCGTCGTGGATCGGCAACCCGTGCGAGTAGACCAGCTTCTCCGCGTAGGCCAGGTCGCAGCCCAGGCCGATCGCGAAATCCCGCTTGGGGGAGAGGAATCCGGGCGTGCTCTCGTCGGTGGTGCGGGCCAGCCACAGGTATTTGCGGCCGTCGGGCATCTCGGCGATCTGGGTGCGGATGCGGCCGGGGGTGGTGAAGGCCTCGTGTACCACCCACAGCGGGCAGCTGCCGCCCACCCGGGAGAAGTGGAAGGCGGTGGCGGACTGACGTTTCGAGATATTGCCCGCCCGGTCGGTGCGCACGAAGAAGAACGGCACCCCGCGCTGATTCGGCCGCTGCAAAGTGGACAGCCGGTGACACACCGTCTCGAACCCCACCTCGAACATCGACGACAGCAGGTCGATGTCGTAGTGCAATTCCTCGGCGGCATTGCGGAACCGGGTGTACGGCAGGATCAGCGCGCCCGCGAAATAGTTGGCCAGGCCGATCCGCAGCAGATCGCGCGAGCCCTCGGGCATGGTCTCCACCGAGGCGGCCAGGGTGTCGATGGTGTCGGCGTGGGTGAGGAAGGCCAGCTGGGTGGCGAGCTGGAAGGCGCGCTGGCCGGGAGAGAGCCTGCGCGCCAGTACGATCCGGCGCGTCTCGGGGTCGTAGATCCGTTTGGGTCCGGGATCGGTGGGGTCGTCGGTGCGGATGGTGACGCCGATGCCGTGCCGCTGGTGCAGCAGACGGGTCAGTTGCAGGTCAAGGCCGCCGAGGGTGAGCCGGTTGTCGGTGAACAGGCGTTCGGCGGCCTGGTCGAGTTCGGGGATGTGGTTGCGGCGGTCGTAGAAGAAGTCGCGCACGTCCTCGTAGGGGGTGGCGGTGCCGGGCTCGACGGTGACGCCCTCGACCTCGGCGGAGAACTGTTCGAGCTGCTGGGTGGCGCCGCGCAGGCGGCGGTGCAGGCTCACCAGCAGGCGGGCGGCGGCGGGCGTGCGGGTCATCAGATCGTCGAGTTCGGCGGTGGAGACCGTGGCCGCGTCGGGCTCCTCGGCGAAGACGTCCTGGAGGTCGGCCAGCAGGCGGGCGTCGGTGTCGGCGGCGAAGAAGCCCATGTCCAGATCGAAGGTGGCGTTGAGCCGCAGCAGCACCTGCACGGTGAGCGGGCGCTGGTCGTTCTCGAGCTGGTTGACGTAACTCACCGATAGCCCGAGCAGCTTGGCCATACCCGATTGGGACAGCCCGCGTTGATCGCGCAGTGTCCGCAGCCGCGCGCCCGCGTACATCTTCTGCATGCCGCCACTGTAGCAATCCGACCTTTCACAACTTCCACAAATTTGCTGGTCGGCGTCCACAAATTTTGACATTTGCGGTGTATTTCGCGGTATTCGCCGCGTGTGTAACGTGCGAAAGACACCAGTGAATTTCCCGCTTCTGGAGGCCGCCACCGTGAAGAACCATCTCGTCCGCACCCACCGCTCCGCCGAGGACTTCCCCCGGGAAGACCACCTCGCCTGGCGGATCGCCGAGGTTGCTACCGATGCGGTCGAGGTGCCCGCGGAGACCGAGGAGATGATCGTCAACCGGATCATCGACAACGCCTCGGTCGCGGCGGCCTCGCTCACCCGCCGCCCGGTCGCCAATGCCCGCGCCCAGGCCCTCGCGCACCCGTACGGCACCGGTGCCGCCGTGTTCGGCGTGCCCGGCCGGTTCTCCCCGGAGTGGGCCGCCTGGGCCAATGGCGTGGCCGTGCGCGAGCTCGATTTCCACGACACCTTCCTGGCCGCCGAGTACTCCCACCCCGGCGACAACATCCCCTCGATCCTGGCCGTCGCCCAGCACACCGGCCGCGGCGGTCGCGACCTGATCCGTGGTCTGGCCACCGGCTACGAGATCCAGGTGGACCTGGTCCGCGCGATCTGCCTGCACGAACACAAGATCGACCACGTCGCCCACCTCGGCCCCTCGGCCGCCGCGGGCATCGGCACCCTGCTGGGCCTCGACACCGAGACCATCTACCAGGCCATCGGCCAGGCCCTGCACACCACCACCGCCACCCGCCAGTCCCGCAAGGGCGAGATCTCCAGCTGGAAGGCCTACGCGCCCGCCTTCGCCGGGAAGATGGCCGTGGAGGCCGTCGATCGCGCGCTGCGCGGTGAGGGCGCGCCGTCGCCGATCTGGGAGGGCGAGGACGGCGTGATCGCCTGGCTGCTCGGCGGCCCGCGGGCGGAGTACTCGGTGCCGCTGCCCGGCCCCGGCGAGGCCAAGCGCGGCATCCTCGACACCTACACCAAGGAGCACTCGGCCGAGTACCAGAGCCAGGCCCCGATCGACCTGGCCTTCCGCCTGCGCGAGCGGATCGGCGACCTGGACCAGATCGCCACCGTCGTGCTGCACACCAGCCACCACACGCACTACGTGATCGGCACCGGCTCGAACGACCCGCAGAAGTTCGACCCCAAGGCTTCGCGCGAGACCCTCGACCACTCGATCATGTACATCTTCGCGGTCGCCCTGCAGGACGGCACCTGGCACCACGAGCGCTCCTACGCGCCCGAGCGGGCCCAGCGCCCGGACACCATCGAGCTGTGGAACAGGATCTCCACCGCCGAGGACCCGGAGTGGACCCGCCGCTACCACTCGACCGACCCGAACGAGAAGGCCTTCGGTGCCCGCGCCGAGGTGACGCTCAAGAGCGGCGAGGTGATCGTCGACGAGCTGGCCGTGGCCGACGCGCACCCGCTGGGCGCGCGCCCGTTCGCCCGCGAGCAGTACATCGCCAAGTTCCGCACGCTGGCTGAGGGCGTCATCGACCCGGCCGAGCAGGACCGTTTCCTCGAGGTCGCCCAGCGCACCCCCGAACTCACCGCCGCGGAACTGGGTCAGCTGAACTTCACCGTCTCCGACGACGTGCTGGCCCGCGCGCCGAAGCTGCCGAAGGGCCTGTTCTGATGACCGGCCTGCTGGCGGCGGCGACCTCGGCCGCCGACAAGCGGATCGCGTTCCGGGCCGGGCTGGCCTCGGACCGTATCCAGCGGATCCCGGGCGCGTTCAATCCGCTGGTGGCCAGGCTCATCCAGGAGATCGGGTTCGAGGGTGTCTATGTCTCCGGCGCGGTGGTCTCGGCGGATCTGGCACTGCCCGATATCGGGCTCACCACGCTGACGGAGGTCACCGAGCGCGGCAGGCAGATCGCGCGGGTCACCGATCTGCCGGTGCTCATCGACGCCGACACCGGTTTCGGCGAGCCGATGAGCGCGGCGCGCACGGTCACCTTCCTCGAGGACGCGGGCATCGCCGGTGCGCACTTCGAGGACCAGGTGAACCCGAAGCGCTGCGGGCACCTCGACGGCAAAGCTGTTGTGCCGGTGGCGGAGATGGTGCGCAGGCTGCGCGCGGCGGTCGCGGCACGGCGTGATCCGAACTTCGTGATCTGCGCACGCACCGACGCCGCCGGGATCGAGGGCATCGATGCGGCGATCGAGCGGGCGCAGGCGTACACCGAGGCGGGCGCGGATCTGATCTTCACCGAAGCACTGCACACCCCAGCGGATTTCGAGAGGTTCCGGGCCGCGGTGGACACGCCGCTGCTGGCGAACATGACCGAGTTCGGCAAATCCGAACTGGTACCGGCCGCCACGCTGGAGAAGATCGGCTACAACGCGGTGATCTACCCGGTGTCGACGCTGCGGCTGGCCATGTTCGCCGCCGAGGCGGGTCTGCGCGAGATCTTCGCCGAGGGCACCCAGGCCGGTCTGCTGGATCGGATGCAGCACCGGTCTCGTCTCTACGAACTGCTGCAGTACGAGCGTTACAACGAATTCGATTCCGACATCTTCAATTTCGCCTTGTGAAAGGACCAGTGATGACCGACATCGCTGTACCCACCATCTACAAGGGCCTCGCCGGGGTCGTGGTCGACACCACCGCGATCTCGAAGGTGGTGCCGGAGACGAACTCGCTCACCTATCGCGGCTATGCCGTGCAGGACCTGGCCGCGCAGTGCAGCTTCGAACAGGTCGCCTATCTGCTCTGGAACGGTGAGCTGCCGGATCACCGGGAGCTGGAGCGGTTCTGCCAGCAGGAACGGGCCTCGCGCCGGGCCGACCGTTCGCTGCTGTCGCTGGTGGCCAAGATGCCGGACAACTGCCATCCGATGGATGTGGTCCGTACCGCCATCAGCTACCTCGGCGCCGAGGACCCGGCCGAGGACGACAACTCGCCCAAGGCGAACCGGGCCAAGTCCCTGCGCATGCTGGCGGTGCTGCCGACCATCGTGGCCGCCGATCACCGCCGCCGCCAGGGGCTGGACCCGATCGCGCCGCACTCGCACCTCGGGTACGCCGAGAACTTCCTGAACATGTGCTTCGGCTCCATTCCCGCGCGGGAGCTGGTCAAGGCGTTCGAGGTGTCGCTGATCCTCTACGCCGAGCACAGTTTCAACGCCTCCACCTTCGCCGCCCGGGTCGTCACCTCGACCCTGTCCGATATCTACAGCGCGGTCACCGCCGCGATCGGCGCGTTGAAGGGTCCGCTGCACGGCGGTGCCAATGAGGCGGTCATGCACGACATGCTCGAGATCGGCGACCCCGCGCTGGCCGAACAGTGGTTGCGGAACAAGCTGGCGCACAAGGAAAAGGTGATGGGGTTCGGCCACCGGGTCTACAAGAACGGTGACTCCCGGGTGCCCACCATGAAGAAGGCGTTCCTCGATATCGCCGCCGCCACCGACGGGGGCGAGTGGGTGCGGATGTACGAGACCCTCGAACGCACCATGAACGAGGCCACCGGGATCAAACCCAATCTCGATTTCCCGACCGGCCCCGCGTACTACCTGCTCGGCTTCGATATCGAGGTGTTCACCCCGATCTTCGTGATGAGCCGGATCACCGGGTGGACCGCGCACATCATCGAACAGGGTGAGTCCAATGCGCTGATCCGTCCCCTGAGTGAATATGTGGGTGTTCCGCAGCGAACAGTGGTGGCGTAGAAGAGAAGTCGCCATCGTGGCGCCGTGGCGCCGGTATCGTCGAACGTGCCGTCACGGCGCAGGTGTAGCGGGTCGGCGGCGGCGACCTACTAGACGAATGGGGGATGTCGATGACCGGTGAGCGTTCCGAGGCGGCGCGGCTACCGTCTCGCACCCTGTCGGTGGCGCAGCGCCTGCGCGAATATCGCGGACACCGGGTGCCGTTCTCGGTGGAGTTCAACCCGCCCCGCGATGCCGCCGGAGAGTCCCGCCTGTGGCGCGCGGTGCGCGAATTCGAGCGGCTGCACCCGGCTTTCGTCTCGATGACCTACGGCGCCGGGGGTTCCACCAAGGACCGCACGGTCCGTATCACCGGTGAGCTCGCCGCCGAGACCACCCTGCTCCCGGTCGCCCACCTCACCGCCGTCGGCCACAGCATCGCCGAATTGCGGTCGCTCATCGGTTCTTACGCCGACTCGGGGATCCACAACCTGCTCGTCCTGCGCGGTGATCCGCCCGGCGACCCGCTGGGCGAGTGGCGCAAGCACCCCGACGGGGTCGAATACGCCGAGGAACTCGTCCGCATCGTTCGCGATCTCGGGGATTTCCACGTGGGCGTCGCCTCGTTCCCGCAGGGGCACCACCGCTCGCCCGATCTGGACCACGACACCCGGCATCTCGCGGCGAAACTGCGTGCGGGCGCGGAGTATTCGATCACCCAGATGTTCTTCGACGTGGAGCACTATCTGCGCTTGCGGGACCGGATTGTCGGCATGGACCCGGCCGAGGGTGCCAAGCCGATCATTCCCGAGCTCATGCCGATCACCTCGCTGCGCACGGTGCAGCGGGCCGAGGAACTGTGCGGCCGGGCCCTGCCCGCCGCGGTGCTGGCGCGGCTGCGACGAGCCGCGGGGACCGGTCCGCGGGAGGACACCGCCGCCGTCCGGGCCGAGGGCATCCAGATCGCCACCGAGATCGCGCAGCGCCTCATCGACGAAGGCGCCCCCTGCCTGCACTTCATCACCCTCAACTTCGCCAAGGCCACCAGCGAAGTCCTCACCAACCTCGGCTACGCCAGCCGCACCCCCGCCGTCGCGTAGCAGCCACCCGTCGGCGATCAATTCGCTCGACGGGTGGAGAGGTGGTTGTTAGCGTGGATGCCATGCACTTGTTCTTCCTCTGAGATTCCGGGCCGCGTCCGCATCGGCGGACAGCTGACGGCCCCGCATCGATGTTTCGTCGCGCGCTCGGCGCGCGCCCATCGACCAGGGCATTCCACCTTCTCCCGTGCTGGGTGAGGTGTGCCCGGAGGACACCATGAACAAGCGAATTCGGCCTGCCCACGCCCGGGCACAATTGACCTGCACCGGTATCGGTGTGCGACGCGGTGACCGCGTGGTGCTCGACGGTGTCGACCTGACGGTGTCGCCCGGCTCGCGCTGGGCGATCGTCGGCGAGAACGGGCGGGGCAAATCCACCCTGCTGCACGTGCTCGCCGGGGAACTCGCCCCCGACGAGGGCACCGTCCAGCGGGTCGGCACCCTGGCGCTGGCCACCCAGGAGATGCCCGACCACGACGCACGCACCATCGGCGCCGTCGTCGACGAGCATCTCGCCGCTGCCCGCGCCGCGATGCGCGCGCTCGACGAGGCCACCGAAGCCATGGCCGACGGACGGCCCGGCGCCGACGAGGACTACAGCGCGGCACTGGACCGGGCCCAGCTGCTCGATGCCTGGGACGCCGACCGCCGCGTCGACATCGCCCTGGCCGGGCTCGGTGCCGTCACCGAGCGTGAGCGGCCGCTGTCCACTTTGTCGGTGGGGCAGCGCTACCGGGTGCGGCTGGCGGTGCTGCTGGCCGCCGGTGACGATTTCCTGCTGCTCGACGAACCGACCAACCACCTCGACCGGGCCGCGCTCGACTTCCTCACCGACCAGCTGCGCGGGTTCGCGGGCGGAGTGGTCGTGGTGAGTCACGACCGGGCCCTGCTCACCGACGTGGCCGAGACGTTCCTCGATCTCGACCCGACCCGCGACGGCAGGCCGCGCGTCTACGGCGGCGGCTACGCGGGCTACCGGGACGGCAGGCTCGCCGAACGGTCCCGCTGGATCGAGGAGTACGAACAGCAGCAGAGCGAACGGGCCCGGCTGGCCGACGACCTGTCGGCGGCACAGAACCGCCTGGTCAGCGGCTGGCGGCCGGACAAGGGCACCGGCAAACACGCCCGCGCTACCCGGGCTGGCTCGGTGGCCAGGGCGGTGCACCGGCGCCAGGACGCCCTCGAGCAGCATCGCGTCACCGCGCCCACCCCGCCGCAGCGTTTCGGGATGCCCGAGCTGCCCACCCGGGCCGGGGTCAGGCTGGTGCGCGCGGCGGAGGTCACCGTCGCCGGGCGATTGACGGCGCCGGTCGAACTCGCGCTGGACTCGGGGGACCGGCTGGTGATCAGCGGGGCCAACGGCGCGGGCAAGTCCACCCTGCTCGGTGTGCTGAGCGGGACGATCTCGCCGTCGACCGGCGAGTTCCACCGCGCCCGCAAGGCCCGGATCCACCTGCTCCAGCAGGAATCCCGCAGGCCGCTGCGCCGCCGGGCCCGCGAGGTGTACGAGACCCACCTCGCCGAGCTCGTCACCGCCGGACTACTCGCCGACGGTGACCGGGTCGCGCTCAGCGCCCTCGGGCTGCTGACCACCCACGAGGCGAACAAGCCGATCGGCGAGCTGTCCATGGGCCAGCAACGCCGCCTCGACCTCGCCTGCGCCCTCGCCGCCCGCCCCCACGCCCTCCTCCTCGACGAGCCGACCAACCACCTCTCTATCAGCCTGGTCGACGAACTCACCGAGGCGTTGCGGGCCACCGCCGCCGCCGTCGTCGTGGCCACCCACGACCGCCAGCTCCGCCGTGACCTGCGGGATTGGCCTCGCCTGGACCTGGGAGCGTCGGAGGCCGTCGTGCGGAGCTGACGAAGCGTGTGATCCCGGGGTTCGCTCCTGATCGGGCGACTCCGGGATCAGTGGTGGCGGATCGCGGGTCGCGGGATTCAGTCGCGGGCGGCGAGGGCGTCCACCTCGAAGAGCATGCCGGGGAGGGCGAGGGAGGCGACGCCGAGGAGGGTTTGGGTGGGTGGCTTGTCGCCCCAGATCTCGGCGATCTGCTTGCCGAGAACGGTCAGCTTGTCGAGGTCGTGGTCGACGATGAAGGTGCGCAGCTGGGCGACATCGGCGTAGTCGAGACCGGCCGAGCGCAGGGCGGTGCCGAGGTTGGCGAACGCGCGGGCGACCTGGCCCGCGAAATCCTCGGTGGTGGTGTGGCCGTCGGCGTCGGAGTCGTACTGACCGGCGATCAGGACCAGCTCGCCGGTCACCCGGGCGACGTGGCTGTAGCCGAAGCCGGTCGGATCGTGCAGGTCGGCCGGGTTGCTGAGGTGCACAGACATGGAACTCTCTCCTGGGATCGATCGAATGTGTTCGCACAGGGGAGACGAAAGACGCGGCGGGAGTGTGACATCGCGCGGAGGAGGGTCGGCGGAGGCGTTCACGCGGTAGGAGAGGAACTCACATGAGCGGGATCCGAGCTGGGACGGCGTCGCCGCGAACCTGCGCGCCGACGGCTACCGCGTCCTTCCACGAGGTGTTCGCCGCCGACGTCAGCGATGCCACCGCCGTCATCGAAGCCGCCGCCGCGGGCTGATCCGGTCAGCGCGGGGCGGTGGTCAGCAGCGCCGACATGGCCGTGCGCCAGTCGGCGAGTAGCTGGTCGCGGTGGTTGGTGCTGAGGATGGTGGTCAGGGCCAGGCCGCGGAAGTAGGTGAGGGTCATCTCGAAGACGGTGTCGAACTGCACGGGGAGCGGTTCGCCGACACCGCGCACGATCGAGGTGCGGATGGTGGTGTGCAGGTCGCGCTGGTGGCGGAGCAGGGCCGCGCGCAGGTCGGCGTCGGTGCGCGCGGCCACCCACAGTTCCAGCAGCGCGCCGAACAGCGGGGTGGCGAAGCTGCGCCACAGTGCCGCCATCCAGTCCGGGTCGCCGCCGGGCTGTTCGGCGGTGCGGACCTCGATGACCTGCTGGTCGGACAGATGGCGCACCGCGTCCACGAGCAGATGCGCCTTGTTCGGGTACTGGTGCAGCAGCGCGCCGCGCGAGACACCCGCCCTGGCCTGGATGGCGCCGATGCTGGTGGCGGCGTAACCGTCCTCGACGAGGCTGTCGACCGCGGCGGCGAGAATGCGCTCACGCGTGTTCTGGCTGCGTGCGGCGTCGCTGCGCCGTCGGCCTTCGGTGGGGGGAGCCATGCGGAGTATCTTCGCAGGTCTTGACAACAGTCCGATCGGACTGTTTCATTCCGGTATGGCCACCCCCACAGTCCTGGTCGAGCGCGACGGTCCGCTCGTGTTCATCGGCATCAACCGTCCCGCCGCGCGCAATGCCGTCGACGGCCCGACCGCCGCCGCGCTGGCGGCCGCCTTCCGTGACTTCGACGTCGACCCCGGCGCGGCCGTGGCGATCCTGCACGGCGTGGGCGAAACCTTTTGCGCGGGAGCCGATCTCAAGGCGATCGGCACCGAGCGCGGCAATGTCGCCGGGCCGGAGGGTGACGGCCCGATGGGGCCGACCCGGATGCGGTTGAGCAAGCCGGTGATCGCCGCGATCTCCGGGTACGCGGTGGCCGGTGGCCTGGAATTGGCCGTGTGGGCCGACCTGCGGGTCGCCGACGAGGACGCGGTGCTCGGTGTGTTCTGCCGTCGCTGGGGCGTGCCGCTGATCGACGGCGGCACGGTGCGCCTGCCCCGGCTGATCGGGGAGAGCCACGCCATGGACCTCATCCTCACCGGCCGCCCGGTCGACGCCGCCGAGGCGCACCGGATCGGCCTGGTCAACCGGATCGCGCCGCGCGGTCAGGCCCTGGCCGCCGCGCGCGAACTGGCCATCGACCTCACCCGCTTCCCGCAGACCTGTCTGCGCGAGGACCGCCTGTCCATGCTCGAACAGGCGGACCTGACCGAAACCGACGCCCTGACCAACGAATTCGCCCGCGGCATGACCTCGCTGCGGGCGGACACCCTCGACGGCGCCGCCCGCTTCACCGCGGGCGCGGGCCGCCACGGCGACTTCACCACGGAAGGACAGTCCTGATGACCTCGGCACTGGCAGGAAAGACCGCGATCGTGAGCGGCAGCGGACGCGGGATCGGCGCGGCCATCGCGCACAAGCTCGCCGCCAACGGCGCGGCGGTGGTGGTCAACGATCTCGACGCCGACGCGGCCCAGCAGGTCGCCGACGAGATCACCGCCGCGGGCGGACGGGCCGCGGTCTGCGCGGGCAGCGTCACCGAGGAGGGCTTCGCGGACCGCTTCGTCGCGACCGCCGTGGACACTTTCGGCGGGCTCGACATCATCGTCAACAACGCGGGCTACACCTGGGACACCGTGGTGCAGAATATGGGCGACGAGCAGTGGGACGCCATCCTCGACGTGCACCTCAAGGCGCCGTTCCAGATCCTGCGCGCGGCCCAGCCGGTGATCAGCGCCGCCGCGAAACGTGAACGCGACCAGGGTGATCCGGTCACCCGCAAGGTCGTCAACATCTCCTCGCTGGCCGGGCTGTTCGGCAATGCCGGGCAGGCCAATTACTCGGCGGGCAAGGCGGGCATCCTCGGGCTCACCAAGGCGATCGCCAAGGAGTGGGGCCGCTACCGGGTCACCGTGAACGCGGTCGCCTTCGGCCTGATCCAGACCCGGCTCACCAGTTCGGCCACCGACGACTCCACCATCGATATCGCCGGGCAGGAGATCAAGGTCGGCGTGAATCCGATGATCCTGCAGGCTGCCCAGCACCTCGCGCCGCTGGGCAGGCTCGGCACCGTCGAGGAGGCCGCGGGCGCGGTGTATCTGCTGTGCCTGCCGGAATCGGACTACATCACCGGCGAGGTGCTCACCTGTAGCGGCGGGCTGGTCGGCTGAGACTCAGCCGAGCAGTTTGGTCTTGGCCGCGGCGAATTCCGCGTCCGAGAGCGCGCCCGCCTCGTGCAGCTGGCTCAGCTTGGTCAGCTCGGCGACCACGTCGGTGCCGCCACCCGAGGGCGCGGGCGGCGGAGGCGGGGGCGCGTAGGCCGGTTGCGGTGGGGGCGCCTGCTGTTCGGCATACGCCTGCTGTTCGGCGTTCCGCCTGCGCGCCCGGTTGTTGACCGCGTTGGAGGTGGCCTGCGCGGTCCCCGCGACGACGGCGGTGCGGGCCACGGTGCCCAGCAGTCCCGGCCGCCCGACGCGGCCCATCCGAAGTGGCATCTCGATTCCTCTCTAGACCGTGGCCGCGGCGACGGCGGCCTCGACCGCGTCGCGCGGCACCTGGACGTGCAGGGCCACTTCACCGTCGGCGCCGCGCACGGCGGCGGCCAGGCGGCTGGCCCAGGTCTCCTCGAACACCACCACCACGGCGGTGCTGTTCGGTGCCATCGACGCGCGGACCACGTCGAGGTCAGCGTCGCTGACCAGATCGATGTCGGCGGCGGTCAGGCCGGTCAGCCCCACGGGTTCGAGATCGTCGTCGATCTCGAGCTCGGTGATGGCGCCCGCGTCGTCCATCGACAACACGATCAGGTCGAGCACCGTCACGGTGCCGTTGCCCACCACCTCGGCGAGCGCGTCGACCACCGCCGCGTCGACGGTGGTGCCGGGAAAGGTCAGCACGACGAACTCGACCGGGCCGAGTACTGGAGTTGCTCCCATATCCGCATCGTGCGCCGATCGCGCGCGCGGCGCCTCACCCGAATCGGGTGAACGGCCGCGATTCACCCGCTGTGGGTGAGGCGGACCGGGCTACCGGCGACGAATACTGCGGAAGGGTCGCCGCGGCCGTCGGGCCGGGCGGCGGTGTCAGGAGTCTTCGTCGCGAGGAAGGGAACCGATGAGCGGCCAGAACAGTGCGACCGACAGCATCCGATCCGGCAATGACGGTGTGTTGCGCCGACTGCCGTTCGGCGACGAGCAGGACTTCGCCGACGCCGAACGCGGATTCGTCGCGGCGCTGACACCTGGGATCGTGAAAAACGACGCGGGCGAGGTGGTCTGGGACAGCGACGGCTACGCCTTCCTCGACGAGGACTGCCCGCCCACGGTGAACCCGAGCCTGTGGCGCCAGTCCAAGCTGTGCGCGATGCAGGGGCTCTACGAGGTCACCGACGGCATCTATCAGATCCGTGGCTTGGACCTGTCGAATATGACGCTGGTCGAAGGACAGACCGGCGTGATCATCATCGATCCGCTCATCTCGGTGGAGACCGCCGCGGCCGGGCTGGCGCTCTACCGCGAACATCGCGGCGACCGCCCGGTGACCGGCGTGATCTATTCGCACTCCCACATCGACCATTTCGGCGGCGTGAAGGGGGTGACAACCCAGGAGGCGGTGGACGCGGGCAGCTGCCCGATCATCGCGCCCGTCGGCTTCACCGAGCACGCGGTGGAGGAGAACGTGTACGCCGGTACCGCGATGGCCCGGCGCGCGGCCTACATGTACGGCGCCGCGCTGCCGCGTGGTCCGCTGGGCGCGGTCGGCGCGGGGCTCGGCCCGACCACCTCGACCGGCATGCCGACCCTGATCTCGCCGACGGTGTACATCGACCACACCGGGCAGACCGTCACCGTCGACGGCGTTCAGATCGAATTCCAGATGACACCCGGCACCGAGGCCCCCTCGGAGATGAACTTCTACTTCCCTGCCCGGCGGGCCCTGTGTATGGCCGAGAACGCCACCCACACCCTGCACAACCTGCTCACCCTGCGCGGCGCGCTCGTGCGCGATCCCCACGTGTGGTCGAAGTATCTGACCGAGGCGATCAACCGCTACGCCGCCCGCGCCGACGTGGTGTTCGCCTCGCATCACTGGCCGACCTGGGGCACCGAGCGGCTCACCGAATTCCTGTCGATCCAGCGCGATCTCTACGGCTACCTGCACGACCAGACCCTGCGCGCGCTGAACAAGGGCGCCACCGGCATCGAGATCGCCGAGGACATCCAGCTGCCCCCGGCGATCGAGAACGCGTGGTCGACGCACGGCTACTACGGGTCGGTCAGCCACAATGTCAAAGCCATCTACCAGCGCTACATGGGCTGGTTCGACGGCAACCCGGCGACCCTGTGGCAGCATCCGCCGACCGAGGGCGCGCGGCGGCACCTCGAGTACATGGGCGGTGCCGACGAGGTGCTGGCCAAGGCGCGAAAGTCCTACGCCGAGGGCGATTTCCGCTGGGTCGCCCAGGTATTGAACTACGTGATCTTCGCCGAACCTGACAATGCCGAGGCCAAGGCACTCCAGGCCGATACCCTCGAACAGCTCGGCTACGGGTCCGAGAACGGCACCTGGCGCAACTTCTTCCTCATGGGCGCCTACGAACTGCGCCACGGCGCGGTCGGGACGCCGCTGTCCAGTGCCGCGTCCGACATCACCGACGCGTTGTCGGTCGAGCAGATCTTCGACGCGGTCGCGCTGCGCATCGATGGTCCACGGGCCTGGGCCGCGCAGATCGTGCTCGATTGGCGGATCACCGACACCGGCACCGTGCACCGCACCCAGCTGCGCAACGGTCTGCTCGTGCACTTCGACGTCGACACCGACTTGCCCGACCCCGACGCCACCTTCGCCCTCACCGAGGCGGACCTGCGCGCCACCCTGCTCGGCGGCCAGGACCTGCGGCAGATGATCGCCGACGGCCGGGTGAAGGTCACCGGCGATTCCGGCAAACTGGTCGAACTGGTCGGCTACCTCGACGCCCCCGACCCGGACTTCGCCATCGTGACGCCCTGAGTTCGCCCCGCCGGTCGGCTGACCCGCGCCGACCGGCGGCTGTCCGGAGGAGCAGGCGATGCGAAACCCGTTCGCGGGCCAGCGCATGACCAAGGCCGACATCGGCGCCGGTGTCCCCGGCGCCATCGCCGGTGTGCCCGACGGGATGGCGGCGGGGCTGCTCGCCGGGGTGAATCCGGTGCACGGCCTCTACGCCAGCATGGCGGGGCGGTTCTTCGGCGGATTCGGGACCAGCACCAAGCTGATGGTGGTCACCACCACCAGCGCCTCGGCCCTGGCCGCGGGCTCCACGCTGACCGAGATCGCGCCCGAGGACCGCTCGGCCGCGCTGGTGCTGCTCACCCTGGTCGCCGGGATCGCGATGATCGCCGCCGCGGTGCTGCGGCTGGGCCGCTACACGCGGTTCGTCTCGCACTCGGTGATGACCGGGTTCCTGCTCGGGATCGCGGCCAATATCGTCTTCGGGCAGCTCCCGGTGCTGCTCGGGGCGCCGTCGGAGGGTGCGGTGGCGGCGTTGAAGGCGCTGCACGTGCTGCTGCATCCCGGGGGGATCGACTGGCGTTCGGCGGTCGTCGGGCTCACCGCGATCGTGCTGCTGGTGGCGCTGGGCCGGGGCCGGTTGCGCAGTGTCGCCTCGCTGGCCGCGCTGGTGGTACCCACGGCGATCGTCCTGATCTTCGGCTGGGACGAGGTCGCCACCGTGGCCGAGGCGGGGGAGATCCCGACCGGCGTTCCGCTGCCGCATCTTCCGCAGCTCAGCGTGTTCTCGCCGACGCTGCTGGCCGGGGCGCTGGCGGTGACCGTCATCGTGCTGGTGCAGGGCGCGGGAGTCGCCGAATCGGCGCCGAATCCGGACGGGCGCCGCTCCGGCGTCGACCGCGACTTCTGCGCGCAGGGCATCGGCAATATCGCCGCGGGACTGTTCCGTGGCATGCCGGTGGGCGGGTCGCTGGGGCAGACGGCCATCAATGTCACCTCCGGCGCGCGCACCCGCTGGGCCGCGGTGTGGTCGGGGCTGTGGATTCTGGTGATCCTGGTGGCGCTGACCGGGCTGGTCGGCAAGGTGCCCATGCCGACGCTGGCCGCCATTCTCGTCGTGGCCGCCGCCGGGGCCTTCGACATCGATCGGCTGGTGGCCATCTGGGGCAGCGGCACCATCTCGCGCACCGCGCTCGCGGTCACCTTCGTCGCCACCTTGCTGCTGCCGGTCACCGCCGCCGTCGGGGTGGGGGTGGGGCTGTCGCTGCTACTCCAGCTCAATCAGGAAGCGATGGATCTGAAGGTGGTGCGGCTGCGGGTCGAGGACGGGCGCCTGGTGGAGGACACCCTGCCCCGGCACCTGTCCGACGACGAGATCGTGATCATGGATGTCTACGGCAGCCTCTTCTACGCCGGGGCGCGCACCCTGCAGACCCGGCTGCCCGATCCGGGCGGGGCGCGCGAGCCGATCGTCATCCTGCGGTTGCGCGGGCGCACGAGCGTGAGCGCGACCTTCCTGCACGTGCTCGCCGACTACGCGCACCGGCTCGACGCGGTGGGCGGGCGGCTCTATCTCAGCGGTGTCGACCCGCGCGTCCGCGCGGTGTGGACCGACGAACTGCTCGCGGGCCAGGGCATCGCCATCGAGTTCTTCCCGGCGACCCACACCCTCGGCGAGTCGACCCTGGCGGCCTACGCCGAGGCCGAGATCCGGTCGCACGGACACGGAAGGGACTGACATGGGCGGGTTGCTGTGGATGCTGGCGCCGGAGATCATCGGGCTGATGATCACGCCGGGCGCGGTGATCGGCTGTGTGCTGCTGCTGCGTTCGCGCACACCGGTCCACAACGCCGCCGCCTTCGGTGGGGGGTTCCTCGCGGTGTATCTGCTGGTCGCGCTGTCGGCGGTACTCGGCGGTGCCTCCGATCCGGTGGCCACCCCGGCGCGGGTCTCGCATGTCGCGGGGCTGGTCGTAGGCCTGCTGTTTCTGGCCTGTGGCGGCTGGATCCTGGTCCGCAAGCCGGTGGGATCGCGCGGCAGGCCGAAGCTGCTCACCGAACTCGAGACCGCCGGTCCGCGTAAGGCGTTCGCCATCGGGCTGGTCCTCGGCGTGCTGAACCCGAACCTGTTCATCATGCTCTCCGGCATGACCGTCATCTCCAGCGCGGCGGTGGCCATCGGCGCCTCCCTGGTGGCCACCCTCATTCTGTTGCTGGCCGCGTCGGCCGACTTCCTCCTCCCGATCGGCGCGTACCTGATCGCGGGTGACCGCGCCGACCACACCCTCGCGGTGGTGGAGGACTGGATGCTGGCCCACAGCCGCACCCTGACCCTGTCGGTCCTCTTCGGCTTCGGCACCCTGTTCGCCCTCCGCGGCCTCGTCGGCCTGCTGGGCTGAACGATTCACCCACAACGGGTGATTCGCGGCGCCCGGCCGCGACCTACCGTCGGCCCATGACCGCGTATCTGGTGCCGACCGGGCAGCGCCGATCCCTCGACGAGCTCACCGACAAGCTGGATCTGTCGGTCGGTGAGGGCACCGCGAAGCGATCGGCGTTCTGGATCATGCTCGTGCTGTCGGCGGTGATCGCGATCTCCGGTGTCATCGGGGATTCCACGGCGACGGTGATCGGCGCGATGATCGTCGCCCCGCTGTCGGTGCCGATCCTCGGTGTCGCGCTCGGCGTGGTGAGCGGGCGGGGCGGGCTGGTGGGCCGCAGCCTGCTGCTGGTGGGCGCCGGGGTCGTGCTGGTGATCGCGCTGGGGTTCCTGTTCGCCGCGCTGCTGCCGAATCCGGTCAATGTGCTGACCAACGCGCAAGTGGTGGGGCGGACCTCGCCGAAACTCATGGATCTCACCGCCGCCCTGGCCACCGGGCTGGTCGCGGCGGTCGCGATCACCCGCCGCGATGTCGGTGACGTGCTGCCCGGCGTCGCGATCGCGATCTCGCTGGTGCCGCCGCTCGGGGTGGTCGGGGTGTGTCTCGGCGCGCACGCGCCCGCGCTCGCGCTGGGCGCGTTCGTGCTGTTCGCCTCCAATATGGTGGCGATGATCATCACCACGACCATCGTGCTGCTGCTGGCCGGTTACGCGACCGACGCGGAGTCCACGGCCGCGCGCCGGGGCCGCGCCTACCTGGCGCTGGGCGCGGCGCTGGTGCTGGTCGCGGTGCCGATGGTGATCAATTCGCTCTCGACGCTGTGGGCCGGGCAGATCGCCGAGGCCGCGCGCGACTGGCTGCGCGAGGACACCGGCGCCCAGGTGATCGATGTGGAGCTGCACGGTGATACCGCGACCGTCTCGGTACTCGGTCCCGAACAGCTACCGCCGGTGGCGCGGCTGCAGCAGCGGGTGGACGATCTGGTGCCCTGGCACCCGGATGTCGTCCTCGTCCACACAGTCGGCGCCCGGGTGCAGTCGCAGCGCTGAGGAAAGGGTGCACACAGAACAGTCCCCGGTAGTCTCCATCGAATCCATGAACCGTAGTCGTCGCTACGAATTCCGGTACTCGACTGGCTTGCCGGGGGCCTGGGCCAGATCCTGAAAAACAATCACTCGATGGGCAAACGTCTTTGTCTACCGTGTGGTTCTCTTCCGGTGTTCCGGTGTCTATCCAGTGTGCTCCGAATTTGCCGAGTGTTCAATACCCCGACCGCACAATTCTTCGAAAAACCACCAGGCCCACCACGCTGCACCCGACGGCGCCCGCCACCACCGCGTGCCAGCCCGGGTGGGACCACAGCGCGGTGCCGACCGCCGACCCGGCGGCGATGCCCGCGAACCGGCTGCCGAAGTACAGAGCAGGAGACCCGCGCCGACGAACGCGTGTACCTGGCCCAGCCATTGCTGCCGCAGATCGGCGCCGATCTCCGCAGGTGATCGCGAGCAGGACCATCAGCCGTCGCGACAGCGCGGGGCCGGTCGCGACGGAGTGGGTCGCGGTATCGGGCACGGGACATCCCCCTTCGAATCAGGTGCGCATCCGCTCGCGTCGTAACCGCCGGGTGGGGATATCCGGGGTTACGGTCGGCGGATGCGCCTCAGCACACGAAATCAGTTGGTGATCAAGTCGACGGAGGTGACGCTCGGCGTCGAGTGAGGGCCGCGCCCGCGTCCGGACCTCACGGGTGGGGGACGGGCGCGGGAGAGGCGGTTGTTACCCGTGGCGCGGGTCGATGTGATTCCCGCGCAACAGGGTCTCCCTACGGTTCCGGATTGCCGTAAGTGCGGCGACGGATGACCGGTGCGACGCGCGCGGGTCGGGGCAGAGGAGGTCCGCTTTCATGGCCGTCCCGGGCCTTTCCGCGCGTTCCGCAGCTGAGCCCCATAAACTGCTCGATGTGTCGAATCTGCGGATCAGTGAAGTAGCCACGCTCATGGGTGTCAGCGATGACACCGTCCGGCGGTACATCGACCTGGGCAAACTGGCGGCCATCCAGCTCGACAACGGGCGCAAAGGCGTCGAGGGCCGCGAGCTCGCCGAGTTCCTGCAGCGCGAGAGGGAGGCCGTGCCGCCCGGCGCCGCCGTCGCCACCTCGGCGCGCAACCGGATGCAGGGCATTGTCACCCGGGTCGTGAAGGACACCGTGATGGCGCAGGTCGAGATGCAGGCCGGGCCGTTCCGCCTGGTGTCGCTGATGAGCCGCGAATCCGTCGACGAACTCGGCCTCGAGGTCGGCAGCGTGGCCGTCGCTTCGGTGAAGTCCACCCATGTTGTTGTAGAAATCCCCGAAAGTTGATGAGGTAGAACATGATTCGCACACTTCGCGCGGTGGCCCTGGCCGGTGTGGTTGCCGTGGCCGCCGTCGGTTGCGGCAACGACACCGACGCGGCCCCGGCGGGCGACGAGATCGGCGGCACCGTCACGGTGTTCGCCGCGGCTTCGCTCACCGAGACCTTCACCGAGCTGGGCAAGCAGTTCGAGGCCGAGCACCCGGGCACCAAGGTGGTGTTCAACTTCGGCGCCAGCTCGGCACTGGCCGAGCAGATCAAGCAGGGCGCCCCGGCCGACGTGTTCGCCTCGGCCGCGCCCAAGAACATGCAGCAGGTCGTCGACGCGGGCGACATCACCGCCGCCCCGATCGTCTTCGTGCGCAACCGGCTCGAGATCGCCGTGCCCAAGGGCAACCCCAGCCGGATCACCGGCCTGACCGATTTCGCCAACCCGGACGAGAAGATCGCGCTGTGCGCCGAGCAGGTGCCCTGCGGCGCCGCCGCCAAGACCGTGTTCGAGACGGCCGGGATCACCCCGCAGCCCGACACCCGCGAATCCGATGTGAAGGCGGTGCTCACCAAGGTCACCCTCGGTGAGGTCGACGCGGCGCTGGTCTACCGCACCGATGTGCAGGCCGCGGGCGACAAGGTCGAGGGGATCGACTTCCCGGAGTCGACCAAGGCCGTCAACGACTACCCGATCGCGCCGCTGGCCGAGGCCCCCAACGGCACGGCCGCCGCGGCCTTCGTCGAGTTCATCGGCTCGGACAAGGCGCGCGCGGAGTTCGCCGAGGCCGGTTTCGACACCCCGTGACGAGTCTCGCGCGGCGGCGGGCGGTCCGGGGTCGGCGGCCGCTGATCCTGATGCTGCCCGCCGTCTGCGCGCTGGCCTTCCTGGTCCTGCCGATGATCGGCCTGCTGGTGCGGGCGCCCTGGCGCACCCTGCCGGAACGGCTGGTCAGCGCCGAGGTGGGGCAGGCGCTGCGGCTGTCGCTGGTCTGCGCCACCTCGGCCACGGCGGTGTGCCTGGTGCTCGGGATCCCGCTGGCCTGGCTGCTGGCCCGGGGCGAGATCCCGGGACTCGGCCTCGTGCGCGCCCTGGTGACGGTGCCGCTGGTGCTGCCGCCGGTGGTCGGCGGCGTGGCGCTGCTGCTGGTGCTGGGCAGGCGCGGGCTGGTCGGCAGCTATCTCTACGACTGGTTCGGCTTCTCGCTGCCGTTCACCACCGCCGGGGTGATCGTGGCCGAGGCGTTCGTGGCCATGCCGTTCCTGGTCATCTCGGTCGAGGGCGCGCTGCGGGCGAGTGATCCGCGCTACGAGGAGGCCGCCGCGACCCTGGGCGCCTCGCGCTGGCTGACCTTCCGGCGGGTCACCTTGCCCGCGGTGATGCCGGGCGTGGTCGCCGGTGCCGTGCTGTGCTGGGCTCGCGCGCTGGGCGAGTTCGGCGCCACCATCACTTTCGCCGGGAGTTTCCCCGGCACCACCACGACCATGCCGCTGGCGGTCTACCTCGCCCTGGAGACCGACCCGGCCGACGCGATCGTGCTGAGCCTGGTGCTGCTCGCCGTCTCGGTCGCCGTACTGGCCGCCCTGCGCGACCGCTGGACCCGAGGACCGCTGTGAGCCTGGACGCCGAATTGCGCATCGCCCAGGGCGATTTCACCCTCGACATCGCCTTCACCGTGGCGCCGGGGGAGGTGGTCGCCCTGCTCGGCCCCAATGGCGCGGGCAAGACCACCGCCCTGCGCGCGCTGGCCGGGCTCACCCCGCTCACCGAGGGCCGCATCCGGCTCGACGAGCGGATCTGGGACGCGCCACCGGCCCGTTTCGTGCCCGCCGAGCACCGCGCGGTGGGGGTGGTCTTCCAGGACTATCTGCTGTTCGCGACCATGACCGCGCTGGACAATGTGGCCTTCGGGTTGCAGGCGCGCGGCACCCACCGCAAGCTCGCCCGGCAGCACGCCGCGGGCTGGCTGGAGCGGGTCGGCCTGGGGCAGCACGCCGCCGCCAAACCGCGTTCGCTGTCGGGAGGCCAGGCGCAGCGGGTCGCGCTGGCCCGCGCGCTGGCCACCGACCCGGCGCTGCTGCTGCTCGACGAGCCGCTGGCCGCCCTCGATGCCAGCACCCGCCTGCAGGTGCGCGCCGAACTCGGCCATCACCTCGCCGATTTCCCCGGTCACACCGTGCTGGTGACCCACGACCCACTCGACGCCATGGTTCTGGCCGACCGGCTCGTCATCATCGAGAACGGGCGGGTCGTCCAGGAGGGCCCGCCCGCCGAGGTGGCCCAGCGGCCCCGCACCGACTATGTGGCGAATCTGGTCGGCCTCAATCTGTATCGCGGTGTCGCCGACGGTACTTCGGTGAAGCTCGCCGACGGGGGAGTCCTGACGATCCCCGAATCCACCACCGGTCCGGTCTATCTCGCGTTCCCGCCGAGCGCGGTCGCCCTGTATCCCGAACCGCCCGTGGGCAGTCCGCGTAATACCTGGGAGACCACGGTCGCCGGGGTCGAGCAGCACGCGCATCTGACGCGGATCCGCCTGGCGGGCAGCCCGGCGGTGCTCGCCGAGGTCACCCCCGCCACCGTCGCGGACCTGCGGGTGCAGAGCGGCATGCGGCTGTGGGCCTCGGTCAAGGCGACCGAGATCCGCACCTACCCGGCCTGATCCACCCCGCCGGGCGCCGCGGCCGCCAGCACGTACATCCACGCCTTGTCGCCGGACCGCGGTGGCAGCAGCATTCCGCGCGCCGTGCTTCCTGGCTCTGACCTGCGGATCGCGCGCGACTCCGGGCGACCGCACAACTCTCCGCAACTGCGGGTGAGATCTCGGTGATCAATAGGCAACTGCGGAGACACGGCGGGGCAATAACCGAGAATGAGGATATTTCCATGGTTGGAGGTGGTGGGTTGACCGAGATCGTGCCCGGTGCTGCGGAGGTCGCGCCGGTGGTGCCGTCGGCCGTCTATGTCTAAGTCGTGAGCCTGCCGCGCATCCTGCGCCGCGGCCTCGCGCCGCTGACCCCGGTGACGCGGATGCTGGCCGACGCGGTCGGCGCCACGCTGGCCGGTCCGCTGGAGGCGACCGCGGCCGAGCCGCCGATGGACGCCGCCGCGCGCTCGACGGATACGCCGTCAGCGGTCCCGGCCCGTGGTGGACGGTGCGGCCCGAGCGGGTGCATGCGCGCATGGCCGCCCTCAACCCCGGCGAGTCGGCGCGCATCGCGCACGGCACGCCCACACCGATGGGCGCGACCGCCGTCATGCGCGCCGAGGACGTGATGTTCTCCCGGGTCTCCGGCCGGGTCGTGCTGATGCGCGCCCCGCACGCGCCGCTGCGCGACGACACCCGCGTGCGCGGCGAACAGTGGCACGCGGGCACGGTCCTCGCCGCGGCGGGCACCCGGGTGGGTCCCGCCGTGATCTCGGTGGGCTCGAGCGCGGGCCTGACGACCGCCACCGTGCGCGGACCGGTCTCGGCCGACGTGCTGGTCGCGGGCAGCCGCTTCGCCACCGATCCGCGCGGGGGCGAGGACGCGGTGACCCCGGTGGTCGCCAATTTCCTCGCCGCCGGGGACATCCGCTGCCGCAAGGTGTGGCAGATCCCCGACGGGGAACTGCTGCGCGCCTGGTTCGCCATGCCCGCCGACGCCGAACTGGTCATCGTGGTCGGCGCGCTCGACGAGATGCGCTGCCTGCTCACCGAGATCGGCGCGGAGATCGTGGTCGACGGCGTGATGATCCGGCCCGGCGGCGAGCAGCTGATCGCGCGGCTGCCCGACGGCCGCACGCTGATGGTGGTGCCCGCCAACCCGTTCGAGGCGATCACCGCGCTCATGGTCACCGGCCGCTGCGTGGTCGACGCGCTCACCGACCGGGCGCCCGGCAAGATCCGCGGCAGGCTCGTCGACCGGTCCTCCCCGCCGGGACAGACCACCGATATCGTCCCGGTGACCCAGGTCGAGGGCGGGGTGTGGCGGGCCACCGGCGCGGTCGGCATCCCGCACCTGGCCCATCTGGTCACCGCCCAGGCGCTGGCGCTGCTACCACCGGGAAGCGCGCGCGGCACACTGGCCGAGCTGATCCTGCTCCCGCGATGAGCGGCCCCGAGACCGTGCGCACGGTCTGCTCCTATTGCGGCGTCGGCTGCGGCATCGCCCTCGAGGTCGACACCGCCGCCGACGGCACCAAGACCGTGCGCAAGGCGCCCGGCGACAAGGCGCACCCCGCCAACGGCGGACGGCTGTGCACCAAGGGCGGCAGCCACGCCGACCTGCTGAAGGTCAGCGACGGCAGGCTCGGCACCGCCCTGGTCCGGGCCGAACGCGGCACCGAACCCCTCGCCACGGCGGTGGACAAGGCCATCGCCGACACCGCCGCCCGCCTGCGCGCGATCATCGACGAGCACGGCCCCGACGCGGTCTCCTTCTACGTCTCCGGCCAGATGACCCTCGAAGCCCAGTACCTGGCGAACAAGCTGGCCAAGGGCTTCGTCGGCACCAACCAGATCGAATCCAACTCGCGGCTGTGCATGGCCAGCGCGGGCAGCGGCTACAAGCTCTCGCTCGGCGCCGACGGCCCGCCCGGCTCCTACGAGGACTTCGACCACGCCGATGTCTTCTTCGTCATCGGCGCGAATATGGCCGACTGCCACCCGATCCTGTTCCTGCGCATGATGGATCGGGTCAAGGCGGGCGCGAAACTGATCGTGGTGGACCCGCGCCGCACCGCCACCGCCGAGAAGGCCGACCTCTATCTCCAGATCACCCCCGGCACCGATCTCGCGCTGCTCAACGGCCTGCTGCACCTGCTGGTGGAGGCGGGACACGTCGACAGCGAGTTCGTCGCGGAATTCACCGAGGGCTACGACGGCCTGCCGGAATTCCTCGCCGACTACGACCCCGCCACCGTCTCGACGCTCACCGGCCTGTCCGTGGAGGATCTGAAGGCCGCCGCCGAGATGATCGGCACGGCGAAGGAGTGGATGAGCTGCTGGACGATGGGGCTCAACCAGTCCACGCACGGCACCTGGAACACCAACGCCCTGGTCAACCTGCACCTGGCCACCGGCGCGATCTGCCGTCCCGGTAGCGGCCCGTTCTCGCTCACCGGCCAGCCCAATGCCATGGGCGGGCGCGAGATGGGCTACATGGGCCCCGGTCTGCCGGGTCAGCGCACCGTGCTCTACGACGCCGACCGGGCCTTCGTCGAGAACCAGTGGAACCTTCCCCCCGGCACACTGCGCACCGAGGTCGGCACCGGCACCATTGACATGTTCTCGCGCATGGCCGAAGGCCAGATCAAGGCCTGCTGGATCATCTGCACCAATCCCGTCGCCACGGTGGCCAATCGCAAGACCGTGCTGGCCGGGCTCGAGGCCGCGGAGCTGGTGATCACCCAGGACGTGTTCGCCGATACCGAGACCAATGCCTACGCTGACGTGATCCTGCCCGGCACGCTGTGGATCGAGCACGAGGGGGTGATGATCAACTCCGAACGCAATCTCACGCTGGTGCAGAAGGTCATCGACCCACCCGGTGACGCGCTACCGGACTGGCAGATCATCGCCCGGATCGCCTGCGCCATGGGCTATGCCGACGCGTTCACCTACGACAGCGCCGAGCAGATCTTCGAGGAGATCAAGGGTTTCTGGAACCCGCGCACCGGCTACGACCTGCGCGGCGCCACCTACGAACGGCTGCGCGAAGGCCCGCTGCAATGGCCGGTCGCCCCGGACGGGCCCGCCCGCAACCCGATTCGCTACGTCAACGACGGCGTCAGCCAGGAACTGCGCACTCGCGAGGACGGCACCACCCCGCGCCTGTGGTTCCCGACCGCCTCCGGGCGTGCGGTGTTCTTCGCGCGTCCGAACCTGGAACCGGCCGAACTGCCCGACGACGACTATCCCTTCCTGCTCAATACCGGTCGCGTGCAACATCAATGGCACACCCTCACCAAGACCGGCCGGATCGCCAAGCTCAACAAACTCAACCCCGGCCCGTTCGCCGAGATCCACCCCGAGGACGCGGCCCGGCTCTCGGTGGCCGAGGGCGACTGGCTCGAGGTGGCCTCGCGGCGCGGCCGCGCGGTGCTGCCCGCGGTGGTCACCGACCGGGTGCGGGTGGGCGATGTGTTCGCGCCGTTCCACTGGAACGACCTGTTCGGCGAGTACAAAGCCGTCAATGCCGTCACCAACGACGCGATCGACCCGTTCTCGCAGCAGCCGGAGTTCAAGGTGTGCGCGGTGCGGCTCACCAAGGTGCCCGCGCCGATCGTCATCGAGCCGCAGGAGCCCCGCGCCGCCGACCCGCAGCCGGTCGCCGACGCGCTGCCCCCGGTCGACATCGGCGGGTCGGCGCCCGCCCTGCGACCGGCGGTGCCCGGCCTGGTCTACACCGCCGCCGACCTGCTCGGCATCGGCAACCTGGCCACCCCGGAACTCTCGGCCACCGAACAGGGCTATCTGGCCGGGTTCCTGGCCGGTGTCTCCCGGCACGAGACGGCGGTGGTCCCGGTACTGCCGCCTGGCAATCCACTGCATCCGGCCAACGCGGCCTGGGTCGAGGGCATGCTCGCGGGTGTCTTCGGTGCCCATCAACCGATCCCGGAGCGCGCCGCGCCCGCGGTCGCGGCAGCTCCGGCTCCGGCGGCCACCGAGCCGCCGGTGACCGCCGCCGCCGCGCCCGCGGTCCGGCCCCTGTTCGTGCTGTGGGCCTCGCAGACCGGTAATGCCGAAGACTTCGTCACCGGTACGGCCGTCGCCGCGATCAGCGCGGGCGGCCGCGAACCGGTCGTCCGCACCATGGACGACATCACCGTCGCCGACATCCCCGCCGATGCCGACCTGGTGGTCGTGTCGAGCACCTTCGGCGACGGCGACGCCCCCGACAACGGCGCGGCCTTCTGGAACTCGCTGACCGGTGCGGGTGAATCCGCCCTCGCCGGACGACGTTTCGCGGTCCTGGCCTTCGGTGACTCCAACTACGACGCCTTCTGCGGCCACGGCCGCCGCCTGGACGAACGCCTGGCCGAACTCGGCGCGCAGCGGCTGCTGGCCCGCGTCGACTGCGAACCCGACTACGAGGACGCGGCCGCGGCATGGCTCACCGAGCTGCTGCCCGCCCTGACCGCCCCGGCGACCGGTCCGGCCGAGCAGCAGCACGCCGCACCGGGCGGGATGGCTGCACGACCCGCGCCCGCCGCCACGGCGTTCGCCCCGGTCGCCGGAACCGCCGCCCCCGCACCGGGATCGGCGACCACCGCGGTCCGCGGCGACGCCCCGACGGGTCGCCTCGTCGGCAACCGGCTGCTGAGCCTGCCCGGCGCGCAGAAGGAAGTCCGCCAGTTCACCTATGACCTGTCCGGCTCCGATCTCACCTACGACGTCGGCGACGCGCTCGGCGTCCGCCCGGCCAACGATCTCGGCCTGGTGTGGGAGTTTCTCGCGGTCACCGGCATGGACCCGGCGACCACCGTGGAGGTACCCAAGGCGGGCGCCATGCCGCTGTCGATCGCGCTCGAGGGCTACCTCGATCTGACCAGGACCACCACCGAGCTGCTGCGCTTGGTCGCCGACCGGACCGGTGACCGCACCGTGAAAACCCTGCTGCGCCCGGACAACAAGGGCGAGCTGGCCAAATGGCTGTGGGGGCGTCAGCCCGCCGATATCGCCGCCGAGTTCGCGCTCACCGCCGACCCGCAGGAGTGGGTCGGGCTGTTCAAGCGGCTCCAGCCCCGGCTGTACTCGATCTCGTCGAGCCCGCTGGTCGACGCGACCCGGGTGTGCACCACCGTCTCGGTGATCCGCTACGAGAGCGTGACCGGGCGGGCGCGCGGCGGGCTGTGCTCGTCGTATCTGGCCGACGCGGAACTCGAACAGCCGCTGGTGCTGCATGTGCAGTCCGCGCCGCACTTCCGCCCGCCCGACGATCCGGCCGTCCCGGCGATCATGATCGGGCCCGGCACCGGTGTCGCGCCGTTCGTCGGCTTCCTCGAACACCGCCGCGCCCGCGGCGACCAGGCCGCCAACTGGCTGTTCTTCGGCGAACAGCACGAGGCCACCGATTTCTATTACCGCGACGAACTCGAACAGCTCCAGCGTGACGGCGTGCTCTCGCGGCTGGATGTGGCGTTCTCCCGCGATCAGCGCGCGAAGGTCTACGTCCAGGACCGGATGCGCGAACACGGTGCGCAACTGTGGAAGTGGATCGAGGACGGCGCGCACTTCTACGTCTGCGGAGACGCCTCGCGCATGGCCAAGGATGTCGACGCGGCCCTGCGCGAGATCGTCGCTCATCACGGCGATATGGCCTCCGACGACGCCGACGCCTACGTCAAGAAGCTCTCCACCACAAGCGCTACGTGCGCGACGTCTACTGAGAACGCCGAAAGCCCGTGCCCCCGGCCTACTTGCCGAAGCGGCGCTGACGTCCGGCGTAGGAGCGCAGGGCGCGCAGGAAATCGATGCGGCGGAAAGCGGGCCAGTAGCAGTCCAGCCACTGCATCTCGGCGTAGGCCGACTGCCACAGCAGGAAACCGGATAGGCGCTGTTCACCGGAGGTGCGGATGATGAAGTCGGTGTTCTCGCCGGTGGGGGAGTAGAGGTGGCGGGAGATGTCGTCGACGTCGAACTTGTCGATCAGGTCGAGCGGGTCGCCGCCCGCGCCGATGTGCTGGCGGAAGGCGCGCTTGACCGCGTCCACGATCTCGCGCCTGCCGCCGTAACCGACCGCCACGTCGACCTTGGTGCCGCCGCGCCCGGTCGTCTCGGCGGCGGCCTCCTTGAGCACGCGCGCGGAATCGCCGGGCAGCAGGTCCAGCGAGCCGATCACCTGGACCTCCCATGGGCGGCCCGCCGCGGAGATGTCACGCACGGTCGCCTCGATGATCTCGATCAGCGGGCCGAGCTGCTCGGATGGGCGGCCGAGATTGTCGTCGGAGAGCATGAACAGCGTCACGTGCGCGATATCGGCGGCGGTGCACCACTCCAGGAACTCCACCACCTTGGCGCCGCCCGCCCGGTAACCCTCCCGGACATCGTCGTGCCCGGCCTCGCGCGCCCAGCGGCGATTGCCGTCGAGCATGATCCCGATGTGCTGCGGCCGCGGGAGCCCGACCAGGGTCGTGGCCAGGCGACGCTCGTAGACCGTCTCCATCGGCTGACGCAAGAACAAGGGCAGAAGCTTCATTCAACTCTTCTTAATGTCGCGGTTTTCCTGACAGCACCTCGAATCGGGGCAGTATAGCGAGGTGCCGGTCAGGCGAAGAGTCGGGCGTCCGCCGCGCGAGGTCAGGGCAGGACGTTGGGGATGAGATGCGGCGCCTGCTGCGCCAGCGCGGTCCCGAGCATGGCACCCGCGTAGTACCCGGCATACGTCCCGGCGACGCCGCCGACGATGCCACCGGCCACCGCGCCCACCGGCACGGCCAGGCCGCCGGTCGGCAGGGCCAACGGAGTCGCCAGGGCGGTGCCGCCGAGCACGCCGACGGTGGCACCGGCGAGTCCGCCGATGACCTGGCCCGCGGTGGAGCCGAGGTAGGTGGCGTTCTCGATCGGGCTGGCGATCGGGGTGGCGGTGGGGTGCGGGGCCGCCACGGGCTGGGCGGCGGCGGGCTGCGCGTGCGGGGCGGCGGGCAGCTGGGCCTGCGGTGCGGCGATCGGCTGGGCGTGTGGTGCGGTGACCGGCCGGGTGTGCTCGGCGGCGACGGGTCCGGTCGCGAGCTGTGCGTCGGTGGAGTAGTCCTCGGTGGCGGAGATCAGTTGTGCCACACGGTGTTCGGTGGCGGCGTCCACGGGGACCGGCTGGGTGGACGGGTGGGCCGCGGTCGGGTGCTGCCCGGCAACCGCGAAGTGCGGTGCGTCCGCGCGGGAGTCCTGCGCGGTCGCGAAGTCCGGCAGGTCGTCGGTGACCGTCTGCACCTGCGCGGCCTGCGCCATCCCGGGGCCGACGCCGAAGGCGATCGCCGCGGGCAGGGCCACCGCCGCGGGCAGTCCGCGCAAGGCCTTGCGCTGCTTGCTCACCGCACGATGTCGTCCAGCCATGTCCAGTCCTTCCACAGTCCGGTCTTCTCGCCTGGCTCATCGCCGCGCACCCGCCCGGCGCTACCCGGGTGTGACTTGTCTCGCCCCGCACCGCGATCGGCTATCACACTCCGCCGCTGTTCCATTCGTCCAAGACCCCGCGTCACCCCCACTCCTAGCGTTGACCCATGACGACCACACCCACCTCCACCGACACCGTCCTGCTGGCAGTCCTCGACGACTGGCAGTCCGCCATCGTCGCCAACGACGCCGACGCCATCGGCTCCTTCATGACCGACGACTGGATCATCGTCTCCGAGACCGGCATCGCCACCGCCGAACGCTTCCTGGACCTGGTCCGCTCCGGCGCCCTCACCCACTCCGCCATGCGACGCGTAGGCGCCCCCCGCATCCGCTACCACGGCAACACGGCCCTGCTCACCACCCGAGTCACCAACACCGCCCACTACCAGGGCACGCGCTTCGACGCCGACGAATGGACCAGCGACGTCTTCATCCACGTCAACGGCCACTGGCGCTGCGCCCTCACCCACCTCACCACCCGCAAACCGGACTGACCGCGATCGGACGCTTGCGCTCCGAGATGTTCGGAGGCATTCTTAACGCAAGTAATGCTTGCGTTAAAAATCGGAGGTAGGCGGATGGTCGCGGTCGACATCGAAACAACCATCGGGCGGCGCGAGATCCCGCGTGAGCAGGTGCTGGCGTGGGAATCCCGCCGTGCCGACGCCGTGCTCGGCAAGCTCGCGGCGCGGCTGGGAGCGCGAGGGTTCGGTGAACTGCTGACCGGCTCCTCGCCCGGCGATCTGCGCGGTGCCCCGCTCGCGGAACGTCGAACGGCCTTGCTGGCGGCCAAGACCCAGCTCGGCCACGCCGGGATCTACGCCGCGTTCCGGCGCGAACTCGCGCTGTCGGAGCGCCTGGCCCGGGTCGGTGTCGCGGTGAGCCGGGGGAGGGCCGAGTACTCGGTCACCTGGCTGCGCGCGCCCGGATTGTCGGCGGAACAGTTCGCCGCGTGGTTCGGCAACCTGGTCGTCGCCGACGACGAGATCGCCATGACCGACGCCTGCCCGGATCACTACCTGCTGCGCGGACTGCCCGACGGCCGCCAGGAGGTCGTCGAGACCACCGGCGGCGCACCCGCCGCCACCCGCTTCCTCGTCGACTACACCCGCACCGACGCGGTCTCGATCCCGGTCGATCCCGCCTATCCCATCCAGATCGCCGGGACCGCGTTTCTCGACGACGGCCTGGCCATCGGCGGTGTCCGCCACCAATTCCGCGACCGCGACGGCGCCCTGGAAGCCCTGCTGACCGTGCAGTTCCCCGCCTCGGTGCCCGCACGACTCCGCCACCAGCACGAATGGCATCTGGCCTGCGAATTCGGCAACTGGCTGATCGCGTCGGTGCGCTAGATCGAGTACAACTGGCCCATGGACCGGGACGGAAACGACCAGGCGGCCCCCGCACCGCGCAAGCGCACCGGCGGCCGCTCGGCCCGGGTCCGCGCGGCCATCCTCGCCGCCACCCTCGACCAGGCCGCCGAACACGGCATCGAGGGCCTGGCCATCGGCGATGTCGCCGCCCGCGCGGGCGTCGCCGAAACCACCATCTACCGCCGCTGGGGCACCCGCACCGCTCTGATCGCCGAAGCGATCACGGAATTCGCCGCCACCGGCAACCCCGCCCCCGACACCGGCGCGCTCCGCACCGACCTCCGACAACTGGCCGAACAGATCGCCGAACTCCTGACCCGCCCCGGCATCACCCGCCTCCTCGGCAGCACCCTAGCCCTCTCCACCGACCCCGACATCGACGCCGCCCGCCACCACTTCTGGACCACCCGCTTCACCCACACCACCCCCCTGGTCACCCGCGCCATCACCCGAGGCGAACTTCCCCCGACCATCGACCCCCGAGCCCTCCTCGAAACCCTCGCCGCCCCCCTGTATTTCCGCATCCTGACCGGCGACCAGCCAGTCGACGCCCCCTTCCTTGCCCGCTGCGTCGACAACACCCTCACCCTCCATGGTGCCGCTGGCTGACCGCACGCACATCTCGCGGCCGGTCGATGGGTTGCCGCGATGCCTTCTGTGCCCCTCGCCGGGCTCCGGAGGTGCCTGGAATGCGCTGTGGCCCGCCGAACCGACGCGCTGGCTGGTGCGTAACCAGTGCTACCTGGGCCTGTCGTTCGGTATGTCGCACGGCATCCACCTGGCCGCGATCCTCGCTCTCGCCACCACCGACTCGACCACCTTCTGGACGCTGGCCTCCGCCGTATCGATCATCGTCGGCGGGCTCGGCTATGTGGCCATCGCGCTGCTCGTCGCGACCTCGTTCGACCGGGTCACGCGCTGGTTCGGCACGGACCGGTGGCGCGCGGTGGTCGGCGCAGGGACCTGGTTCGTCCCGCTCGGGTGGTCGCCGCAGTGCGATCGAAAATCTAGCAATGCTAGACAGGTCGGCAGCGTGGTGTTACCGTTTCTCTAGTTCCTAGCGATGCTAGAAACTAGAGAAGGGAAACCGAAATGCTGATCGTTGCCGGGCAGGTTGTCGCGACTGCCGCTGTTCTCGCCAATGCCGTCGTCTACGGCACCGATGTGTGTGGGGCCGTGATCATGCGGTCGGTGTATCGGAAGCATCGATGATGCGACGGTGACCGTCAGTGCCGGGTGGGGGCACTACTACGGGGACAAGCGGATGCCGGTGGTCGGGGCGGGTGGGGTGGTGGCGGCCGTGCTCACGGTGGTGCTCGCGCTCGGGGCCGGGCAGGTGGGGGCGGCGGTGGCGGCGGGGATCTCCGTGGCGGCGTTGCTGACCTGGCTCGGCTTCTATGTGCGGGTCGCCAAGCCGATCAACGCGCGGCAGACGGCTGCCGCGCAGAGCGGGGTCATTCCGCCGGATGCCCGTGCGCTGCAAGACAAGTGGGACAGCATCCTGAAGTACCGGGTGGGCTTGCAGTTCATCGCCATCGCCGGACTGTGCGTCGCGCTGATCCTGTTCTGAACCCGACAAGCACCGATTCACGAGGAGTACCAGTCATGACCTACACCGCCAATGAACAGCAGTTCCTCGCCGAGGCCGGGATCGGCCGACTGGCCACCGTGTCGCCCGACGGCATCGTGCAGAACAACCCCACCGGCTACCGGGTGAACGCCGACGGCACCATCGACATCGGCGGCATGCGGATGCGGGCCACCCGGAAGTACCGCAATATCGAGTCGGGCAGCCGGGTCTCCTTCGTCATCGACCAGCAGGTCTCCCTGGACCCCTACGTGATTCGCGGCATCGAAGTACGCGGCACCGCCGAGGCCATCGACGACGTGGAACCGCCCTTCCCACACCAGGAACGCGCGATCATCCGCATCCATCCCGCCCGCATCATCACCTGGGGCATCGACGGCGACTCCTTCGATTTCACCAGCCGCGCCACGGAGTAGCCCACTTCGTGGCCGCCGGGTTTACGCAGTCATACCGAGCGCCCGCCGCACGGTGTAGTTCACCCCCTGTGGGTGAGGTTTCGCGCGGCACCGACACCGACGATGGACGCGGCCGACCCCTCGGAATCGTGAGTGTCATGGAGGCGTGATGAGTGTGCTGTCCAGCGATCTGCGAACCCTGAGCTACGAAGCGTATGTCTACCTGTACTCGTTGGTGACGATGGATGTCACCCGCAGGCAGCAGACGAACTCGCCGGCCGGGTCGACCCCGGGTTTCGGACCGCCGAATCAGTTTCACCACATGCTCGCCCTGCCTGACGTCGATTTCCGTGCGGTGGTACGCCCGAACTTCGACACGCTGTACTCGTCGGCATGGCTGAACCTCACCGACGGCCCGGTCCAGCTCCATATTCCCGACAGTCGTGGCCGGTACTACATGATGCCGATGCTGGACGCATGGACCGATGCGTTCGCCTCGCCGGGTAAACGAACAACCGGCACCGAGGAGCAGGACTACGTTGTCGTCGGGCCGGGGTATCACGGCCGGTTGCCCGCTGGTGTCCCGGTGGTCAAGGCGCCGACGCCGATGGTCTGGGTGATCGGGCGAACTCAGACGAACGGCCCGGATGACTACGCGTCGGTCAACGAGTTCCAGGCCGGACTGCGCATCACCGAACTCGGCGACCGGCCGGCATTCACCCCCGATCCAGCCCAGATCAGCGAGATCGAACCACTCCGCCAGGTCAATGAGATGCCCGCGGTGAAGTTCTTCGGTCACGCCGCGACGGTCCTGAAAACGACCCCCTGTCACCCGACCGATTTCTCCGTCCTGGCCCGCATCTCGTTGCTCGGCATCGTCCCCGGCCAGGACTTCGACGCGAAGCGGTTCTCCTCCGCCGAACTCGCCGAGATCGATGCGGGAGTCGGTGCCGCGCGTGCCGATCTGCTCGCCGCGCGCACCACGATGATCCCGCCCACCAACGGCTGGATGAGCGTGCTGTCCACCATCGGCGTCTACGGTAACGACTACTTCCGCAGGTCGGCGATCACCCTGGTCGGCCTGGGTGCCAATCCCGCCGAGGACGCGATCTACCCGCTGCTGGTTCATGACGCGGCAGGCGACCCGCTCGTCGGCGGCAACGACTACGTGCTCCATTTCGACGCCGGGAAGCTACCGCCGGTCGCGGCATTCTGGTCGGTCACGATGTACGACCTCGAGGGGTTCCAGATCACGAACGAACTGGATCGCTACGCACTCGGCGACCGCGATCCGCTGAACTACAACGCCGACGGATCGCTCGACCTCTACATCTCGCACAGGAACCCGGGCCCCGACCGCGAACCGAACTGGCTGCCCGCGCCGACCGGACCGATGGGCATCACTCTGCGCCTCTACGCGCCCGCGGCCGAAGCCCTCGACGGAACCTGGACGCCGCCGCCGGTCCACCGAACGGAGGTTCGGTAGCCGGGCGGCTGTGCAGCCGGTTCCGCTCGCGCGGCGGTCGTTGCGAGAACAACCGTGGACGTGGCGCTCTTCGAGGTGGGAAGCTCGAAGCAGTGGATCCCCGACCCGAGGGAGCGTGCGACATGGTGGAGCGGACGAACGGGGCGTGGCGACCGGAGAGCATCCGGAATGTCGCGCTGGTCGGCAGCAGTGGTGCGGGGAAGACGACGCTGGTGGAGGCGCTGGCGTTGGCGACCGGGACGGTGAACCGGGCCGGGCGGGTGGAGGACGGGACCTCGCTGTCCGATGACGACGAGGTCGAACGGCGGCAGCACCGGTCCGTGCAGGTGTCGGTGGTGCCGGTGCAGTGGGGTGGGGTGAAGATCAATCTGATCGATACGCCGGGATGCCCGGATTTCGTCGGCGAACTGCGCGCCGGGTTGCGGGCGGCGGACGCGGCGCTGTTCCTGGTGTCGGCGGCCGACGGCGTCGAGGGCGTGGCGGGGGCGACGCGGGAACTGTGGGCCGAGTGCGCGCGGGTGGGAATGCCGCGGGCGATCGTGATGACACATCTGGACACGGCCCGGGCGGAGTACGCGGACCTGGTCCAGACCTGTCAGGCGCTGCTGACCGATGCGGCGAGCGATGCCGTGCTACCCCTGCACCTGCCGGTCTACGGGCCGAAGAGCCCGGACGGGCACCGACCCGCGATCGGACTGCTGGAACTGCTCGAACGCCGGGTCGCCGACTATCGCGGCGGCACCCGGGAGCGCACCGAACCATCCGCCGAACAGCTCACCGAGCTCGACCCGGCCCGCGACCGGTTGATCGAGGCGATCATCGCCGAGAGCGAAGACGAGACACTGATGGACCGGTACCTCGACGGTCAACCCGTAGAACTCGACACCCTGGTCGACGACCTGGAACGTGCCGTGGCACGGGGCAGCTTCCATCCGGTGCTGTTCGCGGCGCCCGCGGCCGAGGACGCGGAGCAGGGTCTCGGCACGCTCGAACTGCTCGAACTGATCACCGGTGGGTTCCCGACCCCGATCGAACACCCGGTCTCGGCCGTCTCGGGCGGCAACGGCGCCCCGCCCAGCGCACTGTGCTGCGATCCGGACGGTGAGCTCGCCGCGGAGGTCATCCGGACCTCGTCCGACCAGTACGTGGGACGGATCTCGCTGGTGCGGGTCTTCTCCGGCACGCTGCACAGCGAGGACACCGTCCACGTCCGCGGACCCGGGCACGAGGCCGACGACCGGGTCGGCGGGATCAGCGCGCCGTCGGGGAAACAGCAGCGGAGCATGGGCGAGGCCGTCGCCGGCGATATCGCGTTCGTGAGCAAGCTCGGCCACGCGGAAACCGGCGACACGCTGTCGGGCGCCGGACAGCCCCTGCTGATCGAACCGTGGCCGCTGCCGGAACCGCTCCTGCCCGTGGCGATCCGGGCGCAGGGCAAGGCCGACGAGGACAAGCTCTCGCAGAGCCTGACCCGGCTCGTCGCCGAGGACCCGACGCTGCGGCTGGAGAACAACGAACACACCCACCAGCTGGTGCTGTGGTGTCTGGGGGAGGCGCACCGGGAGGTCGCGCTGGAGCGGTTGCGCGGGCGGTTCGGGGTGCGGGTGGACGTGGAACCGTTCCGGGTGGCCTTGCGGGAGACCCTGTCCGGGGCTGCGGAGGGCAACGGCAGGCTGGTGAAGCAGTCCGGCGGGCACGGGCAGTACGCGGTGTGCCGGATCCAGGTGGAACCGCTGCCGCAGGGGACGGGATTCGAATTCGTCGACCGGGTGGTCGGTGGCGTGGTGCCGCGCCAGTTCATCGGCTCGGTGGAGAAGGGGGCACGGGCGCAGGCCGCGCGCGGGGTCACCCCCGGCTATCCGCTGGTGGATGTGCGGGTAACCCTGGTCGAGGGCAAAGCGCACTCGGTGGACTCCTCCGACGCCGCCTTCCAGACCGCGGGCGCCCTGGCCCTGCGCGACGCGGCCGAGGCGGCGGGCACCCGCTTGCTCGAACCGGTCGCCGCGGTCCGGGTCACCGTCCCCGACGACCACCTGGGCGCCGTCCTCGGTGACCTGTCCACCCGCCGCGGCCGCATCCTCGGCACCGAACCGGCCGAGACCGGCCGCACCCACATCCGCGCCGAGGTCCCCGAACTCGAACTGAGCGGCTACGTCATCGACCTGCGGTCACTCACCCACGGAGCGGGCTCGTTCACCCGCGGCTACCTGCGGCACGAGCCGATGCCGACCGCCGCCGCGGAACGGGCGCGCAAGGAAGGCGCCCAGGCGCCCGCCTGAAGTGTCGGCGTCTCTGGGGTTCTTCGAGCTCCGACATGGCGAAGTCGCCGTCATGGCTGCGCAGGTACGCCGTTCCGCTGGCGGACACCCGGAATGGTTTGGCTGACCGGTCACACTCGTGGACCCGCAAGACGACGATCAGACTTTCGTCGACGGCCGCGTCCTCGATAGTGATCCGGACGGGTGGCGTGAAGGACCGGGCTTTGGTGGCCACCCTTGCTTCAGACGCTGGATGTCGAACACCAGCTCATCCAAAGTCGGCCATGCGCGAATGTAACCGCAGGACAGTTACGTTTGCGGACGAACTGGTTGCATTTACGGTGTTCGACCCACCGGGATCCGATCGCTCCGGGCGACCCACCACTGCGTGTGAGGGACATGGGCTGCGGTACGACCGCGCCCCGGCGTCATCGATCGTGGCGGTGGCATCCGGGGCGCGGAAGGGTGAATCAGCCCAGGTCCGGGTGGCCGACCCACTCGACGATCGTCCAGCCCTTCTGCGGGTTGCCCTCGAGGACGACGCGGCCACCGTTGCGCATCGGATCGGTGCCGAGCTTGTTCTTGTCGGCGTTGGCGGCGTTCATCATCGACCAGAACATGATGGTGCCGCCGTGCGAGAAGATCACCGGGTTGGCGCAGCCGCGACGCTGCACATCGAGTAGCGCCTGGTCGACGCGGCCGTCGAACTCCTTGCCGTCGATCGAGCCCGGAATCCGGGCGTCCAGGTCGCCGGAGAGCCACTTGATCGGCGCCTGCAGGTACCCGGACAGCGCCTCGGCCTCCGGCGTGCCCTCGTACTCGCCCGCCTCGATCTCCCGGAAACCCGGCTGAATGCCGAGACTCAGGCCCTGCTCGGCGACGGTCGGTGCCGCGGTCTGCTCGGTACGCACCATGGTGGACGCGAAGGCGCAGTCGTAGTCCTTGTCGCCCAGTTGAACGGCCAGATTGTCCGCCTGTGTCCGGCCACGTGCGGTCAGGTCGGGCCCGGGCACCTTGGTGTCGATCAAGCCGGAGGTGTTACCGAGGGACTCGGCATGACGGACCAGGGTGATGACCATGTCACCGCTGCCACCGGAACTGCCGAAGTCGATATCGGCGGACGCGACGCCGGTGGCGGCGGTAGTGGCCGCAACAGCCAGCACCGCAAGGGACAATCGAAGAGAGAGGATTCGCATGGGTGGGAGTGCCTTTCCCGGGATTGGGTGTGTCGCGTCACACAGAAGCAGCCACTTGCCCGAATCGAATACGGGGCTTCCCGATCATCGGGAGCTTTCGCGCACTGGACCGAGCGCGGTCGGCAACACGGACAAGTTCCGGGTGATCTTCGATGACGAAGCTGTGGTGCGGTGCGAGCAGGGCGTTGGCCTGGGTAACCAACAGCGTCTCAACTGTTCATGGGTTTGCTTGGTACCGCGAAGGAGGGTTGGTGCGCCAGATCATCTATGCCGAGGGCGAGGTCGTTGATGAGCACGGGCCAGCGATTCCTGAAGAGGAGGATGCTCCCGAGCCGCTCGATGAGGACTACGTCTTCGAGATGATGGAGCGGCTGACGGGAATCATCTGGGGCGCGGTCGCTGATGCCCGCTACAGCGTCTGGTCATGCACGGAATAGTTGAGTGTGGGGATGTACCGCGGGCCACCAGCCTCGGTATCCGATTCGGCGGACGCGGACGTTCTGCGCCGGGCTCGGAGGTTGCGCTCGAGCAAGCGGTGCTCGTGGAACTGTGACCAAGTCTCAGGCGGTCACCCAGTTCGGCGATGGCTGTAGAGCGCCTCGGGCACGGCGCGAGCCAGCTTGCGCTGCAAGCCGCGAAGAATGTGGATGGTCTCCTCGTCCCCTAGACCCGTGGTAATCGACCACTCCACTCCGGACCCGAAGACATCGCTGGCGAAGACGAACTCGGTCGCCACCAACGCCCGCCGCCAGTCGCGACCGCTCAGCGGTTCGTTGGCGACCAACGCCGAACGTATTCGCTTCTCCTGCTCACGTAGGTCGTCCACGCTCAGGAAGCCCATCGCGACCGCCAGCGCCTCGGTGCAGCGGGCCGGGCCGAACCATTCACCCAACCCGCGCCGCAGGACTTCACGCTCGGCCGCAGACAGTTCAATCGCCACTAGGGGATCTGGATCCATTGACCAAGGATGGACTAGTTGGTTCCGGATAGCCGAGCGGAGCGATAACTCCATCGCCACAGTTGGCTGCGTTGGCTACCTTCAGCTGCATGATCTATCCGGGCGGGGATTCGGCGTCGCGAGTGGCGCAGATGGTACGGGAAGCGCGTCGCCGGATCGGCCATAGCGCTCGATGAGACGGCGCGAACATCACACTCTGCGCGGTGCGCGGCACGCGAGGACGCTCAATCGGGAGTGAGTGCCTGACATGGCGCGGGTCCGTCGGTCGGCTGCGCACAGGTGGAGTGAGGTGGTGCGGCCACGGCGTAGCTGACCGTGCGTTCGACCCACGTCGACTCGAGCATCGCTGATCACCTCGCCCCGACATCGTGAACTTGCCCGGCTGATCAAAAGTGGCACAGCTGCCACCGGCGAAGCATGTTTACGCAGGTCACGGTCATGCACGGGTTGCTCTCCTGAGTGTGAGTGCACTCGAACACGCAGGAGCCTTTATCCGGCTCGAAGGCCAGGAATGTGTGCGCGAGAGGGGACTTGAACCCCTACGTCCGTGGACACCAGAACCTAAATCTGGCGCGTCTGCCAATTTCGCCACTCGCGCTTGGATGTGTACGACCGTCCAAACTCTACCGGGCAAAACCGGCTACGCGAAGCGTCGCGGCGGCGTGGCGTACCGGTGGGTAACACTACCTGGGGTTATAACGATTCGGTAAACCTCAATGTGAGGGGCGCTCATGTTTCCGGATGGGGGCTAGGGGTCTCACCTGCGGGTTCAAACATGAGGCGGGGTCATGTTTCAGATTGGAATGGTACGGGCGTACCGAAATACTCGGCGGTAGCTGCCGTGGCGGGGGGAAACGTGAGGCTTTCCTCATGATTTTGTGCGATCGTGGCTCCCAATAGGCCCGAAGGGCTGCCGGATACGTGTGCGTGCCGTCGGTGGGCGGAATGCCAGGAGAAGGAAGTCGAGCGTCTTGACGATCAACGAGAGCGCCGAGCTCGGAACAGGATCCGGGCAGGTCTTGGGTGCCCGGGTGTCGCTGCTGGAGCAGCTGCGCAACGGAGTGGGATACGCGCTGGCGTTCGGAGGACAGGGCGCGCAGTGGCTGCGCGAGCTCGAGGAGATCGGTCGCGACAGCGCGCTCGAGCCCGAGCTGACCGCGCTCGTGCGCGAGGCCGCCGCACTGATCGAGCCGGTCGCTGCGCAGTTGCTGGTGGTCCGTCCGGGTGGCTTCGACCCCATGGGCTGGGTGCTGGAGAGCGAGCTGGACGAGCCGGAGGAACCCTCCTCGGCGCCCGCGGACGCGGTGCTGCGCTCGGCGGCGGTCTCCATGCCCGGCGTGCTGCTCACCCAGCTCGCCGCCACCCGGGCGCTGCGGCTGCAGGGCCTCGATCCGGCCGAGAACGCGCCGGTCGCGGTGATCGGGCATTCGCAGGGCCTGTTCGCAGCCGCGGCGGTCGAGGCCGCCGGGGCGCGGGATGCCGAGCTGCTGGCGATCGCCCAGCTCGTCGGCGCGGCGGCCGGGCTGGTCGCGCGCAGGCGCGGGCTGATGCCGGTCGGTGAACGCTCGCCCATGGTCGCGGTGTCGAATGTCGATCCCGAGGAACTGCGCGCGATCGTCGCCGAGGCCGCCGACGGCGTTGACCCGGCGATCGCGGCGGTGGTCTCGATCCGCAACGGCCGTCGTCGCGTGGTGCTCTCGGGCGCACCCGCGCAGATCGACCGGGTGCGGACGCGGTGCGCGCAGCGTGCCGAGGAGCAGACCCGCGAGCGGGAGGCCAAGGTGCGCGGTGGCGCGGTGTTCGCGCCGGTGTTCGAGGACATCCCGGTCGACGTCGCCTTCCATCACCCCGCGCTGGCCGAGACCGTCGACCTGGTCGCCGGTTGGGCCCGGCAGTGCGAGCTCGACGCCGAGTTCGCCGCCGCCCTCACCCAGCAGGTGCTGGTCGACCCGATCGACTGGGTCGCCACCGTGGACGCGGTCGTCGCGGCGGGCGCGCAGTGGATTCTGGAACTGGGCCCCGGTGACCTGCTCTCCCGGGTGACCGGCGGTTCGCTCAAGGGCACCGGCGTCGGCGTGATCGCCGCCGCCACCCGCCCGGGGCAGCGCAGCCTGCTCACCCCGGGTGCCGCGCCCGAGCCCTCGACCCCGTGGTCGGCCTTCGCGCCCAAGCCGGTGCGGCTGCCCAACGGCCGGGTGGTCGTGGAGACGGCCTTCACCAGGCTCACCGGCCGCTCGCCGATCCTGCTGGCGGGCATGACCCCCACCACCGTCGACGCCAAGATCGTCGCCGCGGCGGCCAACGCGGGCCACTGGGCCGAGCTGGCCGGTGGCGGGCAGGTCACCGAGCAGATCTTCGCCGACCGGATGACCGAGCTGCGCACGCTGCTGCAGCCGGGCCGCGCGGTGCAGTTCAACTCGCTGTTCCTCGACCCGTACCTGTGGAAGCTGCAGCTGGGCGGCAAGCGCCTGGTGCAGAAGGCGCGCGCGGCGGGCGCCCCGCTCGACGGCGTGATCGTCACCGCGGGCATCCCCGAACTCGACGAGGCCGTGGCGCTGATCGGTGAGCTGACCGAGGCGGGCATCAGCCACGTCGCGTTCAAGCCGGGCACCGTCGCGCAGATCCGCGCGGTGCTGCGCATCGCCGACGCGGTGCCGGACTACCCGGTGATCCTGCACATCGAAGGCGGCAAGGCCGGCGGTCACCACTCCTGGGAAGACCTCGACGACCTGCTGCTGGCCACCTACGCCGAGCTGCGCGGCCACGCCAACGCGGTGGTCTGCGTCGGCGGCGGCATCGGCACGCCCGAGCGCGCCACCGACTACCTCACCGGCGCCTGGGCCACCCGGCACGGCTACCCGGCCATGCCGCTGGACGGTGTGCTCGTCGGCACCGCCGCCATGGCCACGCTCGAGGCGACCACCGCGCCCGAGGTCAAGCAGTTGCTCGTCGACACCCCCGGCACGCCGGAGTGGGTCGGCGCCGGTACCGCGCAGGGCGGGATGGCCTCGGGCCGCAGCCAGCTCGGCGCCGACATCCACGAGATCGACAATGCCGCCTCGCGCACCGGCCGCCTGCTCGACGAGGTCGCCGGGGACGCCGAGGCCGTGGCGCGCCGCCGCGACGAGATCATCGCCGCGCTCGACGCCACTGCCAAGCCGTACTTCGGTGACGTGGCCACCATGACCTACCAGCAGTGGCTGGAACGCTATGTCTCGCTGGCGGTGTCGAGCGAGGTGCCGATCTCCTTCGACTGCGGCAGCGATATCGGCGAGGCCATCCTCGACGCCACCCGTTCGGACTGGCTCGACATCAGCTGGCGCGATCGTTTCGCGGAGATGATGCGCCGCACCGAATCCCGGCTGCACCCGGCCGACAGCGGCGAGATCTACAGTCATTTCCTCGACGACGAGGCGTTCGAGCACCCGGTAGCAGCGTTGTGCACGCTCAAGAAGTACTACCCGGCCGTCGCCGATACCGTGCTGCATCCGGCCGACGTGCCGTTCTTCGTCTCGCTGTGCAAGACGCCGGGCAAACCGGTGAACTTCGTGCCCGTGATCGATGCCGACGTGCGCCGCTGGTGGCGCTCGGATTCGCTGTGGCAGGCCCATGACCCGCGCTACTCGGCCGATCAGGTGTGCGTCATCCCGGGCACCGTCGCGGTCGCGGGTATCACTCGCGTCGACGAGCCGGTGGGCGAGCTGCTCGACCGCTTCGAGCGCGATACCGCCCAGGCACTGGTCGCCGAGGGTCTGACCCCGGCGCCGGTGGATGCGCGGCGCGTGGCCGGTGTGGTCGCGGGCCCGATCGACACCGTGCTGGCCGCGCCCGATGTGCAGTGGGCCGGGCGCACCACCGTCAACCCGGTGCACCGCCTCGGTGACCTGGCCGAGTGGGTCGTGGAGCAGGGCAGCGCGGTGCATCCGCGCACCGGCGCCACGCTGACCGAAACCAGCGGGCCGGAAGCCGAATTCAGCTACGTCGAACTGTCGGTGCCATTGTTGGGCCGTGACGCGGTGACCATCCGGATCACCGTGCCGGTGAGCGTGTACTCCGGTGGCGCGCCGGTGATCACCGAGGCCGATGCCGAGGCCGCCATGTCGGCGCTGCTCGGCGTGGCCGCCGGACAGGCGCTGCCCGAGGTGAAAGCCGGTGCGGCGCACCTGAACCTGGCCTGGACGCCGGATCTGGTGGCCGACCACGCGGGCGTCACCGGTTCCGGTCTGCCCGCCACGCTGAGCACCCTCGGCCGCACCGCGCCCGATGTGCTCGTGGGTGCCTGCTGGCCCGCGGTGTTCGCGGTGCTCGGCGCGGCCCGCACCCCGGCGGGCGACTCGGTGATCGAGGGCATGCTCGACCTGGTGCACCTCGATCATCAGATCGAGCTGCTGAACGAACTGCCCGCCGAGACCAGCATTCTCGTGGTCCGGGCCGAGGGCGGCGAGGTCGTCGACACCGATATGGGTCGCGTGGTCGAGGTGGCCGTGTCGGTCGGGCTGATCCTGGATCAGGGCCTCGAGCCCACGCCGCTGGCCCGGCTGGTCGAGCGCTTCGCCATTCGCGGCCGCAACGGCGCGGGCGAGCTGACCGATCCGCCGCGCGCGGCCGGTGTGGTCTCCGACCAGGCCACCGATACGCCGCGGCGCCGTCGTCGTGACGTCACCATGGCCGCCCCGCGCGCCATGCACGCCTTCGCCGCCGTCTCCGGTGACCACAACCCGATCCACACCTCCGAGGCCGCCGCCAAGCTGGCCGGACTCGGCAGCCCGATCGTGCACGGCATGTGGCTCTCGGCCGCTGCCCAGCACGCGGTCGTCGCGGTGGATCCCGAAAGCTCCGTTCCCGCACGCACACTCACTGCCTGGACCACCCGGTTCCTCGGCATGGTCCGCCCCGGCGCGACCGTCGACGTGCGGGTGGAGCGGATCGCGGTGGACGCGGGCAGCGAGATCGTGGAGGTCTCCTGCCGCGTCGAGGGTGACCTGGTCATGACCGCGACCGGGCGCACCGCCGCCCCGAAGACCGTCTACGCCTTCCCGGGCCAGGGCATCCAGCGCAAGGGGATGGGGCTGGACGCGCTGACCCGCTCGAAGGCGGCCAAGAAGGTCTGGGAGCGCGCCGACGCGCACACCCGCGCGGCCCTCGGTTTCTCGATCCTGGCGGTGGTGCGCGACAACCCGACCTACCTCAAGGCCCGCGGGGTCGAGCACCGGCACCCGGATGGCGTGCTGCACCTGACCCAGTTCACTCAGGTCGCCATGGCGACCCTCGGCGTCGCCCAGGTCGCCGAGCTGCGCGAGGCTGGTGCCTTCGTCGAGGGCGCCATGCTGGCCGGGCACTCGGTCGGTGAGTACAACGCGCTGGCCGCCGTGGCCGGAGTGCTGCCGCTCGAGGCCGTGCTCGAGGTGGTGTTCCAGCGTGGTTCGGCCATGCACGAGCTGGTCCCGCGTGACGCGCAGGGCCGCAGCGACTACCGGATGGCCGCCATCCGGCCCTCGCAGATCGGGCTGCCCGACGCCGAGGTGATCGACTTCGTCACCGGGGTCGGCCGGGCCGCCGGGGAATTCCTCGAGGTGGTGAACCTGAACCTGCGCGGCTCGCAGTACGCCATCGCGGGCACGGTCGCCGGGCTCGAGGCCCTGGAGACCGAGATCGACCGGCGGCGCGAGGAATTCGGCGGCAAGCGCGCCTTCATCCTGGTGCCCGGCATCGACGTGCCGTTCCACTCCTCGGTGCTGCGCGACGGCGTCCCGGAGTTCCGGCACAAGCTCGAGCAGCTGCTGCCGACCGAGATCGACCCCGCCGTGCTGGTCGGGCGCTACATCCCGAACCTGGTCCCGCGCCCGTTCTCGCTGACTCGCGAATTCCTCACCGAGATCGCCGAACTCGTGCCCTCGGAGCCGCTGGCCGCCGTGCTGGCCGACTTCGACAGCTGGGCCCAGCGCTCGGCCGAACTGTGCCGGGTGGTGCTGATCGAGCTGCTGGCCTGGCAGTTCGCCAGCCCGGTGCGCTGGATCGAGACCCAGGACCTGCTCTTCGGCGACCCCGCGCACGGCGGGCTCGGCGTGGAGCGCTTCGTCGAGATCGGCCTTGGCGCCACCCCCACCGTGGCGAACCTGGCCTCGCAGACCCTCAAGCTGCCCGCCTTCGGGGCGGCGACGGTCGAGGTGGTCAATGTCGAGCGCGATGCCGCGGTCGTCTACGCCACCGACACCGATCCCGCGCCGGTCGAGGACATCGAGGAGGCGCCTGCCACCGAAGCGGCCCCCGCCGCGGCGCCGGTCGCCGCGGCCGCGCCGGTCGCCACCGGGGGCCCGCGGCCCGACGACATCGCCTTCACCGCCGCCGACGCCACCCGCGTGCTCATCGCGCTGTGGACCAAGCTGCGGCTGGACCAGATCGGCCCTGTCGACACCATCGAGGGCCTGTGCGACGGCGTGTCCTCGCGCCGCAACCAGCTGCTCGTCGACCTCGGCGCGGAGCTGTCGCTGGGTGCCATCGACGGTGCCGCCGACGCCGACATGGGTGCGCTCGCGGGCACCGTCGAACGCCTGGCCCGCACCTACAAGCCCTTCGGCACCGTGCTCACCGACGCGATCGGCGATCACCTGCGCAAGGTCTTCGGCCCCTCCGGCAAGCGGCCCGCCGCCATCGCCGACCGGGTCAAGAAGACCTGGGAACTGGGTGACGGCTGGGCCAGCCACGTCACCGCCGAGGTCTCGCTCGGCACCCGCGAGGGCGCCAGCGTGCGCGGTGGTGACCTCGGCGGACTGGCCGGTGGCGCGCTCGGTGACGCCGCTTCGGTCGACGCGGCCATCGACGCGGCCGTGCAGGCGGTGGCCGCCCGGCGCGGGGTCGCGGTCTCGCTGCCCGCCGCCGGTGGTGGTGCCGGTGGCACCGTCGACGCGGCCGCGCTCGGCGAGTTCACCGAGCAGATCACCGGACGCGACGGCGTGCTCGCCACCGCGGCCCGGGTCGTGCTCGAACAGCTCGGCCTCAGCGAGCAGGTGAGCGCGCCGGAGACCACCCCGGACACCCTGGTCGACCTGGTCTCCGCCGAACTCGGCACCGACTGGCCGCGCCTGGTCGCCCCGGCGTTCGACGCCCGCAAGGCCGTGCTCATCGACGACCGCTGGGCCACCGCCCGCGAGGATCTGGCGAACCTGTGGCTCGGTGACGACGCCACCACCGCCGAACTGCCGATCACCGGTTACGTCGGCGCGGGCGAAGCAGTGGCCGCGCAGGCGGGCTGGTGGCGGCAGCGGGCCATGCACGAGGCCCGCTCGGTGCTGGCCGGGGTGTACGGCCAGATCGCCGAAGCCGCGCTGGACACCTCAGAGCCCGGCCTGTGGTCCGGCGACGTCGCCGTGATCACCGGCGCCAGCAAGGGTTCCATCGCCGCCGCGGTCACCGGCAAGCTGCTCGCGGGCGGTGCCACCGTGGTGGTCACCACCTCGCGCCTGGACGACGAGCGCCTGCGCTTCTACCGCTCGCTCTACCGCGGCAACGCCCGCCACGGCGCGGCGCTGTGGGTGGTCCCGGCCAATATGGCCTCCTACGCCGATCTCGACGCGCTGATCGAGTGGATCGGCACCGAGCAGGTCGACAATGCCGGTGGCGCCAAGATCAAGACCAAGGACGCCATGACCCCCACCCTGCTGCTGCCGTTCGCGGCGCCGCGGGTGGCCGGTGATCTCAGCGACGCGGGCGCGCGCGCCGAGATGGAGATGCGGGTACTGCTCTGGTCGGTGGAGCGGCTGATCGGCGGCCTCTCGGCCCTCGGCGCCGACCACGACGTGGACGCGAAACTGCATGTGGTGCTGCCGGGTTCGCCCAACCGCGGCCTGTTCGGCGGCGACGGCGCCTACGGCGAGTCCAAGGCCGCCCTGGACGCGGTCGTCACCAAATGGCGGGCCGAGAAGTCCTGGGCCGACCGGGTGACCATGGTGCACGCGCTGATCGGCTGGGTGCGCGGCACCGGGCTGATGGGCCACAACGACCCGATGGTCGAGGCCGTGGAGAAGGCCGGGGTGCACACCTGGTCGACCACCGAGATGGCCGCCGAGCTGCTCAAGTGGTGCACCTCGCGGGCCCGTCAGGTGACCGCGGCCGGGCCGCAGCAGATCGACCTCACCGGCGGGCTGGCCCGGGTGAAGCTCGACCTGCCCGCGCTGGCCAAGCAGGCCCAGGAGGCCGCGGCCGCGAGCGAGGAGGAGGCGGCCACCGCCGCCACCATCGCCGCGCTGCCCGCGCCGCCCACCCTGAGTTCGGCACTGCCGGTACCGGAATGGGGTGACGTGACCGCCGATCTCAGTGAGATGGTCGTCATCGTCGGCGCGGCCGAACTCGGCCCGTACGGCTCCTCGCGGACCCGCTTCGAGATGGAGGTCGAGGATCAGCTCTCGGCCGCCGGTGTGCTCGAACTGGCCTGGACCACCGGGCTGATCCGCTGGGAGAACGACCCCAAGCCGGGCTGGTATGACACCGAATCCGGGGACCTCGTCCCCGAGGCCGAGCTGGCCGAGCGCTACCACGACACCGTCGTCGAACGCTGCGGTGTGCGCCGCTACGAGGACGACGGCGCCATGCTCGACAACGCGGCCCCGCTGCTCACCTCGGTGTTCCTCGACCAGGACCTGAGCTTCACCGTCGCCAACGAAGCCGAGGCCCGCGCCTTCCACAGCGCCGACCCCGAGCACACCGTGATCACCCCCGTCCCCGAGTCCGGCGACTGGACCGTGACGCGCAAGGCGGGCACCGAGATCCGCGTGCCGCGCAAGGCGAAGCTCTCGCGGGTGGTCGGCGGTCAGATCCCGACCGGCTGGGACCCCACCATCTGGGGTGTCTCGGCCGATATGGCCGCCTCGGTGGATCGGGTCGCGCTGTGGAACATCGTCTGCACCGTGGACGCGTTCGTCGGCGCCGGTTTCAGCCCCGAGGAGCTGATGAGCTGGGTGCACCCGAGCCTGGTGGCCAACACCCAGGGCACCGGCATGGGCGGCATGTCCTCGATGCGCTCGCTCTACGTCGACAACCTGCTCGGCGAGCCGCGCCCGAACGACATCCTGCAGGAGGCGCTGCCCAACGTCGCGCTGGCGCACGTGGTGCAGTCCTACGTCGGCAGCTACGGCGCCATGGTGCACCCGGTCGCGGCGTGCGCCACGGCGGCGGTGTCGGTGGAGGAAGCCGTCGACAAGATCCGGCTCGGCAAGGCCGAGGTCGTGGTCGCCGGTGGCTACGACGATCTCGGTATCGAGGGCATCGTCGGCTTCGGTGACATGTCGGCCACCGCCGACTCGGCGGCCATGCGCGCCAAGGGCATCAGCGACCGGTACTTCTCCCGCGCCAACGACCGCCGTCGCGGCGGATTCGTGGAATCGCAGGGTGGCGGCACCGTGCTGCTGGCTCGCGGTGACGTGGCCGTGGAGATGGGCCTGCCGGTGCTCGGCGTGCTCGCCTTCGCGCAGTCCTTCGCCGACGGCGTGCACACCTCCATCCCGGCCCCGGGTCTTGGTGCGCTGGGCGCGGGTCGCGGCGGCGGGGAATCGCGGCTGGCGGCCGAACTGCGCAAGCTCGGGGTGAGCCCCGACGACATCGCGGTGATCTCCAAGCACGACACCTCCACCGCCGCCAACGATCCCAACGAGTCCGAGCTGCACGAGCGGCTCGCGGGCGCGCTGGGCCGCACCGAGGGCGCGCCGCTGTTCGTGGTCTCGCAGAAGAGCCTCACCGGCCACGCCAAGGGCGGCGCGGCGGCCTTCCAGCTCATCGGCCTGTGCCAGGTGCTGGAAAACGGTGTGGTGCCGCCGAACCGGAGCCTGGACTGCGTCGACGAGAAGATGCAGGCGTACCCGCACCTGGTGTGGGCCCGCGAACCGCTGCGCTTCGGCGAGAAGTTCGCGCTCAAGGCCGGTCTGGTGACCTCGCTGGGCTTCGGGCACGTGTCCGGGCTGCTCGCGGTGGTGCATCCGCAGGCGTTCCTGGCCGCCATCGCCCCGGCGGCGCGGGCGGAGTACCAGGAGCGGGCGCAGGCGCGTCAGCTCGCCGGACGGCAGCGCTTCGCCGAGGCGATGTGCGGTGGCGCGGCGCTCTACGAGAAGCCCGCGGATCGCCGCCTGGGTGCGGACGGGACGCCCGCCGAGCAGGTCCGGCAGCGCGAGGCCGACATGCTGCTCGCGCCAACGGCCCGGCTCGACGAGGAAGGCGTGTACCGGGTCGGTTCGGCTCCGCGGTCGGGTGAAGCGCCGTAGGCTGCCGCTTCGTGACGATTCTCGGAATCGGTTTGGACTTGGTGACCATCTCCGAGTTCGCCGAACAGCTGCAACGGTCGGGGACGACGATGCTCAGGGAGAGCTTCACCGCCGGTGAACGCCGCTACTGCCAGAGCAAGCAGACGGACCCGGCCCGCAGCTTCGCCGCACGCTGGGCCGCGAAGGAGGCGGTGCTCAAGGCCTGGGCATCGTCTCGCTTCGCGCGCAGCCCGCAGATCGGGGACAACCCGTATCCGCTGATCGAAGTCGTCAACGACGCCTGGGGCAGGCCGAGCATCAAACTGCACGGCCTGGCCGCGGAATTCCTCCCGCGCGCCCGGGTCCACCTGTCGCTGACCCACGACGGCGACACCGCCGCGGCGATGGTGGTGCTGGAGGACCCGGGTGAACTGGCCGACCTGATCGAAGGCCGGGAAACCACCCGCTAGCTCGACCGATCGCGGACCGTCACTCCTGGGCGGTCCGCGATTCCTTTTCCGCCACCAGCAGATACGCGACCATGAGCCGCTTCAGCTCGGCGACGGCGTCGGCATTGGACTGTTCGTCCTGGACCGAGAAATTCAGCATCGAGTACACGACGTGCACCAGCACCTCGGCCATCATCGTGCGCCGGGCGCGCGGAGTGCGCGGGGTCAGCGGCCGCAGCATCTGCGAGACCACCTCGGCGAATTCCTTCTCGTGCAGGGCGCCGGTGGCCCGGGTCGACGGGGTCGACTGCATGGCCAGCCACACCTCGCGGCGCGAGGGATCGGTGGTCCACAGGTTGGCCAGGTGGTCGACGAACTGGTTCATGTGCCGCAGCCAGTCCAGCGAGGGCACCTCGCCGTGGAAGTCGGCCAGCTCGCGCGAGACCGCGACCAGGTCCTGCCGGTTGAGCTCGCAGACGATCACGTACTTGTTGGCGAAGAACTGGTAGAGCGTGCCGATCGGCACCTCGGCGCGCTGCGCGACCTCTTCACAGGTGAACGACTCGAAACCCACCTCGACCAGCAGTTCCCGCGAGGACTGCAACAGCGCGTCGAACTTGCGCTTGCTGCGCTCCTGGGTCGGCCGCTTGCGCGGCATCAGCTCCTGGGGGTCGTCCTGCAATTCCAGCGCAGGGTCCGGACGGCTCTGCTTGGACCGGGCCCGCGCGTGTACTTCCACTCATCCAGGCTAGCGGTATCCCGACGTTCCCGACACGCGCATACCGACAGCGTGTCAACAACGTGTCGGTGATGGCGTGATATTCGACCCATCCGGCCCGTGACCGGTGACGAATCATCAGATGAGCGTGCGTGCATCCGCGCGGGCCCTGTGCGGCCCCGGTCCGCACCGATTCACACAGTTTCGCAGGGGAAGGCAAGACTTGTGGCAGCAGGATCTGTGGTAACCCTCGGCGTCAGCACCGAGCGAGGAGCCGTGCACGCGGTCGCGTTCACGGAATCGGGCGGCACCCTCACCGATCGGATGGTGTTGCGCCGCACCATGCGTGCCGGGGGCGACAGCAAGGCGGAGGTGGCCGCGGCGGTGCACACCGCGCTCGACGCGCTCGCCGCCGAGCTGGACGAGGACTGCGAGATCGCCGGAGCGGCAGTGAGTTACCGCGACGCGGCCGAGCGGCGCGCCATCGTCACCCGGCTGGCGACCAGCGACTGGAGCACCGCTTCGCTGGTCTCGGCGAAATCCGCGCACCTGTTCGTGGCGGGCGCGATGACCTGGCTCGACGAGTTCGACAATCTGCTCGTCTACGAGGCGGTGCCCGGCTACCAGGCCATGACCCTGGTCGACCCGGGCCGCCACCGCGTGCTCGCCGCCTACGCGCAGACCGGCGCGCCGACCCCCGATGCCCTGCGCGTGGGTGTGTCCGCGGCCTGGGATCAGTTCGACGCCGCCGCGGTGAAGCCGGGCGCGGTGGTGCTGGTGGGTTCCTCGGCCGACGCGCCCGCGGTGCGCGAGGCCGTCGCCGGGTTCGGGGTGCCGGTGCTGCCGTGTCGGCTGGCGCCGTTCGCGCCCGCCGCCGGTGCCGCGCTGGTCGCCCTCGGCGACGCCACCGAGGTGCCGGTCGCCATCGCGCCGCGCTCCAAGCGGGGGACGGCGCTGGTCGCCGCGGCCGCCAGCGTGCTGGCGGGCGGGCTCGTCGCGGGTGGGTCCTACGCGGTGATGAACAGCGGGCCGCCCGCGGTGGACAACACCGCGGTGTCCTCGGAGCCCGGTGCCGCCCCGGCCGGTCCGGCCGTGCCGAAGGCCGCCGATATCCAGCAGCCCGTCGACGCGGGCTCGGCGCAGACCGGCGCGGTGCCGGAGGCCCCGGAGCTGTCCGACACCTCGCAGTACGAGACGGTGTCGCCGAACCCGCAGCTGGTTGACCCGGCCGAGTTCCCGCTCGACTATCCCACCCAGCTCTACGGCGATGCGCCGCAGGAGGATCCGCTGCCGCTCGAGCCAGCGGCGCCGGTCGTCCCGCAGATCCCGGCCGCCGCGCCGACCGTGCCCGGCACCGGGATCCCGATGGGTATGCAGCCCGCGCAGCAGCAGGCCCCGGCGGGGCCGCAGTCCCAATCCGCCGACTGAACCGGCCGAGGGCCCGCGATCATCGCGGGCCCTCGGTGTGTCAGGCGCGGGTGCGGCGGCGGAACAGCGCCCCGGCGCCGAGGTAGCCGCCCAGCGCGATCCCGGCGCACCAGAGCAGGGCGAGCAGGCCGTTGTTACCGATCGGCGTGCCCATGAGCAGTCCGCGCATCGTCTCGATGACCGGCGTCACCGGCTGGTGCTGGGCGAACCCGTGCAGCCAGCTCGGCATCGATTCGGTGGGCACGAACGCGCTGCTCACATAGGGCAGGAACATGAACACGAAGGTGAAGCCGTTGGCCGCCTCCGGGTTACGCGCGAGCAGACCGAGCGCGGCCGCGAGCCAGGACAGCGCGAAGATGAAGACCGCGAGCAGCCCGATGGCGCCGAGCCACCCCAGCGGATCGGCGGCCGGGCGGAAGCCGATCAGCATCGCCACGCCGATCACGATCCCCGAGGTGATCAGATTGCGCAGCACGCTCTCGGTGACGTGTCCGGTGAGCACCGCCGAACGGGCGATGGCCATGGTGCGGAACCGGTCGATGATGCCTTCGGCCAGATCGGTCGACAGTGCCACGGCCGTGGTGGACGCGCCGAAACCCGCGCACAGCAGGATGATTCCGGGCACCACGTAGTCGACATAGGCGCCGCGACCCATGCTCATCGCGCCGCCGAAGACATAGATGAACATCAGCAGGATCATCACCGGCAGCGCGACCGTCATGATCATCATGTCGGGACTGCGCAGGGTGTGGCGGATATTGCGGTCGAGCATGGTGGCGGAGTCGGACAGGGCGTTCATGGGGTTCTCGTTTCGTTCGGTGCTCAGGCCGCGTGCGCGGCCGCTCGGGGCTGGCCGGTCAGCGCGAAGAAGACGTCGTCGAGGTCGGGGGTGTGCACGGTCAGCTGCTCGACGGCGATGCCGAGGTCGGCGAAGCGGTCGAGCAGGTGCTTCATCTGGGCGGCGCTGCCGTCGGCGGGCACCTGCAGGGTCAGCTGCTCCGGGTCGGCGTGGCCGCCCGCCGCGACCGAGGCCGCGGCGGTCAGCAGCCGGTGGTCGGCGAAACGCAGGCGCAGGTGGCCGCCGGGGACCAGGCGCTTGAGTTCGTCGGCGGTGCCGTCGGCGACGAGCCGGCCGCCGTCGAGCACCGCGATCCGATCCGCGAGCTGGTCGGCCTCCTCCAGGTACTGGGTGGTGAGGAAGATCGTCGTGCCGCTCGCGGCGAGTTCGCGGATCGAGGTCCACAGGTCGCGGCGGCTGCGCGGGTCGAGTCCGGTGGTCGGTTCGTCGAGGAAGACCATGCGCGGCCTGCCCATCAGGCTCATCGCGAGATCCAGGCGGCGGCGCATGCCACCGGAGTAGGTGCCGACGGGCCTGCCCGCGGCCTCGGCGAGGTCGAAGCGGTCGAGGAGTTCGGCGGTGCGGCTGCGGGTTTCGGTGCCGCCGAGCCGCAGCAGCCTGCCGACCAGGCGCAGGTTCTCGGTGCCGGTCAGGACCCCGTCGACGGCGGCGTACTGCCCGGTGACGCCGATCAGCCGCCGCACGGCGTCGGCGTCGCGGACCACGTCGTGGCCGAAGACCTCGGCTCGGCCCGCCGCCGGTTGGATCAGGGTGGCCAGGATGCGGACCAGGGTCGTCTTGCCCGCGCCGTTCGGGCCGAGCAGGGAGAAGACGGTGCCCGCGGCGACGGTCAGGTCGAGGTCGTCGAGGACGAGATGGTTGCCGAAGGACTTGCGCAGGCCGCTGATGGTGAGGGCGGAGACGGGTTCGGTGGACATGAGTTCTCCGATCGAGAAACTGTTTATGTGATAAACATAGTTTATAGAGTAAGCAGTTAAGGAGCGCAAGGGCGGGCACCGCTAGAGTCGAGGCGAGCGGAGGAGGTAGGAGTCGATGACGACGTCCGGCGACACGGCGTTACCCAAGTCGGTCGAGCTGATGTGGGGGCTGGCGCAGCCCGCCGCGCGCGGTCCCCGGCGCGGTCTCACCCTCGATCAGATCCTGGACGCGGCTGTGGAAGTGGCCGACGCGGAGGGGTTCGCGGCGCTGTCGATGGGCCGGGTGGCCAAGCAGCTGGGCTTCACCGCCATGTCGCTGTATCGCTATGTCGACAGCAAGAACACGCTGATCGACCTGCTGATGGACCGGATGGTCGGGCAGCCCCCGGTCATCGCGCCGGGGACGCCGTGGCGGGCGGGGCTGGAACAGTGGGCGCTGGCCGAGTTCGACCGGATCGGCCGTCATCCGTGGTGGATGGACATCCCGATGTACCGGCCGCCGATGGGCCCGAACAATATGGCCTGGCTGGAGACCGCGCTGGGCGCGCTGGCCGAGGCGGCGGTGCCGATGCCGGTGAAATTACAGCTGGTGATGAATGTGTCGATGTTCGTGGTCAGCAAGCGGCGGTTCCTGCGCGACCTGGAGGTGGACGAGGGCGACGACTACGCGACGGTGATGACCAGGGTGCTCGACCCCGGCCGCTTCCCGTCCGTCTCGGCCGCCCTCGCCGCCGCCGCTTTCGATGACGATGACGACATCGACTGGGAGAAAGCAGATTTCGAATTCGGCCTGGCCCGGCTGCTCGATGGTTACGAGGTGTACATCGCCGGATACGGCGAGTGAACTACACCGACAGGTCGCGGCGCAGCTTGGCGACGTGGCCGGTGGCGCGCACGTTGTACTGGGCCACCTCGACGACGCCCTGCTCGTCGATGAGGAAGGTCGAGCGGATGACGCCGGTGACGGTCTTGCCGTACATCATCTTCTCGCCGAACGCGCCCCAGGCCTTCAGCACCTCGCGCTCGGGATCGGACAGCAGCGGGAAGGTCAGGCCCTCGTTGTCGCGGAACTTGGCCAGCTTGGCGGGCTTGTCCGGGGAGATGCCGACGACGTCGATGCCCGCGCCGCTCAGCTCGGCCAGGTTGTCGCGGAAATCGCAGGCCTGCTTGGTGCAGCCCGGGGTGCTGGCCGCCGGGTAGAAATAGACGATCACCTTGCGGCCTCGATAATCCGACAGCGACACCTCCTTGCCGTCGGCGTCGGGCAGCGTGAAATCGGGGGCGGGGTCTCCGGGGGAGAGGCGATGGTTGTCGGTCACCACCGCACGGTAACCGACCGGCCCGCTCGGGGGCATGGATAGACTCGTCGGCGAGCAGCAGACATTTACCTGGAGGTGACGGTGGCCAAGGACGACACCGACCGGATCGAGCGTGAGATCGAGATCGCGCGCGCCCGGTTGGCGACCACACTCGACGAACTGGCGGTGCGCGCCGATCCGCAGCGGATCGCGGACGACACCAAGGCGATGGTGGTCGCCAAGTTCAACGAGCCCAAGGTCAAATACACAGTGATCGGCGCGGGCGCCCTGGTGGCGGGCCTGCTCCTGGTCAAGATCTTCCGCCGCTGACACGGGCGGTGAAAAAAGAACACCCGATGCGGCACCAGCCACATCGGGTGTTCTGTGTACGCAACCACCACAGGTTTTCGGCCGCCTCGCCCCCGAGGAGCGAGACGTAACGCCGAAGGCGGAGTATCGCTCCTCGGGGGCGAGGCCCAAGGGGCCGAAAACCTCGAGGCGCCAGCCTCAAATGTTACTGCGTGGGGCAGGCCAGGCCGTCGCCGTCGGGGTCCAGGTGCGGGGAGTACCCGGCCTCGCCGCGGAACAGGGGCGCGCGGCCCGCGGCCATGGCGTCGTCACAGCTGGCGAAGGCGCCACCGGCCGAGCCGGACTGGACCAGGCTGGCCGAGCCGGTGGCACCGAGCAGGGAGTCGAAGCTGGAAGAGCCGGTGCCCGCGGAGCCCGACACCACGTCGGCATTCGCGACGGGGGTGACGAGCAGGCCGAGGCCTACGGCGGCGAGGCTGACAGTGAGCCGGCGAACGTTCATGAATTCCTCTATGTCTGCTGCGGTTCGGAAGTGGGCCCGGACACGTGGAATGGCGGGCGGCCCCGTCCACCTTTGTGACGGGGCCGCCCGTTGTCAACCGCGCCGGGGCACCGAATCGCCGCGAACCGCGGTCGGTTATTCGCCCAGGCGCCGACCGGTGAGATGTTCGGCCGGAATGGTGCCCATGCGACCGGCCTGGAAATCCTCCATGGCCTGGATGATCTCCTCCTTGGTGTTCATCACGAATGGCCCGTACTGCACCACCGGTTCGCGCAGCGGTGTTCCGCCCAGCAGCAGCACCTCCAGATCGCCGGTGGTGGTGTGCTGTTCGGTGTCGGCGGTGAGGCTGATCGCGTCGCCCGCGCCGAAGACCACCAGCTGCCCGGCGCTGATCGGCCTGCGCTCGGTGCCGACCGTGCCGCTGCCCGCGAGCACGTAGGCCATGGCCGTGAAGTGTTGCGGCCACGGGGTTTCCAGCTGCGCGCCGGGGCTGATCGAGGCGTGCGCGTAGGCGATCGGGGTCTGGGTGGAACCGGGACCGGTGAATCCGGCGATCTCGCCCGCGATGACGCGCACGAGGGCGCCGCCGTCGTGCGAGCTCACGAGCGTCAGCTCGCTGCCGCGCAGGTCCTGGTAGCGCGGGGTGGCGAACTTCTTGGCGCGCGGCAGGTTCACCCACAGCTGGATGCCGTGGAAGGTGCCGCCGGAGATGACGAGCTTCTCCTCGGGGAGCTCGTCGTGCAGCATGCCCGAGCCCGCGGTCATCCACTGGGTGTCACCCTCGCCGATGACACCACCGCCGCCGTGCGAGTCGTGGTGGACCATGGTGCCGTCGAGCATGTAGGTGACGGTCTCGAAGCCGCGGTGCGGATGCCAGGGCGCGCCCTTGGCCTCGTAGGGCTCGTAGGCGACCGGGCCCATCTGGTCGAGCAGGATGAAGGGATCGGCCGAGCGCAGATCCACGCTCGGGAACGGCCGGGTCACCTCGAAGCCCGCGCCTTCCTGCTGGCGGTGCGCGCTGGTGATCTGGCGGACCGGCCGCTGGGTTTCGGTGACGTCCGGGCGGGGCAGCCGGGGCAACACCATGATGTCGTTGACGGTGATCGCTGGCATGGGGAACGCCTCCTGGAGGGGATCTGCGGTATCTTGGTTTCCATGTCAACCATACGCGTTCTAGGATAATTCCCGTGACGAGATGGCTCTCCGAGGCGGAGCAACAGACCTGGCAGGCCTTCATCAAGATGCGCCAGCGTCTCGACGGCGCGCTCAGCGCGGGACTGAGCGAACACGGCCTGTCGATGGCCGATTACGAACTGATGGTGCCGCTGTCGGCCGCGCCCAACGGCTGCCTGCGCGCCAAGGAACTGGTGGCCGAGGTGCGCTGGGACAAGTCCCGGCTGTCCAAGCAGCTGGCCAGGATGGCCGCGCGCGGGCTGGTCGACCGGGCACCCGCCGCCGACGACGCGCGCGGGGTGGTGGTGTCGCTGACCGAACGCGGCCGGGAGGTGCTGCGCCAGGCCGCGCCCGAGCACGTGGAGCTGGTGCGGGATCTGTTCGTGGACAAGCTGACCGAGCAGGAGAGTGTCGCGTTGCGCTCGCTGTCGGCCAAGGTGATCGCGGCGGCCGATCGGACCTGTTCGCCCGGTTAACGAGTTCCGGCGCGGCGACGATGCACAGACGTCGGGGTTCGAGTGTTTCGGACGAAGGGGCGGCCATGCGGATCGGCGGAACTCAGGTCTTGATCGGCGCGGTGTGTGCCCTGGTGCTGAGCGGGTGCGCGGAATCGAAACCCCTGGACTATCCGGGGTCGACCTTCCTGCCCAGCACCGCCGCGGGCCCGGCTACCCCGGCTCCGGAGGTGACCGGTGGCGGTACGCCCGCGCCGGACAGCAAGGCGCCGACCGGTGGCGGTACCCCGGCCCCCGGGCCGACCGGTGGCGGAACGCCCGCGCCGGGGCCGACGGGTGGCGGAACGCCCGCGCCGGGGCCGACCGGTGGTGGCACCTCCGGGCCGATCACCGCGCCCGCCCCCGGCCCGGCCACCGTGGTGGTGACGGTGGTCGCCGTCGACGCCGCAGGTCAGCCCCGTGACGGCTTCGCGCTGTCCGGGCCCGATCCCGTCGGCTCCCTGAGCTGTGTGGACGCCGTCCCCAGCCGCTCGGCGACCACCGCGGGCATCTACCACTGCGGCCCGTCCGCCGCGTCGGCCGATGTCTGCTGGCCTACGCCCGATAAGGCCGCCCTGCTCTGCGCCTCGGACCCCTGGGAACGCACCCTGCGCGAGTACACGGTCGACCCACCCCTGAGCCCGATCGGCCGCACCGAGTCCCCGGAACCGTGGGCCCTCGAACTCGCCGACGGCCGCCACTGCCGCATTCGCGTCGGCGGCGCCTGGGGTGGCCGCGCCGACGGCCTGGTCGGCGCCTACTCCTGTACCGGTGGCCACGACGTCGTCCTGCAACCGTCCGACGCGGGCACCGCCATCGACACCTCCACCGACACCTGGCAGGTAGCCGTAGGCCCCCTCGGCTCGGGCAACCCCGAATTCCCACCCCCGGCGAAAGTCGAGGTCCGCACCGCGTACTTCGCCGCCGCGGGCTGAGCGGGCGACCATCCACATCGGGGATGCGGTGCTGATTTCCCCGGCATGAGTCGAGGTCCGCACAGCGCACGTCGCCGCCGGGCTGAGCAGCGCGCTGCGCGGAGCGCGCGGCGCCAACGGTGGTGAGCATGTGGCGCCAACGGTGGTGGGCGTGCGGCCCGCGGCACTATTCCTGGAGCACGGCGACCATCCACCTGGCACGCCGCTCGACGAAAGACGCGGGATTCGCGCGAGTCGCGGGCTCCGGAGTGCGCCGCGATGGCGACATGGCGCGATGGCGACATGGAAACGCTCCGCCACCGTCGGCACCACGGTGAGATGGCTCAGTGGTGTTTGCGGCCTGCCGGAATCAGCTGACGCGCGTAGCCGATCGCGGCACCGGTGTCGGGGAAGACGGCGTCCGCGCCACCCGCGGGCAGCGCGCCCATCGTGGTCAGGCGGCGGTAATGGTCGGGCCGCAGGCCGGAGAACAGGACCGTGATGTGGCGGTGTTCGAGTTTGCGGACGGCGTCGGTGAGGACCAGGGCACCGGTGGTGTCGAGGGCGGTGATGCGGGACATGCGCAGGATCACCACCTGGACGTCGGTGACCTCGGCCAGTTCCAACAGGAAGCGGTGGGCGGCGGCGAAGAACAGCGGGCCGTCGATGCGGTAGGCGACGATGTGGTCGCGCAGCAGCGCGTGTTCCTCGCCGAGATGATCGGACTCGTCCAGCGGCACCTGTTGCATCCCGGCCTCCCGCGCCACCGCGCGCACCGCCAGGACCAGCGCGAACACGATCCCGATCACCACCGCGGTGACCAGATCGAAGCCCACGGTGACGACGAAGGTGATCGCCATGACCACCGCGTCCCCGCGCGAGGCCCGGGCGATGGCGGCCAGCGAGGCGGTCTCGACCATGCGCACCGTGGTCGCCAGCAGCACTCCGGCCAGCGCCGCGATCGGGATATCGGCGACCAGGCCCGCCGCCCCGTAGACGATGCCCGCCAGGATCGCCGCGTGGGTGAGCGCGGCCAGCGGCGTGCGTGCCCCGGAGCGCACATTCACCGCGGTGCGGGCGATGGCGCCGGTCGCGGGCACCCCGCCGAACAGCGGCGCGGCGATATTGGCCAGCCCCTGCCCGAACAGTTCGCGGTCGGGATCGTGCCGGGTGCCCACCGCCATGGCGTCGGCGGCGGTGGCCGAGAGCAGCGACTCCAGCGCGGCCAGCGCGGCGACGGCCAGCGCGGGCAGCAGCAGCGTGGTCAGCTCGCCGAGCCGCAGGAACTCCAGCGAGGGCGCGGGCAACCCGGCCGGAATGGCGCCGATACGCGCCAGATCCAGGTGGAACAGGCCAGCGAAGACGGTCGCCAGCACCACGGTGACCAGCGCGAACGGCAGTTTGGGCAGGTATCGGCCGCCGATCAGGATCACCGCGGCCACCACGAGCGCGGTCACCGGGGCGGTGGCGTCCGGGTCGGCGACGAAGCGGCGCACCGCGTCGACGGCCGACTGCCAGACCTTCTCGCCCTCGGCCCCGGACACCCCCAGCGCGCCCGGGAACTGCTGTAGCGCGATCACCACCGCGATCCCCGCGGTGAACCCCTCGATCACCGGGGCCGGCATGAATCGCACCGCCCGGCCGACCCCGGCGAAGGCCAGCCCGACCAGCAGCACCCCGGCCATCAATCCCACGGTCAGCACGCCCGCGGCGCCGTGCTCGGCCACGATCGGCACCAGCACCACGGTCATCGCGCCGGTCGGGCCGGACACCTGGAATCGCGAGCCGCCGAACACCGCGGCCACCGCCCCGGCCACGATGGCCGTCGCCAGCCCGGCGGCGGCACCGAGCCCGGAACTGATGCCGAATCCCAGCGCCAGCGGCAGAGCCACCAGCGCCACGATCAGCCCCGCCATCAGATCCGTGCCCGGCGCCCGGAAGGCGGGCTTCCACGCCGACCAGGTCGGCAGCAGTGCCCGCATGGTCAGCGGTTGCCGAGCAGACGCAACTTCAGCGCGGCGAGCTGCTCACGCAGCTGGTCGGGTAGCCGGTTGCCACCGATGCGGGCGAACCATTCGTCGATGGACCGGGTCTCGGCGACCCACTCGTCGGTGTCGACGGCCAGGGCCCGCTCGACCAGACCGCGATCGGCCTCGCTCAGCCCGGACAGATCCAGCGCGTCCGCGGTGGGGACGTAGCCGATCGGCGTCCACTCGGCCGGGGCGCTGCCGTCGAGGCGCTCGAGCGCCCACTTCAGCACCCGGACGTTGTCGCCGAAGCCGGGCCACAGGAAGGTGCCCTCGGCATCGCGGCGGAACCAGTTGACCTGGAAGATCTTCGGCAGCTTCGCCGGATCGGCGGCCGCGCCCAGCTTCAGCCAATGCGCGAAGTAGTCGCCCACGTGGTAGCCGAGGAACGGCAGCATGGCCATCGGGTCGCGGCGCACCACACCGACCGCGCCCGCGGCCGCGGCGGTGGTCTCCGAGGACAGCACCGACGCGGTGAACACCCCGTGCGCCCAGTCGAAGGTCTCGGCCACCAGCGGCACCGTGCTCGCGCGGCGTCCACCGAAGAAGATCGCCGAGATCGGCACGCCGGTCGGGTCGTTCCACTCCGGCGCCACCGAGGGGCACTGCTCGATCGGGGTGCAGTAGCGCGAATTCGGGTGCGCGGCCGGGGTTCCCGAGGACGGGGTCCAGTCGTCGCCGCGCCAATCGGTCAGGTGCGCGGGCGGCTGCTTCGTCAGTCCCTCCCACCACACGTCGCCCTGGTCGGTGAGCGCGGTGTTGGTGAAGATCGAGTTGCCGCGGTCGATGGTGGCGATGGCATTGGGGTTGGTGTGCTCGCCGGTGCCGGGCGCGACGCCGAAGAACCCGGCCTCGGGGTTGACCGCGTAGAGCCTGCCGTCGGCGCCGAACCGCATCCAGGCGATGTCGTCGCCGATGGTCTCGGCGCGCCAGCCGGGCAGCGCCGGTTCCAGCATGGCCAGGTTGGTCTTGCCGCACGAGGACGGGAACGCGGCCGCTACGTAGTGCGTCTTGCCTTGCGGCGAGGTGAGTTTCAGGATGAGCATGTGCTCGGCCAGCCAGCCCTCGTCGCGGCCGAGTACCGAGGCGATGCGCAGCGCGAAGCACTTCTTGCCCAGCAGCGCGTTGCCGCCGTAGCCGGAGCCGTAGCTCCAGATGGTGCGCGATTCGGGGAAGTGCGCGATGTACTTGGTGTGGTCGCACGGCCACGGCACATCGGCCTGGCCCGCGGCCAGCGGGGAACCGACCGAGTGCAGGCACTGTACGAAATCGGTGTCGCCGGTGAGCTTTTCCCACACCGGGGTGCCCGAGCGGGTCATGATCTGCATCGACACGGCCACATACGCCGAATCGGTGATCTGCACCCCGAACTTCGGCTCGGCCGCGTCGAGCGGGCCCATGCAGAAGGCGATCACGTACATGGTGCGGCCGGACATGGCGCCGCGGTAGTGCTCGGTCAGCACGGTGCGCATGTCGACGGGGTCGACCCAGTTGTTGGTGGGGCCCGCGTCGGCGGGGTCCTCGGAGCAGATGAAGGTGCGGTCCTCGACGCGGGCGACGTCCTCGGGGTCGGAGACGCACCAGAAGGAGTTGGGCTTGCCGTCGAGGCGGACGAAGGTGCCCTTGTCGACGAGGTCGGTGGTCAGCCGGTCCCATTCGGCGGGGGAGCCGTCGCACCAGACGACGCGGTCGGGAGTGGTCAGCTCGGCGATCTCGTCGACCCAGCGCAGGACGCCCGGATGGTCGGTGGGAACCGTCGCAGGCACGGAGCTCGCGGTCACGGATGTTCTCCTTCTCATCTTGCTAGGTTTCTAGTTTAGAAAATATGCAATCAATGGTGCCGGGTCGATCCGGCCCGTGGGAGGATGCCGGTTCAGGCGACGGGATTGTCCAGGAGTTCGGCCTGACCCGCGACGACGCCGGTCAGGATGGCGCGAGCCACGATCAGTAGCTCCTTGACCCGGGGTGAGGTGAGTTCGTAGGTCACCGACAGGCCCTCACGCCGGGCGGTCACCAGCCCCGCGCGGCGCAGGATCGCCAGCTGCTGAGACAGGTTCGCCGCCTCGACGCCGACTTCTGGGAGCATCTCCGAGACGGCGTGTTCGCGCTCGCTGAGTAGCTCCAGCACCCGGATCCGCACGGGATGGCCGAGGGTTTTGAAGAAGTCGGCCTTCATCTGGTACAGCGGCCTGCTCAATCCTGGCACCGTGGCGAATCCCGTCCTGCTGTGGAGGTAAGGTGTTTTCTAACTTTAGCAAACAGCTAACAGGAGAGATATGCCCCTCGCCTCGCTCAACGGCATCCAGCTCAACTACGACGTCACCGGCTCCGGACCCCTGGTCCTGCTGGTGATGGGCAGCGGCAGCCCCGGTCGCGTCTGGCGAACCTATCAGGTACCCGCCCTGGTCAAGGCCGGATTCCGGGTAGCGACCGTGGACAATCGCGGAATCGCGCCGTCGACCGAATCGGCGGCGGGCATCACCATGGCCGACCTCGTCGGCGACACCGCCGCGCTGATCGAGCACCTGGGCGCGCCCGCGCATGTGGTGGGCACCTCGATGGGCGCGCGGGTGGTGGCCGAGCTCGCGCTGGCCCGCCCCGAGCTGCTGGGCAAGGCCGTGTTGTTCGCTGCCACCGCCCGCCCGCATCCGGTGACGAGCACCCTGAGCAAGGGCGAGCAGGCCCTCTTCGACAAGGGCATCCAACTGCCGCCGGAGTACGCGGCCGCGGTCAAGGCGATGCTGAACCTGTCCCCGCACACCCTGGCCGACCCGGCCAAGGCGCAGGAATGGCTCGACATCTTCGAGTTCACCTCCGGCAAGGCCACCCCGGGCACCCGCGCGCAGGCCGGGATGGACCGGTCCCAGGACCGGCGCGCGGCCTACCGCGCGATCACCGTGCCCAGCCTGGTGGTCGGGTTCGCCGACGACCAGATGGTGCCGCCGCGCTTCGGCCGCGAGGTCGCCGAGGCCATCCCCACCGCCACCTACACCGAGATCGAGCGGTGCGGGCACTACGGCTATCTCGAGCGCCCGGACGAGGTCAACCGCGTCCTGCTCGACTTCCTCTCCTGACCACGAAGGATCTCCCGTGAGCGACACCCTGCCACCCTGTCCGGCCTGTGCCTGCGAATACACCTACGAGCTCGGCGCCCTGCTGGTGTGCCCCGAGTGCGCCCATGAATGGGCCCCGGCGACCGCCGAGGACACCGGCGACGACGTGATCCGCGACGCGGTGGGCAATGTGCTCGCCGACGGCGACACCGTCACCGTCGTGAAGACCCTCAAGGTCAAGGGCAGCCCCACCGGCATCAAGGCGGGCACCAAGGTGCGCAATATCCGGCTGGTGCAGGGCGTGGGCGATCACGACATCGACTGCAAGGTCGACGGCATCGGCCCGATGCAGCTCAAGTCCAGCGTGGTCAAGAAAGTCTGAACTCAGTCCCCGGCCGACCAGGGCCGCACCGGCGGCTTGACCCACAGCAGCTTCTCGTCGGCGTGCGCGCGCACCGCCGCCGGGTGGCCGGGATGGCGCAGGGCCCAGGCGTCCTTCTGCTCGAGCAGGTCGGCGACCACCCGCCAGGTCTCGCCGGTGCTGGGCGGGTTGGTCTGCGCGGCGCGGGCGAGTTTGCGCAGGGTGGCCACGGGCAGGGCGGCCAGTTCGGCGCTGCCGATATCGCGCGACCACAGATAGGCGGCCAGCCGCCGGGCCTTGGCGACGCGGCTGGCGGTCGCCGCGTCGGAATGCGCGTGATCGGGTGCCTGATCGGCGCTGTCTGGCACGAGGGCGATTCTACGACGAACGCCCGCGCCTCGGTCATCGTTGACCGGGGCGCGGGCGTTCAGTGCGTCAGCAGCTGTCAGTACGCGCTGTTGACGTTGTCCATCGAGCCGTAGCGGGCCGCCGCGTAGTTGCAGGCCGCGACGATGTTGGAGACCGGGTTCCACACATCGAAGGGGGTGCCCTCGACGTGGTAGGCGGCGAAGGTGGGGTCGATCACCTGGAGCAGGCCCTTGGAGGGGATGCCGTTGATCGCGTTGATGTCCCAGAGGTTGATCGCCTGGGGGTTACCGGTCGACTCGCGCATGATGTTGCGGTGGATGCCCTCGTAGCTGCCGGGGATGCCCTTGGCGGCCATGATGTCGAGGGCTTCACGGATCCAGCCGTCGAGGTTGTTCTCGTAGGTCTTGGGGGCCGGCTCCGGCATCGGGGCCGGGGCGGCCTCGACGGCGGGCGCGGGGGCGGCCTCGGCGATCGGGGCGGCCTGCAGGGCCGGGGCCGCGGCGGCGGGGACGTTCTCCGCCTGCTCGACGACCATCGCAGCACGCTCGGGAACGCTGTCGTCGGCGAAGGAGACGGCGGAGGACGCGGCTACGGCGACCAGGCCGACCGCGGCGACCGCCACGGTGAACGCCTCACGACGCGAACGACGGCCGATAACGGTGCTGAGCTTGTCTTTGTTGAGCATTGCTGTTCTGTTCCTTCATCTCTGTCTGGCGAGCACCGGCCCGAAGTGGAGTACGGTGGATCGCGGCAGCGCACGCAGCGGCGCACGCCGGTCAGGCGATGTGTTGTTTCTGTCTGTATGGGAAGGTGCGACGCTGTCAGGGAGGGGACGCGCTCTGAGGCTGTCCATCGCGTCGCACGGTGCTCCACAGCTGGCTGCGGGGAGACCACGCGCTGTTTGGATCTTCCGGAAGTTGGGTACTCCCGCTCTAACCAAACCGCAGGTCCGTTTGTGACCTGATTGCAGAATGGTCACGGAAAGTGAACGCAGGGTGAACGAAACCTGAACGGCAAACGATGCCGATCTTGGTCACTTCCCCGGGTGGTTGCGGAATCGTTATCTACGCAGGGGGTTTGCGTTCGTTACGGCGGTGGCGCGCGTCACAGAAAAAGTTTGCCCAAATCTGGTTTCGGACGTGTTTCCCCAGCTCGATGCTGTCCGAATTGGTGCGCGCGTGACACGAGTGCCGAAATCCGTGACTCTTCGATAACGAGCCTGTGACCGTTACCCGGCGAAGTGGGCGGGTCCAGACGGGCCGCGGCTCGCCAGCTGGGTTAGCTGTCGGGATGCCAACCGATGTAGATGACTGTAGATCATGCGTCGGTATACGTTCTGATCCGGGGTGTTCCTGGTCAGGGCTGGGTTTGCTGGACGGTTCCGCCGTGTGGTGACGACGCGTGGCCGTGGGCCAGGGCCGAGCTCCGTAGGCCACACTGAGAGGCGATGAGCACCAGCACGCCGACCGAGCGCCCCGTCCGCCGCCGCCCCCGTGATCGCCGGGCGGCCATCGTGGCCACGGCCGTGGACGCGTTCGCTCGATCCGGCTATCACGGCACCTCGATGGCGGCGATCGCCGAGAGCGTCGGCATCTCCTCGGCCGCGCTGTACCGGCACTTCCGCAACAAGCAGGATCTGCTCGGTCACTGCCTGCTGACCGGCCTGGACACCACCGTGGACCGGCTCGCCGCCGCCGGACCGGACCGGGTGCTGAGCGAGCTCGTCGTGGTCGCGCTGGAGCTGCGCGGGCTGCCCCGGCTGTGGCAGCTCGAGTTCCGCAATCTCACCGACGCGCACCGCCGGGCCGTGCTCGTGCGCGCGGCCCGTCTGACCGGCTTCCTGCGCCGGGCCATCCGGGCCCGCAGGCCGCACTCACCCCGCGCCGATATCGAGCTGCTGAGCTGGTGCGCGCTGTCGGTCGCGGTCAGCCCGTCCTATCACCATGTCGACCTGCCCGCGCGGACCTTCGCCGCGGTCCTCGACGCCGCCCTCACCCGGATGCTCGACGCCGAAATCCCGCCGGGTCGGGCGCTGCCGAGGCCGCCGCGCACCCCACCGCCCCCGCCGTCTCCGGAGTTCGACCAGCTGGTCCGGGCCGAACGGATGATCACCGAGGCGGCCCGCTTGTTCAACACGCGTGGCTACGCGGCGGTCGGCATCGAGGACATCGGCGCGGCGGTCGGGGTCAGCGGACCGGCGCTGTATCACCATTTCGCGGGCAAGGCCGACCTGCTCAACGAGATCATCGAGCGCAGTGATCAGTGGATCCGCCTCTACACCTACCGCGCGCTGTCGGAGGGGCGCGACGGGCGCGAGTCGGTGCACCTGCTGATGAGCTCCTTCGTCGGTTTCGCGCTGCGTCAGCCCGATCTGCTCGGGACGACCGTGAGCGAAGCCGATCATCTGCCTCCGGCGCAGGCGGCTCGGTATCGCCAGGCGCACCGCAATGGCGTGCTGGGCTGGGCCCAGCTGCTCCAGGCCACGCATCCCGCCTACAGCCCCAGCGTCGCCCGGGTGCTGATCCAGGCGATCGCGACGGTCGTCATCGACGCGGTGCGTAATCCGCGCGTGCTGCGGCGTGCTGATCCGGCGGGCGTCCTGGTCGCCATCGGCGACGCCATCGCCCTGCCATCTGTTAGCGGCCAATAACTTATGAGGAAATATCTAGCTTTCTACTGGTAGTCGGACATGATCGATGTGGAAACTGGTTAGCGGTAGATAACTTACCGTTGCGTACCCCGCGTAGCTTGCCCCAGAATGGCCCGCGGGCGCAGCGCGCTGCGCCGATCGCTCATCGCGTCACCGGCCCCGCGGCCGGATTATCGAAAGGGGCCAGCCATGGGTCATTACAAGAGCAATGTCCGCGATCTGGAGTTCAACCTGTTCGAGGTGTTCGGGCTCGGCGAGATCCTGCGGACCGGGGCTTACGGCGACCTCGACGAGGACACCGTGCGGACCATGCTCGCCGAGGCCGCGCGGCTGGCGGAGGGCCCGGTCGCCGACGCGTTCGCCGAGGCCGACCGCCATCCCCCCACCTTCGACGCCGCCACCCACACCGTCCGGCTCTCCGCGACGCTCGAGCGTTCCGTGGACGCCTGGTACGACGCCGAATGGTGGCGCCTGGCCAAGTCCGAGTCGGTCGGCGGAGTCCCGGCGCCGCGCATGCTGAACTGGGCGGTGAGCGAGTTCGTGCTGGGCGCGCAGCCCGCCGCCTATATGTACTGCACGGGCCCGGTCATGGCCGATATCGTCGACCGCGTCGGCACCGACGAGCAGCGGCACTGGGGCAGGCTCGCCGTCGAGCACAAATGGGGCGCCACCATGGTGCTGACCGAACCCGACGCCGGGTCCGACGTGGGCGCGGGCCGCACCAAGGCGACCTTGCAGGAGGACGGCTCCTGGCATCTCGAGGGGGTGAAGCGCTTCATCACCGGCGCCGACACCGACGGCCTGTTCGGCAACATCATCCACCAGGTCCTGGCCCGTCCCGAGGGCGCCGGGCCCGGCACCAAGGGGCTGAGCCTGTTCCTCGTCCCGAAATTCCACTTCGACTCCGCGACGGGCGAACTCGGCGACCGCAACGGTGTGTTCGTCACCAATCTCGAGCACAAGATGGGCCTGAAGGCCTCGGCCACCTGCGAACTGACCTTCGGCGGTCATGGCGTGCCCGCCAAGGGCTGGCTGGTCGGCGAGGTGCACAACGGCATCGCGCAGATGTTCGAGGTCATCGAGGAAGCGCGGATGATGGTGGGCACCAAGGCCATCGCGACGCTGTCGACCGGATACCTGAACGCGCTGGAGTACGCGAAGACCCGCGTCCAGGGCTCCGATCTGGCCCACCTCGCCGACAAGTCGGCACCGAAGGTCACCATCACCCGTCATCCCGACGTCCGGCGTGCGCTCCTGCTGCAGAAGGCCTACGCCGAGGGCCTGCGCGCGGTCTATCTCTACACCGCCGCGCACCAGGACGCCGTTGTCGCCGAACGGGTCTCGGGCGCCGACGCCGACCTCGCGGCCCGGGTGAACGACCTGCTGCTGCCGATCGTCAAGGGTGTCGGTTCCGAGCGCGCCTACCAGTACCTGACCGAGTCGTTGCAGACCTTCGGTGGCTCCGGCTTCCTGCAGGACTACCCGATCGAGCAGTACATCCGCGACGCGAAGATCGACTCGCTGTACGAGGGCACCACCGCCATCCAGGCGCAGGACTTCTTCTTCCGCAAGATCGCCCGCGACCGCGGTGTGGCCCTGGCCCACGTGGCGGGCCAGATCCAGAAATTCCTGGACGACTCGTCCGAGGACGTGCTGAAGGACGAGCGAGCGCTGCTGGCCACCGCCCTGGCCGACGTCCAGGCGATGACCGCCCAGCTCACCCAGCACCTCCTGGCCGCCGCGGACAGCCCCCACGAGCTGTACAAGATCGGCCTGGAATCCGTCCGCTTCCTGCTGGCCGTCGGCGACCTGCTCGTCGGCTGGCGCCTCCTCGTCGCCGCGCAGGTCAGCTCGGCCACCCTGGCCACCCACGACGACGACCGCCCCTTCTACGAGGGCAAGATCGCCGCCGCCTCCTTCTTCGCTCGAACCGTCCTGCCACGCCTGACCTCGGACCGCGCGGTGATCGCACAGATCGACACCAGCGTCATGGACCTCGACGAAGCGATCTTCTGACCGGAGTCTCCCGCACGGGATGTGATGTCGGGCACATCGTGGGAGGTTTGCCGCGCTGAACGCTGGAACGGCGTTCAGCGCGGGCTCGGCTCTCGGGGGACCGGTGTAGGTTGGGTCACGAGCCGTAAACAAAACAGGTCAGGACCGAATTGATGGTCCTGACCTGCTGTTACTGTGCGCCATCAGGGACTCGAACCCCGAACCCGCTGATTAAGAGTCAGCTGCTCTGCCAATTGAGCTAATGGCGCTTGGTTTGCTGTGGATCGCGGCTCCGGGAGTGTCTCCCTGGCCCCGCTCTCCGGTGCGGAACAAACATTAACAGGCTCAAGGGCAAAACGTGAAATCGGGCTCTGACCAGCGACAACGCAATGCCGTTCGCGGTGTTAACAGTGGGGGGCTCCGGACGTATCTAACGATTGTGAACTGGTCGTGTCGCGGGGGCTATCCCGTTGGTGCCGACCGGCTCGGCTGGCAGAATGGCGGGACGACGATCTCGAACGCCCCGCCGGCGCGGTTGGCATGAACGATTCAGTCGGTGGGATCTGCGGCGCACTGTTATTGCGTCGGTACGGAAACGGGGTTGACATGGGTAAGAAGCGGGGGCGACCTCGGTCGCTACGGACATTCGTTCCGGTCGTGCTGGTCGCGGTGCTCGCACTGGGCGTCTCGGCGTGCTCGGCCGCGGAAGGCAGCGGGGTGGAGGCGGCGATCGATCGCAATCCCATCACCGAGCTGATCAAGCCGAAGCTGGTCTCCACGATCAAGGACGGCCAGGTCGGTGTCTCGCCCGCGATGCCGCTGGGCTTCCAGGTCGAGGACGGCACCTTCACCGAGGTGTCGCTGACCAACCCGCAGGGCACGGCCGTGGCGGGCAAGCTGGCCGCCGACGGGCGCTCCTGGGAGACCAGCGAGGTGCTCGGCTACGGCAAGACCTACACCCTGACCGCCTCGGCGATCGGGCTGGGCGGGGCCAACTCGACCAGGCTGTCGTTCACCACCAGCTCCCCGGACAACCAGACCAAGCCCTACCTGCTGCCCGGCGAGGGCGAGGTGGTCGGCATCGGTCAGCCGGTGGCGATCCAGTTCGACGAGAACATCCCGGATCGCCGTGCCGCGCAGGACGCCATCAAGATCACCACCGAGCCCGCGGTCGAGGGCGCCTTCTACTGGGTCAACAACCGCGAGGTGCGCTGGCGGCCGGAGAACTTCTGGGCGCCGGGCACCAAGGTGACCGTCGATGTGAACGTCTACGGCAAGGACCTGGGCAAGGGCCTGTTCGGCCAGGACAACATCCACTCGTTCTTCACCATCGGCGACGCGCAGATCTTCACCGCCGACGACAACACCAAGCAGGTGGTGGTCGAGCGCAACGGCCAGGTCGTGATGACCATGCCGACCTCGATGGGCAAGGACAGCACGCCCACCGACAACGGCATCTACATCGTCGGCGACAAGTTCGAGCACATCATCATGGACTCCTCGACCTACGGTGTCGCGGTGGACTCGGCGGCCGGGTACCGCACCCCGGTCGACTTCGCCACCCGGATCTCCTACAGCGGCATCTTCTTCCATTCGGCACCCTGGTCGGTGGGGCAGCAGGGCTACTCCAACGCCAGCCACGGCTGCCTGAACCTGAGCCCGGCCAACGCGCGCTGGGTATACGAGAACGCCCAGCGCGGGGACATCACGATCGTGAAGAACACCGTCGGCGGCACCCTGTCCGGGGTCGACGGCCTGGGTGACTGGAACATCCCGTGGCCGGAGTGGAAGGCGGGCAACGCCGACGTCGCCTGAGCCACGGCGCACGAACGACGAAGGGCCACCGGAGATCTCCGGTGGCCCTTCGTCGTGCTGGGGGAGCGGTCAGCTCGGGGTCGGCAGGTCGGCGCAGTCCATCATGGCCTCGCCTGCCACCGCGAGCGCGCTGCCGAGCGCGCCGCACAGGATGCGGCCGCCGAACAGCAGGCGGTCCAGATTGGGCAGGCCGGCCGAGCCGGTGCCGGAGGACCCGGTGGTCTCCACGCCGGTTGTCGACCCGCTCTGCGCCGAGCCGGACTCGGGCAGCTCGCTGGGCAGTCCGGCGCCCGCGGTGGCGCCGGGCACGTCGGCGGTGAACTCGGTGAGGGGCAGGCCGGGGGACGCCGCCGCGGTGCCCGCGACGGGACCGAGCACGGTGGCGGCCGCGAGGGCCACGACGACGGTGGAACGCTTCATCAAGTGGTCTTTCCGGTCGAACGCTGACGAGATCTGCCACACACCTGGGCGGCGGTCCAGAGTGTAGCGGGCAAACGTGAGGTTCGTCATGAATCGGCGGGTCAGGCGGTGGCCCGGGGGACCTCGGCCGCGATCCCGCGTGGCTCGGCGACGGCGATCCGGCGCACCCCGCACCGGCATCGCTGATAGGCGACGAGTCCGTCGCTGGTGCGGTGGCAGGACTCGGTCCGCCAGATGTGCGTGTGGTGGCTGGTCATCCTTCGAGTCTGTTGTAATGGCATTGTGCATTACAACCATTACGGACGGGAGCCGGTGCTGCTCGGCATCGATCTGCTCAACGAACCGTGTGCGAGCGCGGCGGAGCTGGGGGAGCGCTGTGCCGCCGCGGGGCTGGTGCTGTCCTGTCCGCCCACCGAGGACGATCGCGCCGCGGTGACGGCGTTCCTGGCCCGCTGGCGGCCCGTCGTGGTGGCTCGGGACCGGGCGCAGCGGGCCGCGCTGCTCAATGTGCTGCTGGCCGAGTACGCCGCGGCGCCCCGGCTGACCGATCACGCCGGGGACGGGTGGCATCTGCACTTCCGTGATCCCGGGGTGGCCACGGATCGGCAGATCGCGGCGCTCATCACCGTCGGGACCGCCCTGCATCTGACCGGGCTCGGGATGGATCGGCTGGGTGGCTGCGCGGCCGACGGCTGCGACCGGGTCTTCGCCGACATCTCCCGCAACGGGACGCAACGCTTCTGCAGCCCGGCCTGTGCGAATCGCTCGGCGGTGCGCAGGCATCGCGCGCGTCGCGAGACCGGGCGCTGAGACGAAGAAAGCCCGGTCCGTGGGGACCGGGCTTTCTCGCTCGGGTGACTGACGGGACTCGAACCCGCGACAGCCAGGATCACAACCTGGTGCTCTACCAACTGAACTACAGTCACCATCACCGGTTATTCACCGGCGCGGTAAATAGTAGCGTGTCGGGGGCCGGAAGCCCTAATCCGCTGGTCGGGGGGCCGATCCGGTGACATCGACGGCCTCGGTGACGGCCGCCGCGGCGGCGGCGATATCGGTGGTCGAGGGACCGGGCAGCGGGACGAACGCGGTGCGGCGGTAGTACTCGAGTTCGCGGATGGATTCCTTGATGTCGGCCAGCGCGCGGTGGGCCAGGCCCTTCTCCGGCTGGCCGAAGTAGATGCGCGGGTACCAGCGGCGGCACAGCTCCTTGATCGAGCTCACATCGACCATCCGGTAGTGCAGGTGCGCGTCCAGTTCCGGCATGTCGCGGGCGATGAAGCCGCGGTCGGTGGCGATGGAGTTGCCGCACAGCGGCACGGTGCGGGCCGTGGGCGCGTACTGGCGGATGTAGTCGAGCACCTGGGCCTGGGCCTGTTCGAGGGTCACGGTGGAGGCGCGGACCTCCTCGGTGAGGCCGGATTTGGCGTGCATCTCGGCGACGACCGGGGGCATGCAGGCCAGCGCGGCGTCGTCGGCGTGGATGACGATGTCGACACCGTCACCGAGGATGTTCAGGTCGCTGTCGGTCACGAGCGCGGCGATCTCGATCAGCTTGTCGCTGTCGAGACGGAGCCCCGTCATCTCGCAATCCATCCAGACCAAGAGTTTGTCGGACACCTGAGTCACCCTAACGGTGTGGGCCGCGCCCGGATCGGTAGGTGCGTCGCGCGGGCGAGGCGGCCCGGTTGCCCGCGACATCCCCGGATGACCGGCATCGAGGTGACCGGCGGGGATACAGTTTGCCCTGGACTTGCGTACGGCTCGGTGACCAGACGGAGGACGCGCGAATGACCACCCCGCAGGAGAAGGCAGCGGCGGCCCGCAAGGCGGCCGAGGAGGCGGCGCGAGTCGCCGCGGAGGCAGCCGAAGCGGCCGAGGCCGCCGAGCGTGCGGCCGCCGCGAATACCGAATCGTCCACCGCGCCCACGGAATCGGCGGCCGCCGCGGCGATCGGGGCGGGCTACGCGTTCGACGGCGCCGCCCTGGAACTCGGGTCGGTGATGGTCGACGGGGTCGCCGATCCCACTGCGCGCGTGCGGATTCCGCTGCGGATGATGAACCGGCACGGGCTGGTCGCTGGCGCGACGGGCACCGGCAAGACCAAGACGTTGCAGGGCATCGCCGAACAGCTCTCGCGGGCCGGAGTGCCGGTGGTGATGGCCGATATCAAGGGCGACCTGTCGGGCCTGAGCGAGCCCGGCGCCGACAACGACAAGATCCGTGCCCGCGCCACCGAAACGGCCGCCACCGACTGGGCGCCCAGCGCGTTCCCCACCGAGTTCGTCTCGCTGGGCACCGGCGGGATCGGGGTGCCGATCCGGGCGACGATCAGCTCCTTCGGCCCGATCCTGCTCAGCAAGGTGCTCGGCCTCAACGACACCCAGGAATCGACGCTGGGCCTGATCTTCCACTGGGCCGACCAGCGCGGGCTGGCGCTGCTGGACCTCAAGGACCTGCGCGCGGTGATCACCCACCTGACCAGCCCGGAGGGCAAACAGGACCTCAAAGGCATCGGCGGGGTGTCCGCGCAGACGGCGGGGGTGATCCTGCGCGCGCTGGTGAATCTGGAGGCCGAGGGCGGCGACACCTTCTTCGGCGAACCGGAACTCGATCCGGCCGATCTGCTGCGCACCGCGGGCGGGCAGGGCGTGATCACGCTGTTCGAGCTGGGGCAGCAGGCCGCGCGGCCGGTGCTGTTCTCCACCTTCCTGATGTGGGTGCTGGCCGATCTGTTCCAGGTGCTGCCCGAGGAGGGTGATCTGGACAAGCCCAAGCTGGTGTTCATCTTCGACGAGGCGCATCTGCTCTTCGCCGAGGCGTCCAAGGCGTTCCTGCAGCAGGTCGAGCAGACGGTGAAGCTGATCCGTTCCAAGGGCGTCGGCGTGTTCTTCTGCACCCAGCTGCCCACCGACATCCCCAATCCGGTGCTGTCGCAGCTCGGCGCGCGGGTCCAGCACGCGCTGCGCGCCTTCACCCCCGACGATCAGAAGGCGCTGTCCAAGACGGTGCGCACCTATCCGAAATCCACGGTCTACGACCTGGAATCGGCGCTGACCTCGCTGGGGACCGGCGAGGCGATCGTCACGGTGCTCTCGGAGCAGGGCGCGCCGACCCCGGTGGCCTGGACCAAGGTCGCGCCGCCGCGCTCGCTGATGGACACCATCGGCGCGGACACGATCAAGTCCAAGGCGTTGGGCAGCGCGCTGCAGGGCAAGTACGGGCAGACCATCGACCGGGAATCGGCCTACGAGATGCTGCTGGCCAGCGTGGCCGCCGCCGACCCGGCCCCGGAGGCCGCGCCAGCGCCCGGCCGGGCCGAACCCGCCGACGACTCGGCCGCCGACCGGATCATGAGCAATCCGGCGGTGAAGAGCTTCCTGCGGTCGGCGGCCAGCGCGGCCGGGCGCGAGATCAGCCGCAGCCTGTTCGGGACGCGGCGACGGCGCTGATCAGCCGCCGAGCTTCTTGTAGAAGGCGCCCGCGATCGGCGCGGTGACCGAGCGCGGGCCGTAGTTGCCCGCCACGCTCATGCCCTTGCTGATCAGGCCGGGCACGATGCGCATCTTGTTGCGGGCCAGCGCGTCGATGGAGACCTTGGCGGTGTACTCGGAGGAGACCCAGAGGAAATCGGGGACCATCTTGTCCACGATCGACTCGTCCTCGGGGGCGGGGGTCTCGGTGCGCACCGGGCCGGGCGCGAGCAGGGTGACATGGACCCCGCTGCCCTTGAGCTCGCCGCGCAGCGACTCGGAGAAGGTGTTGGCGAAGGCCTTCGAGGCGGCGTAGGTGGCGTTGTTCGGGATGGGCATATTGCCCGCGGCCGAACCGCTGATCAGGATGCCGCCCGCCTTGCGCTCGATCATGCCGGGCAGGACGGCCAGGGTGAGGTCGTGCACGGCGGTGGCGTTGAGCTCCATCTGGGCGCGCTCGTAGGCGAAGTCCAGCTCGGCGACCGGGCCGAAGGTCGCGATGCCCGCGTTGTTGCACAGGATCGCGATATCGCGCACCGCGAGCTCGTCGACCAGGCTCGCGCGCTGGGTGCGGTCGGCCAGGTCCACCGCGCGCACCTCGGCGGTGATGCCGTGCGCCAGGGTCAGCCGCTGGGCCAGCTCGGTCAGCACCTCGCCGCGCCGCGCGACCAGGATCAGCGAATAGCCGCGACCGGCCAGCTCGGCGGCCAGCGCGGTGCCGATGCCGGAGGAGGCGCCGGTGACGACGGCGCGATTGTCTGCAGTGGGGGAGGGCAAGCTCACACCGGGAGCTTAGGGGATGGGTCCCGGTGGTGCCGCACACAGCACACCGCCCCACGTACCGGATGCGAGTACGGTGCATGGGGCGGTGCGGGGCGGCCGTCCGTCGCGTCGGACGGCCGGGTTCGGGGGAACTACAGGCTCGCCGCCAGGCGGGTGCCCTGGGCGATGGCGCGCTTGGCGTCGAGCTCGGCGGCCACGTCGGCACCGCCGATCAGGTGTAGGTCGACGCCCGCGGCGCGCAGCGGTTCCTCGAGTTCGCGCACCGATTCCTGTCCGGCGCAGACGATCACATTGTCGACCTCGATGACGCGCGGGTTCTCGTGCTTGTCGCCGAAGGAGATGTGCAGGCCCGCGTCGTCGATGCGCTCGTAGTTCACGCCGCCGACCTGTTCGACGCCCTTGGCCTTGAGCGCGGCGCGGTGCACCCAGCCGGAGGTCTTGCCCAGATCCTTGCCGAACGGGGTCGACTTGCGTTGCAGCAGGACGACATCGCGGGCCGCTGGCGCGGGGCGGGGTGCCTTGAGCTGGCCGGGGACCTGCTCGTCGTCGGCGTCGACGCCCCACTCCTCTTTCCACTCGTCGAGCTTGAGCGTGGGATGGCCTTCGACGGTGAGGTATTCGCTCACGTCGTAGCCGATGCCGCCCGCGCCGATCACCGCGACCTTCTTGCCGACCGGCTTCTCCTGCTTCACCAGCTCGGCGTAGGAGAGCACCATCGGATGGTCGATGCCGGGGATGTTCGGGATGCGCGGCCGCACGCCGGTGGCCAGCACCACCGAGTCGTAGCCGCCCGCGATCAGGTCCCCGGCGGAGACCCGCGTGTCCAGGTGCAGGGTGACGCCGGTGAGCTCGATCTTGCGGGTGAAGTAGCGGATCGACTCGTCGAACTCCTCCTTGCCGGGGATGCGGCGGGCGATATCGAACTGGCCGCCGATCTTGTCGTCGGCCTCGAACAGGTCCACCCGGTGCCCGCGCTCGGCCAGGCTGACCGCCGCCGAGAGCCCGGCCGGACCGGCGCCGACCACCGCGAAGCGCTTGGCGCGGCGTGTGGGCAGCAGGTTCAGCGTGGTCTCGCTGCCCGCGCGCGGGTTGACCAGGCACGACACCTTCTTGTTGCCGAAGGCGTGGTCGAGGCAGGCCTGGTTGCAGGCGATGCAGGTGTTGATCTCGTCGGCGCGGTCGCCCTTGGCCTTGTTGGCCCATTCCGGGTCGGCCAGCAGCGGGCGCGCCAGCGAGATCAGGGCCGCGTCGCCGCGGGTGAGGATCTCCTCGGCGATCTCGGGCATATTGATCCGGTTCGAGGCGCAGACCGGGATGTTCACCTGGCGGGCGATCTTGGCGGTGAACTCCACGAACGCCGCGCGCGGCACCGAGGTGACGATGGTGGGCACCCTGGCCTCGTGCCAGCCGATATCGGTATTGAGGATGTCGACGCCCACGGCCTCGAGCTCCTTGGCCAGCGCGACGATCTCCTCGAAGGTCTGGCCCTTCTCCACCAGTTCGGCCATCGAGAGCCGGAACACGATGATGAAATCGGGCCCGACCGCCGCGCGGATGCGCCGGGCGATCTCCACCGGCAGCCTGCGCCGGTTCTCCGGGGTGCCGCCCCACTTGTCGGTGCGCTTGTTCACCCGCGGGGCGAGGAACTGGTTGATGAAATAGCCTTCACCACCCATGATCTCGCAGCCGTCGTAGCCTGCCAGCTTGGCCAGCGAGGCGCAGCGGGCGTAGTCGTCGATGGTGGACTCCACGCCCTTGCTCGACAGCGCGCGCGGCTTGAACGGGTTGATCGCGGACTTGATCGCCGAGGCCGACACGCTGGTCGGCATATAGGAGTAGCGCCCGGCGTGCAGGATCTGGATGGCGATCTTGCCGCCCTCGGCGTGCACCGCCTTGGTGATGGCGCGGTGCCGGTAGGCCTCGGTCTTGGTGGTGAGCTTGCCGCCGAAGGGCAGCAGCCAGCCGGTGCGGTTGGGCGCGTAACCGCCGGTGATGATCAAGCCGACGCCGCCGCGGGCGCGTTCGGCGAAGTAGGCGGCCAGTTTGTTGGTGTCCCAGGCGCGGTCCTCCAGACCGGTGTGCATGGAACCCATGACCACCCGGTTGCGCAGGGTGGTGTGGCCGAGGTCGAGGGGTTCGAACAGGTGCGGGAAACTCATGGGCTGGGTTCACCTTTTCGCGGTCGCAGGGCGTGCAGTACTTCGTCGCACCATTCGACGTAGCCGGTCTCCGCGCGGATGCCCGCGCGCAGCACCAGGTACTGGTGCAGGGCGGTGCCGGAGAGCTGGTCCGGCACCGGGAAGAATTTCTTCTCGCTGCGGTGGTATTCGTCGAGCCGGGCGGCGTGCTCGCCGCGATGCCGCTCGACCTCCGCGCACACCGCCGCGATATCGCCGTAGGCGGCGCCGCGGATCTTCACGCCGAGCTCGTCGCGCGCGGGGGTGGACGGGGTGGGTTCGGCGATCCAGCGGGTCAGCTCGGCGCGCCCGGCGGGAGCGACCGAGTACACCTTCTTGTCCGGCTTGCCCTGCTGAATCACCGATTCCACGGTCACCCAGCCGGACTCTTCCATACGCTTGAGGACACGGTAGATCTGCTGGTGGGAGGCACTCCAGAAGTAGCCGATCGACTTGTCGAATCGATGGGCGAGCTCGTATCCCGAGCCGGCTCGTTCGCTGAGCGAGACCAGCAGCGCGTGCTCCAGTGCCATGCGCCCCAGAGTATCCGTAACTGTCGGTACTATGCAACCGGATTCATATAGTTGGCGCCGTGCCGATATCCCTGGGTGCCCTGCCGGGCGCCGCGATCGCTATTACGCTTCGCCCATGACCGAGGTGAGCGCGGCCGAGACCGTCGGTGAGGCGGCCGGACGCGGGCAGGTGCTGGCATGGGGGCTGTGGGACTGGGGGTCGTCGGCATTCCAGGCCGTCACGCTGACCTTCGTCTTCTCGGTCTACCTCACCGACAAGGTCGGCGACGACCTGCCCGGCGGGGTCTCGGCCAGCGCGTGGCTGGGCTGGGCGCTGGCCGCGGCGGGACTGCTGGTCGCGGTGACCGCCCCGGTCTGCGGGCAGTACTTCGACGCCGTCGGCTCGCGTAAACGCGCCCTGGCGACGCTCACCACACTCACCGTCGGCGCCATGTCGCTGATGTTCTTCGTCCGCGACGACTACCACGACCTGTGGCTGGGTCTGGCGCTGCTGGCCTTCGCCTCGGCCACCTTCGAGCTGGCCGGGGTGCCCTACAACGCCATGTTGCGGCAGGTGTCGACACCGGCCACGGTCGGGCGGGTCTCCGGATTCGGCTGGGCGATGGGCTATTTCGGCGGCATCGTGCTGCTGCTCATCTGCTACGTTGGCTTCCTTGCCGGTGACGGCGACAGCCGCGGCGTGCTCGGGATGCCCACCGATCAGGGCCTCAATGTCCGGCTGGCGATCGTGCTGGCGGCGGTGTGGTTCACCGTGTTCGCGCTGCCGGTGCTGTTCGCGGTGCCCGAGCTGCCGCGCACCGGCGCCGATCCGGGTGCGGCGCGGGCCGGGGTCCTTGGGTCCTACCGGGTGCTGTGGCGCGATGTGCGGGAACTGTGGGGTCAGGATCGGCACACGGTGTGGTTCCTGCTGGCCAGTGCGGTCTTCCGGGACGGGCTGGCCGGGGTGTTCACCTTCGGCGCGGTGCTGGCGGTGCAGGTGTACGGCTTCGCCGACGCCGATGTGCTGCTGTTCGGCATCGCGGCCAATGTCGTGGCCGGGGCGGCCGCCATCGCGGCGGGCCGCTTCGACGACCGGCTGGGCCCCAAACGGGTGATCGTGGCCTCGCTGGTGGGGATGATCGCGTGTGGGCTGGTGCTGCTGGTGGTCTCGGGCACGCTGATGTTCTGGATCTTCGGCCTGGCGCTGACGGTGTTCGTCGGGCCCGCGCAGGCCTCGGCCCGCTCGTTTCTGGCCCGGCTGGCTCCGCCGGGACGCGAGGGCCAGCTCTTCGGGCTCTACACCACCACCGGGCGCGCGGTGTCGTTCCTCGCGCCCGCGCTGTTCGGCCTGTTCGTCTGGGTGTTCGGCAGTGACCGGGCCGGGATCGCCGGGCTGCTCGTGGTGCTGGTGGCGGGTCTGCTGGTGCTGCTGCCGGTCCGCGCTCCCGCACGGGCGAACTGACCGAATCCCGGGGATCTCACAGTGAACGAATGTTCACAGTGTGATTCACCCAGCGCTTTTCGGTTGCCAGCCCGCGATGCCAAGGGCGATCAGGCGCATCTGCATGACGGTGCGCTCGACGATGGCCGCCTCCTCGCGCGGGGTCGAGGCCACGAAGGCGGCGATCCCGTCGGTGACGGTGGTGACCAGCAGGTCCGCGGCGATCTCCAGCTCGGTGGTGCTCCAGGAGTCCAGCGCGCGCAGCCGGGACAGGTCGGCGACGATCTCGCGCACGATCAGCTGCATCTCCATCGCGATCGCCTGACGCAGCGGGGCTGGCCCGCCGTGGCGCTCGCGGATGAGGAAACCGAACAGAGCGCGCTTGGTGCGCACCTGGTCGAACACGAAGCGCACGGTATCGGCCAGATGCGCGTCGGGCTTGCGCCTGACCTCGCGCAACGCCAGCCGTAGTGCGGTGACGCCCTCGTCGACCAGGGTCGCGCCGAGGTCGTCGAGCGAGGCGAAGTGCCGGTAGAACGCGGTGGGCACGATCCCGGCCGAACGCGCGATCTCGCGCAGGCTCAGTGCCGCGAAGCCGCGGTCGGCGGCCAGCGCGAGCGTGCCGTCGAGAAGGGCGGCCCGGGTGTGCGCCTTGCGCTCGTTACGGGTTCCTGCCTGCTCAGTCACATCGGTGAGCATACATCCGTTCACCATAGTCGATTCCCTAGAGATGTTGCCCGCCTCACATTATTGCCGGTTGACAGCGGGATGGGTCCATCCGGCACACTGGTGAGTGTACAGGCGTGCACTGAAATCTGGACCGCATGCCGAGGAACTTCCGCAGAGGGGCTACACGCAATGGTGGGACTGATCGACCTGGTGCAGACGTTGACGACGCCGCACCCGCTGGACCGGTACCTGGAGCTCGTCCGCCCGGGCGTCACCGCGCGGGAGCTGCGCGCCGAGATCACCCATGTCTCGCACACCACCCCCGGCTCGGTGACCCTCACGCTGCGGGCTACCCGGCAGTGGCGCGGGCACACCGCGGGCCAGTACGTGCAGATCGGCGTCTCGATCAACGGCGTGCGCCACACCCGCTGCTACTCGCCGATCGACCCGGAGAGCCGTGGGGACCGCTTCCTGCAGCTCACGGTCAAGGCGCACCCGGGCGGGCTGGTCTCGAACTACCTGCACGACCACGCGAAGCCGGGCATGATCGTCGACCTGGCGCCCGCCTCGGGTATCTTCGCGCTGCCCGAGCAGCGGCCCGGCAAGGTGCTGCTGGTCAGCGGCGGCTCCGGGATCACCCCGGTGCTGTCGATGCTGCGCACCCTCGACGCCGAGGGCTTCACCGGTCCGGTGACCTTCCTGCACTACGCGCGTCAGCCGGAGATGGTGCCGCACCAGGCCGAACTGACCGCGATCGCCAACCGGCGCCCCAACTTCCGCGTCGAGTACCGCTACCCGGTCGAGCCGGGCACCGTGGTGAACGGCGAGACCTCCACCGGTAGCGGCTTCTTCGACTACGACGAGCTCGAGCGGGTGGCGCCCTGGTTCGCCGACTCGCAGACCTTCGTGTGCGGGCCGCCGCCGCTGATGAACGCGGTGCGGACCCTCTTCGAGGCCGAGGGCCTGGGCGATCGGGTGCACAGCGAGGAGTTCACCCTCACCACCGTGCCCACCGACCCGGCCGAGGCCACCGGCACCGTCACCTTCTCCGGCAGTGCCGTCGCCACCGAGAACGACGGCACGCCGCTGCTCGACCAGGCCGAGGCCGCCGGGCTCACCCCGGAATACGGCTGCCGCATGGGGATCTGCTTCTCCTGCACCGCCACCAAGGTCTCCGGCTGCACCCGCAACCTGCGCACCGGCGAGCTCGACGCCGATCCCGACAAGCAGATCCAGATCTGCGTGAACACCGCGGTCGGCGACGTCGACATCGCGCTCTGAGACGACAACCACAGCCCGATTCACCAATCAAGGGGAGATACCGCCATGACGATCCTGACCGAAGGCAAAGACGGACCGGTCATCCTGACCCCCGACCAGGTCGAGGAGCTCGGTAAGGCACTCGACGCGCTGCGCGCCCGCATCGAGGCCGACCTGGGCGAGAGCGACCGCGACTACATCTACAAGATCATCAAGGCGCAGCGCGGTTTCGAGATCGCCGGGCGCGGCCTGATGTACCTGGGCTTCCTGCCCCCGTTCTGGCTGGCCGGTGTGGCCTCGCTCGGTGTGTCGAAGATCCTCGACAACATGGAGATCGGCCACAACGTCATGCACGGTCAGTACGACTGGATGCGTGAGCGTGGCATCAACTCCCGCGAATTCGACTGGGACACCGTGTGCCCGGCCGATCAGTGGAAGCACTCGCACAACTTCATGCACCACACCTACACCAACGTCCACGACATGGACCGCGACATCGGGTACGGCATCCTGCGCATCGACGAGGGCCAGAAGTGGAACCCCTACTACCTGGGCAACCCGGTCTACGCCTTCCTGCTGATGGTGCTGTTCGAGTGGGGCGTGATGGTGCACGACCTCGAGGCCGACAACATCATCAAGGGCAAGCGCAAGTGGAGCGACCTCAAGCCGCTGCTCAAGGGCCAGGCGCGCAAGGCGGGCAAGCAGGTCCTCAAGGACTACGTGGCCTTCCCGCTGCTCACCGGTCCGCTGTTCTTCCACACCCTGGCCGGTAACGCCGCGGCCAACCTGGTGCGCAACCTGTGGACCTTCTCGATCATCTTCTGCGGCCACTTCCCGGCTGGTGTACAGACGTTCACCAAGGAGGAGACCGAGGTCGAGACCCGCGGCGAGTGGTACGTGCGCCAGATGCTGGGCTCGGCGAACATCAAGGGCTCCAAGCTGTTCCACATCATGTCGGGCAACCTGTCGCACCAGATCGAGCACCACCTGTTCCCGGACATCCCGGCCAACCGGTACCCGGAGATGGCGCCCGAGGTGAAGGCGCTGGCCGAGAAGTACGGCCTGCCCTACAACACCGGTCGTTTTTCCAAGCAGATCGGCTCGGTGTGGGCCAAGATCTTCCTGCTCTCGGTGCCCGATCGCTTCGTGAAGAGGGCCCCCAAGCCCGGTGTTATCGTTATGCGTAATCGGAAGGCAACCGAAGTGGGCGTGTAGATGATCGGGAAATTCGAGACCAACAAAGACCTCGTCCAGGAATTGACGTCCTCCGGTGCGCGCCGGGTCGGCAATATCGCCGCCCTCATCACCGGAACCGTCGCCGAGGTCGCCCGGGAAATCGGTGAATTCGTCACCGATGCCATCGAGATGAACGAGGCCGCCGCGGCCGCGCGCCGCGACGCCGCGGTCGAGCGGGCCGAACAGCGTCGCGAAGCCGCCGAGGATCTCGGGACTTCGGACGAGACCGAGTACGAGGCGACCGCCTGGCTCACCGAGCCGGAGCCGGAAAAGACCCAGCCCGCCCCCGGCGAGCCCGGCAAGGCCTGATCACCACACCGGTAGCCGCCTGCGGCGTTCGGTGACATCGGTGATCAGATCCCGGTAACCATCGGTCAACTCGGCCAGCCTGCACCAGTGCAGGTGTGTTCGTGCCACCGGATCGCCGCCCAGCGCCTGCTGGGCGGCGATCCATTTCTCCGCCATCCGGTCGATCACCGCGCCGAGGGTCTCGGTGTGCAGTGAGGCGCCGGAGCGGTGGGCCACATTCCCGGTGACCCAGTCGTCGATGCGGGCGATCAGGCTCGCGCGGGTGTCGTCGATATCGTCGAGCAGGTGGCCGCAGGCGGCGAAGACCGCGCCTGCCGCCTCGGCGTCCCTGGCGGCCGCGAGTGTGGTGCGCCTGCGGGCGTGGCAGTGCGCCAGCCCCGCGGCGGCGTCGAGTACCGGGTGGTCCTGGTCGGTGGAGTGGCGAAAGGCCCGCAACAACGCCGTCGGCGAGGGAAGTTGCGCGGCATTCACACGATGGCCGGGATCGTTCGGCATGGTGCACGCCCCTGATTGCGCTGAATTCGAGAGTGGATACGCCAGGGCCGAGGAGGACGCGGGGGAGGTGCACTCCCCGGCACCGGCGTAGCCCCGCCCGGGCGTCGACGAATTGTCCGCGACGCTGCGGCGAGGAAGACGACCCGGGGAAAAATCGGGACCTCTCCAGGAAAGCGCGATCCGGCCCCGCCACGCAATAGTACGGAGTACAAATCGGGCGCCCGGCGACAATCGTTATCGACGATTACGGCCGGGTCACCGCGGTGCTTCCCCGGTGTAACCGCCCGGCGCATTTCCGGCAATCATTCTCCCGGAGCGCCCCGATCCGCCCGCCATATGCACTAGCCTCGGACAATGTGCCTGCCTATGTGTCCTCGCCCGAACTGACCTTCGGGTTCCTGTTCGCGCTGGAAGACCCGCAGCGAATCGCCGACGTCGTGCGCGATCTGATGGAGCGCCACGCGGTCTCGGTGTTCCGGATCGCCCGTTTGTCCGACGACGACGGCCCACCCGAGCGCTATGTGGTGAACTGGGCGGCCATCCCGCAGATCTCCATCACCACCACCGCGCCGGAGGAAGCCGAACTGCGCGCCCAGCGGATCATGCTGGTCAACGCCTTCCTCGGTGAAGGTGGCGAAGTGAGTCTGTATTCCGGGAATCCGCACGCGCCGAGCTGAATCCGCTCAGCGCGCCGATTCGTAGATCCGCCGCACCACGTCCTCTATCCCCGGCTCCTCGATCGAGAGATCGCGCACCTGCGCCCGGTCCGACACCGCGGCCAGTAAAGCCGCCGCGGTGGTGTGCTCGGCGTCGAAGGCCAGCCGCTGGCGCATCCCACCCGCCTCGCTGGAGAGCAGCTGCGCCCCGCACGGCAGATCGTCGAGATCCGGTGTGGGAGCGGCCAGATCGACCACCAGCACCCGGCGCGCGCCCACGGTGGCGCCCAACCCGGTCAGTGAACCGTCGTACACCAGCTTGCCGTGATCGACCACCAGCACCCGGTCGCAGAGCCGCTCGATATCGCCCATGTCGTGGGTGGTGAGCAGCAGGGTGGTGCCGCGTTCGATGCGCTCGGCGCGCAGGAACTCGCGTAATCGCTGTTTGGAGAGCACATCCAGGCCGATGGTCGGCTCGTCCAGGATCACCAGCTGCGGCGAGTGCAGCAGCGCGGCGGCCACCTCGGCGCGCATGCGCTGACCGAGCGAGAGCTGACGCACCGGAGTGTCCAGGGTCTCGGCCATCTCGAGCTGTTCGACCAGCTCGTGGGTGCGTTTGTCGGCGATATCGGGATCGAGGCGGTGGATCGCGGCCAGGATCGAGAACGATTCGTGCAGCGGCAGATCCCACCACAGCTGCGAACGCTGCCCGAAGACCACCCCGATGCGCGAGGCCAGCTCGCGGCGCTGGCGCACCGGTTCCAGCCCGCAGGTGCGCACGCTGCCCGAGGTGGGTACCAGGATGCCGGTCAGCATCTTGATGGTGGTGGATTTGCCCGCGCCGTTGGCGCCGATATAGCCCACCGCCGAGCCGCGCTCGACCCGGAAGCTCATCCGGTCCACGGCGGTGATGGTGTCGCGATGGCGACGCCACCGGCTGCCGTTCTTGCGGTAGACGGTGAATTGCCGGGTGAGGTCATCGATGTCGATGATCGGTTCGGTGTCGCTCCGCTCGTCCATCGTCAGCCGCCTCCGCCCTGGTAGTGCCTCGTCCCGACCCGCCATGCCGACAGCGCCAGCAACCACACCCAGAGCGCGGCCACCGGGGTCAGCCAGGCCGACCACGCGGGCAGCAGCGGTGGGCCGGGCAGGCCGAGCAGGGCGATGGTCGGCACGTACGCCGTGAACGCGACGGGAATCGCGAACCCGAACAGCAGTTTCAGCGGTGTGGGGAACACCGAGGCTGGCTGCATCGCGGCGAACGAGCCACCGTAGGTGAAGCTGTTGGTGAGCTCGGCACCGTCTATCAGGAAGAACTGTAGTCCCGCCGCGCATACGAAAAGGCCACAGAACAGCGCAATTCCACTGAGCAGGGTGATCACGATCAAGGTAACCGGGGCGATGCCCCAGTCGATGTCGTTGCGCCACAGCCCGATCGTCAGCACGATCACCGCCACCGCCGCCCGCGCGAGCCTGCGCAGGGAGATATCGCTGGTGACCAGCTGCAGCAGCAGCGGTTGCGGGCGGAGGTGATAGGCGTCGAGGGTGCCCATCCTGATCATCGTCGGCAGCGAATCCAGGTGCCCGACAAGCACTTGCGCCAGCGAGAAGGAGGTGTTGGACAGCCCGAACAGCAACAGCGCCGCGTTCACGTCCAGCCCGCCGAGCGTGCCGACATTGTGGAAGATCACCCACACCTCGGCGAACTCGACCAGCCCGATCAGGAACGCGCTGAAGATCTCGGTGGCGAAGGAGAGGCGGTACACCTGCTGTGCTTTCACACGCGAACGCAATACTGCGAGATAGGGGGTGAACCAGGTCCCGGCCACAATGCGCGCGGTCTCCGGTTCACCCACCCTGTACCTCCAGTCTGCGTTGTCCCGCCCGCAGCAACACCCTGCCGAGCAAGCCGATCGCCAACACCCAAAATCCTTGTGCCGCAACGGTCAACACGGCGTCAATGCCCTCGGCCCGCCCGGACAGCGTATCGATCGGGGCCTGCAGGATGGAGGGGAACGGGGTGGCCCTCGCGATGACGCGCAGCCAGTCGGGGAACATGTGGACAGGGACGAAAAGCCCAGCGAGGAATGTACCGACGATCTGGTACAGCACGCGGATCCCGCGTATCTCCACCACCCAGAACCCGATCAGCGCCACCGCGAACAGGCACAGGAACGACAGCGCCACCGCCAGCAGCACACTGATCACCCCGAGCACATAGGCCACCGGCGTCGTCGGCATCGACAGGCCGAAGGTGGCCGCGCCGATCACGATGCTCGGGACACCGCGCGGCAGGAACGTACACGCGGCGCGGCCCAGGTCACCGGCCAGATAGCTCAGCTGCACGTCCACCGGGCGCAGGAAATCGATGGCGACGTCGCCGGACTTGATCCGCTCGACCAGATCGATCGGCGGGCCCATGAACTGGGTGGCGCCGAGCAGCCCCTGCGAGAGCCACACATACGCGGCGATGGTGCCCTCGTCGTAACCGCCGAAACCGTCGGCGGCGCGTACCGCGGCCACCAGCACGGCGGCGCGCACGAAACCGAAGACACAGTTGGTGAACAGCCCCGCGAACATCGCCAGCTTGTACTGGGCCTGCCGTTTGAACCCCGCCCGCGCGAAGGTCCAATACACGGTGAACAGGCTGGGCCTGCGGCGGCGGACCGGGCACCGGCGCGTCGCGATGGCGAGTTGCCCGTCCCCCTCCGCATTGCCCCGCACAATCAGTCAACTCTAGGCGGATCCGGGCAGATCAGCACGAAAACGGCACGGATCGACCGGTGTTCAGCGCAGCGGCACCTCGACGTCGCGGCCGCCCTCCCTGGTGATCCGCGCGTTCATCGCCACCAGCGCGGGCGCGGGGGTGAAGCCACCGGCGAACAGCGCCTCGCCCTGCCGGAACCACGGCGAACGCTCCAGCAGCGCGGCGGGCGCGTAGCCGAAGTAGGTGCCGAGTTCGGCCAGGTCGACCGGCGAGGACATCTTCATCAGCGCGAGGTTGTCGCACTGGGACAGGATGCCAGGGTGCACCTTCGACGGGCGCTGGGTCGACAGCAGCAGCCACAGGCCGAATTTGCGGCCCTCGGCGGCGATCTGGATCAGCCGTTCCCGGACCGCCCGCGCGATCGGGGAGTCCAGCCGAGGCGAGGCCAGGGTGTGCGCCTCGTCGATGACCAGCAGCACCGGGCGGCGTTCCTCGCGCCGGGCCCACAGCTCCTCGAGCAGGGCCAGCGCGACGACGAGTTGCTGTTCGGGGGTGGAGAATCCGCCCAGATCCAGCACCGTCGCGTCGGGCCGTTCGGCGACCACCTCGGTCACCGCGCGCTGTTTGCGCGCCCACACCTCCCACTCCAGCAGACCCAGGTTCTCGATCCGCATGCCGAGGCGCTGCTGGGCGAGGGATTCCGAGCTGCGCAGGTGCGGCAGGATGTCGTCGAGCTCGGCGGCCGCGAGCACCGTGGACAGGTGGATGAGCTCGTTGAACTCCTCGCGATCGGCGATCGGGTCGATGCGCAGGATCGCGGCCTTGGACGGCAGCGGGATCTCGGTGAAACGGGCCCGCAGCAGCGCGCCCTTGTGCGGGCGCAGCACCCGGATGTCGCGGTGGCGCAGGGCCTCGGCGGTGGCGCCGCCGGTCCGCGGGTCCACCTCGCCCAGGTGCACGAAATCGGAGTTGGGGTCGAAGATCACCACCGGTAGCGCGGTGTGCGCGATCAGCTGTTCGAGCACCACACCCAGGGCGTAGGTCTTGCCGGAGCCACTCTGCCCGCACCAGAACGTGTGCCGGTTGAACCGGGTGGGCAGCAGCCGGGCCGGGCCGCCGGGTGGGGTGAGATTGACGCCGATCTCGAGCCGGGCGCCGGTGGTGTCGTGCAGACTCTGCACCGTCGCCGCGTCGACCGGCTGCACCGCGCCCTCGGTGAACGGGTGCCCGGCGCGCACGTCGATGCCGTCGGCGCTCACCTCGCCCATCATCCGGCCGCGCAGCGACACCGGGGAGGTGGGCGAGCGCTCCTCGACGAGGGCGAGCTGGCGGTGCTGTGCGCTGACGATCACCGCCAGCGAGCCCGCGACCAGCGCGCACCCGGTGGCATCGGTGACCACGAACGAACGACCGTCCTCGGACCGGGCGATGGTCTGGCTATTGTTCGGCACCCGCCGATCATCGCACCTAATCGGTGCCGAACAGCCCGATAGCTATCGAGTCGCTACCTGATCGACGCTCAGTGCTCCGGGAAGCCGGTCGCGAACAGGATGGCGATAGCCACGGAGCTGACCACGGAGATGGCGAGAATGATCCACATGAGGGGGAAGGGTACCGGTCCGTCGGTCCATTGCCCGCATCGCCTCCGGCGCCGCTGAGTCGGTGCCGATGTCCCGGCTGTCGGCGTGGTCTCGATCGGGGGTCGCCGGAACCACCGCCGCGGCGGGCCTGGCCGCGGCGTACCTGGGGAGCGGGGCGGCGTTCGCGTCACCGGTGCCCGCTGGTCCGCGGACCTTCTTCGACGGAACGGCGGTGGATCAGGCCGCGATCGCCGAGTGGGGCTTCCTGGACTGGTTCGATCGCGCCCGGCGCACCGACGACCGCCCGGTGTGGACCGACGCGTGCCCCGACCGCTACCTCATCGCCACCCTGCCCGACGGCCGCCAGGAGGTCATCGAGGTGACCGGCGGCGCGCTGCTGGCCAGCCAGTTCTTCGTCGACTACACCGATCTCGCCGGGGTGATGGTGCCCGCCGACCCGGCCTATCCGCTGACCGTCGCCGGAGTGGCGTCGCTGGCCGCCGGTTTCGTCATCGGCGGGGTCCGTCACCAGTTCCGTGACGAACCGGGCGGCGGCTTCCGCGGTCGGCTCGGATCCGATCGACGACGCCTTCGTCGCGCGCTGCGTCGACGATGCGGTGACCCTGCACGGCGCACGGTCGGGCTGAGCGGCCGGTCGTCAGTCCCGGCCGATCGCGGCGGAGCACGACGCCGAGCGCGAAATCGGCCCAGCGGATGTTCTCCGTTTCGAAGGCGATGCGCGAACAGGGGCCGCATCGACGAGTTCACGGTGCTGGTGCGCCCGCTCTCGGCCGCCCAGGCGCTGGCCGCCCGGATGGCCGAGCAGTTTCCGCGCATCCAGCGGGCGGCGATCGAGGGCACGGCCACGGCCTGGACGCCGGGGATTCTGCGATACGACCAATTCCGGAGTACGGATTCGTGTGCTCGTGCAGTGACGTCGACGGTGCGGCGCGTCAGAATGCACAGGCGCCCGATCGGTGACCATGCCCAGCGAGGGCGGGACCGCGATCCGGCGGGGAAGGGTCGAGAGAACAATGAGAGCGGTCACGTGTACGAACGGCGTGCTCGAACCGGCGGAGCTCCCGGCCCCGCGGCCGGAGGGTGGGCAGATCCGGCTCGACGTGTTGCGTGCGGGTATCTGCGGGTCGGACCTGCATGCGCGCCACCACGCGGACGAGCTCGCGGAGGTCGGTGCCGCGTCGGGGTACCGGGATCTGATGCGCTCGGCGGAGACCGTCGTCCTCGGCCACGAGTTCAGTGGCGCGGTGGCCGAGTACGGGCCGGGCACCCGCCGCCGCTGGCGTCCGGGCACGCCGGTCGTGGCGATGCCGATCCGCACGCGGGCCGGAAAGCCGCACCTGACCGGGTTGTCCGCGCAGGCGCCGGGCGCCTTCGCCGAGCAGGTGGTGGTCGAGGAATCGCTGACCTTCCCGGTCCCGAACGGTCTGACACCGGATATCGCCGCCCTCACCGAGCCGATGGCCGTCGCCACGCACGCGGTGAACCGGGCCTCGGTCTCGCGCCGTGACACCGCCGTCGTCATCGGCTGTGGCCCGATCGGATTGGCGGTCGTCGCCATGCTGGCCGCGCAGCGCGTCGAACGCATTGTCGCGGTCGACTTCTCGCCTGCCCGGCGGGCGCTGGCCGCGCGCATGGGCGCGCACCGGGTGGTCGACCCCGCCGTCGACTCGCCGTACGCCGAACTCGCCGGCCGCGGGTTCGTGGCCGACAGCCCGCAGCTGTGGCGGCTGGCGGTCGAGGGCATGAGGTCGCTGCGCCGGACGCCGATTCCCTGGGAGCCGCTGTGGCGGGCGGCGGACCTGTTCGGGCTCGTCACGCCCAAGGCGCCCGTCTTCTTCGAGTGCGTCGGCGTGCCCGGGATCATCGACGATGTCATCGCGCACGCGCCGCTGTCGGCGCGGGTCGTGGTCGTCGGGGTGTGCATGGAAGCCGATCGGTTCCGTCCCGCGGTGGCGATCAACAAGGAAGTGGACCTGCGTTTCTCGATGGGGTACACCCCGATCGAGTTCCGCGACACCCTGCACCTGCTCGCGGACGGAGAGCTGGACCCGTCGCCGCTGATCACCGGCACGGTCGGGCTGGATCGGGTGGAGGAGGCGTTCGCCATGCTCGGCGATGCCGAGACGCACGCCAAGATCCTCATCGATCCGGTGCGGCCCGGGCTTCGCGCGGTACCGGACTGAGCCCGGTCGATAGCCTGGGCCGCATGTGTGCCGCGCGGAACAGATACCAGCGGACCCAGCCGGAGCGGCGCGAGGCGACGATCGCGGGTTTGCTGGACGCCACGATCGACGCGATCGCCGAGGTCGGTTATCCCCAGACGACGGTCGAGCAGATCGTCCGGCGGCGTACCCCACAGCCCGATCGGCGCGTCGGGTCCCGGGCTGGTGGGCTGGAAGGACCGCACCGCGCGACGGTGTACCCCTCGGCCAGACCCGCGGCGAGCAGCACCTCGGCTAGGCGTCCATCGGTAAGGACTCGCCGGAGTTCGAGGCCACGCTGAACCGCTACATCCTGGGCGTGCCCCTCGGGGCGGGCCGAGCCGGACGGACGCGAATCCCCACGTGATACCTGCGATGTTTCTTGGTGTCGAAGTATCACGTTCCATGGCACTGATGCCTCTGGCCTGCTATTGATGCAGGTCAGAGGCGTAGTTGTGCCCCCGGCAGGAATCGAACCTGCGACCTAGAGATTAGAAGGCTCTTGCTCTATCCAACTGAGCTACGGAGGCAGTCGAATACACCTTGGCGGATCAGGGCCACGGTGTCCAGCTCGAAAAGTATAGCGACCGACCAGATCGTCCGGTCGTGACGGCGGGAGCGAGAGCCCCATCGGGGCGGCGTCGGGCAGGCCGAACTACCCTCGTTGTCATGTCGTTATCGCAGGACCCCTCCGCTGGACCCGCCGTCGACGGTGGACCACCGGCGGCGGAGTCGGGGCGGTCCGCGCCGGGGGGCAACGCCGCGTCCTTCGGGGTGCTGAGCGCGGTCGCGGGGGCGGTGGCCGCGGTGGTGGCGGCGATGGTGGTCGGGTTGTCGGCGGCGCAGGCGTTGAGTCTGCTGGGTATACCCGATCCGGGGCCGTTGACAACATATGGATTGCCCGCCCTGCGGGCGGTGGCCGATCTGGCCGCCGCGGTCACCGTCGGCTCGCTGCTGTTCGCGGCGTTCCTGCTGCCACCGCGCGACAGCGGATTACTCGAGGCCGGGGGCTACCGGGCGGTGCGGCGGGCCTCGGTGGCGGCGCTGGTCTGGGCGGGCGCCGCGGCGCTGCTGGTGCCGTTGACGGTCTCGGATACCACCGGTCAGCCGGTGACGAGCATCTGGCGGCCGGAGAAGCTGTGGCCGGTGATCGACCAGGTCGAGGTCGCTGGCGCCTGGCGCACGACGGTGCTGTTCGCGCTCGTGGTGGCGATCGGCTGCCGTCTGGCGCTGCGCTGGGGCTGGACGCCGGTGCTGCTGGGTGGCGCGCTGGTGACGATGATGCCGCTCGCGTTGACCGGGCACTCGTCCTCGGGCGGCTCGCACGATGTGGCGACCAACTCGTTGCTGCTGCACATGGTGTCGGCGGCGGTGTGGGTCGGCGGGCTGATCGCGGTGCTCGCGCACGCCCTGCGCGGCGGCGCGGGCACCGATGTCGCGTCCCGGCGGTTCTCGCTGGCGGCCACCGTCGCGATCGCGGTGATCGCGGTCAGCGGCGTGATCAACGCCTGGGTGCGGGTGCCCGCGGCCGACCTGTTCACCACCACCTACGGCAGGCTCGTACTGGCCAAGACCGCCGCGCTGCTGGTGCTGGCCGCCGTCGGCTTCCTGCAGCGTCGCGCGGCACTGCCCGCGCTGGCCGCCGACCCGCGCGACCGCACCGCGCTGATCCGGTTCGCCGGGGTCGAGATGCTGATCTTCGCGGCCACCATCGGGCTGGCCGTCGGCCTGGGCCGGACGCCGCCGCCCCCGCCCACCACGATCCCCACGCCGATGGAGGTGGAGCTCGGTTACGTCATCGACGGGCCGCCCACGGTGGCACGGCTGCTGTTCGACTGGCGCTTCGACCTGATCTTCGGCACCCTGGCCATCGTGCTCGCCGCGCTCTACCTGCTCGGGGTGTACCGGCTGCGCAAGCGCGGGGACGCCTGGCCGCTGGGCCGGACCATCGCCTGGTGCAGCGGCTGTCTGGTGCTGCTGCTGGCCACGTCCTCAGGCGTCGGCCGGTACTCGCCTGCCATGTTCAGCGTGCACATGGGCGCGCACATGGCGCTGTCGATGCTGGCGCCGATCCTGCTCGCGCTGGGCGGTGCGGTGACGCTGGCGCTGCGCGCGCTGCCGCCCGCCGGACGCGAGGGCGTGCCGGGGCCGCGCGAGTGGATCCTGGCGGCCGTGCACAATCCGGTCTCGCGGTTCCTGACCCAGCCGGTGGTCGCCTCGGTGATCTTCGTGGCCGGGTTCTACGCGCTCTACCTGGGCGGCATCTTCGACGCCACCGTCGACTCGCACGCCGCCCACCTGATGATGAACGCGCACTTCCTGATCAGCGGCTACCTGTTCTACTGGGTGGTGATCGGCATCGATCCCAAGCCGCGCGAGGTGGCGCCGCTGACCAAGCTGGCCATGGTCTTCGGCACGCTGCCGTTCCACGCGTTCTTCGGCATCGCGCTGATGAGCATGACCACGGTGCTCGGCGGCTGGTTCTACCGCACCCTCGGCCTCGGCTGGCACATCGACCTGCTGGCCGATCAGCGCAACGGTGGCAGCTTCGCCTGGGCCAGTGGTGAGGTGCCGCTGGTGGTGGTGATGCTGGCGCTGCTGATCCAGTGGTCGCGTAGCGATCAGCGGCTGGCCAAGCGCACCGACCGGGCCGCCGACCGGGACAACGACGCCGAGCTGACGGCCTACAACGCGATGTACGCCGAGCTGGCGCGCCGCGACGGCGAGGTGCGCCGGTGAGCGCACGCGACGTGCCGGTGCGCGACGCGGGCGCGCGCGCCGAGCCACCGCGGGTGCTGCGCACCGATGTGCGCTCGGCGCGGCGCAGGCTGATCGGGCGGGTCCGCAAGACCCCGGTCTTCCACACCAGCGTGGACGGGCCGGACGGGCCGGTGCCGGTGTCGCTGAAGCTGGAATTCCTCCAGCACGGCGGCACCTTCAAGGTGCGCGGGGCGCTCAACGCGTTGCTGAGTACCCGGGAGCAGACCGGTCAGGTGGTGGTCGCCTCCGGCGGCAATGCCGGGATCGCGGTCGCCCTGGCCGCCGCGCAGCTGGGTCGCGAGTGCACGGTCGTGGTGCCCGAATCGGCGCCGCACACCAAGGTCGCGGCGATGTGGGCGCACGGTGCCGAGGTGCTCTGGCACGGCACCAGCTACGCCGAGGCCCAGCAGCGCGCGAAGTCGCTGGCCGCCGAACGCGGCGCCGAGCACCTGCACGCCTACGACATGCCCGCCGTGGTGGCCGGGGCCGGGGTGATCGGGCTGGAGCTGGAGGAACAGGTGCGTGGGCGTCCGCCGGTGCTGGCCGCGATCGGCGGGGGCGGGCTCATCGCGGGCCTTGGCGCCGCGCTGGGCAGGCGCAGGCAGATCGTCGGCGTGGAATCCGAGCACACGCCCGCGCTCTCGGCGGCCCTGGCGGCGGGCGAACCGGTCGACATCACCAGCCGGTCGGCGAGCACCGAGCTGCTGTGCGCGACCAGGGTGGGTGAGATCGCCTTCGATATCGCGCAGCGGCACCGGATGCCCGCGCTCTCGGTCGCCGACGACGCGATCACCGCGGCCCGCGAGTACCTGTGGCGCGAATTCCGCGTGGTGGTGGAACTCGAGGGCGCGGCGGCGCTGGCCGCGGTCCAGAGCGGGGTCTACACCCCGGAACCCGGGGTCCGGCCGATCGTGGTGCTGTGCGGGGCGAACACCGAGCTCCCTGTCGTCTGACCCGGCCGATATCCACAACCGGCGGAGTTGTCCCCAATTCGCGCCGGGGGCTCCCGATCGGCCCGGCGCGCGATCATCCTGGAGTCGTCACAACAACGACGACTACGAGCGGGGGCGGATTCGATGTACGAGGCGAACACGACGGTGGTCGGCACCGTGGTCACCCATCCGGTGCGGCGCGATCTCAGCAACGGCGAGCAGGTGGTCACCTTCCGGATGGCCAGCAATGCCCGGCGGTTCGACCCCGGCTCGGGGGACTGGGTGGACAACGGCTCGCTCTATCTCACGGTCTCGTGCTGGCGCAGGCTGGTGACGGGGGTGGACCGGTCGCTGCACCGGGGTGATCCGGTGATCGCCTACGGACAGCTGCGCACGCACGAATACCGCGGTAAGGACGGCACCGAGCGGCGGGATCTGGAGATGCGCGCGGCGGCGGTGGGGCCGGATCTGGGCCGGTGCAGTGCCTCGGTGGTGCGGCGGTCGGACGCGGCGCGCGCCGCGGCGCACCCGGTGCGGAATATCTCCGGGCCGCCGGGCGCTGCACTGCCGGGCGCCGAGAGCGTGGCCGAGTATGCGCCGACCGCCCCCACTGCCGTAGCCTCTACGACCGCGGCGGATTCCCTCCCGGCGCGATCGCCGGTCGCGGTGCCCCCGGTGGGTGCCCCCGAGCAGGTCGACGCCTGAGGCGCTGTCCGCGGCACCGGCCCGCTCCGCATCTCATCCCCGTTACCCGCACCGATAGGCTTCCATGTATGGCTGAGTTCATTTATCAGATGATCAAGGTTCGCAAGGCGCACGGCGACAAGGTCATTCTCGACGACGTGACGCTGAACTTCCTGCCCGGCGCCAAGATCGGCGTCGTCGGTCCCAACGGCGCGGGTAAATCCAGCGTGCTGAAGATCATGGCGGGGCTGGACCGGCCGAACAACGGCGAGGCGTTCCTCGCGCCCGGCGCGACGGTGGGCATCCTGCAGCAGGAGCCGCCGCTCAACGAGGAGAAGACCGTCCGCGGCAACGTGGAGGAGGGCCTCGGCGAGGTCAAGGTGAAGCTGGACCGCTTCAACGAGATCGCCGAGCTGATGGCCACCGAGTACTCCGACGAGCTCATGGACGAGATGGGCAAGCTGCAGGAGTTCCTCGACCACGCCGACGCCTGGGATGTCGATTCCCAGCTCGAGCAGGCGATGGACGCGCTGCGCTGCCCGCCGCCGGACGAGCCGGTCACCAACCTCTCCGGTGGTGAGCGTCGCCGGGTGGCGCTGTGCAAGCTGCTGCTGAGCAAGCCCGACCTGCTGCTGCTCGACGAGCCCACCAACCACCTCGACGCCGAGTCGGTGCTGTGGCTCGAGCAGCACCTGGCCTCCTACCCGGGCGCCGTGCTGGCCGTCACCCACGACCGGTACTTCCTCGACAACGTGGCCGAGTGGATTCTCGAGCTCGACCGCGGCCGCGCCTACCCGTACGAGGGCAACTACTCCACCTACCTGGAGAAGAAGGCCCAGCGGCTCGAGGTGCAGGGCAAGAAGGACCAGAAGCTGCAGAAGCGCCTCAAGGAGGAGCTGGCCTGGGTGCGCTCGGGTGCCAAGGCCCGCCAGGCCAAGAACAAGGCCCGCCTCGGCCGCTACGAGGAGATGGCCGCCGAGGCCGAGAAGCACCGCAAGCTGGACTTCGAGGAGATCCAGATCCCCGCGGGTCCGCGCCTGGGCGACATCGTGGTCAACGTGTCGCACCTGGACAAGGGCTTCGGCGACCGGCAGCTGATCAAGGACCTGTCGTTCACCCTGCCGCGCAATGGCATCGTCGGCGTGATCGGCCCCAACGGTGTCGGTAAGACCACGCTGTTCAAGACCATCGTCGGGCTCGAGGAGCCCGACAGCGGCGAGGTCAAGGTCGGCGAGACGGTCAAGCTCAGCTACGTCGACCAGAACCGCGCGGGCATCGACCCGAACAAGAACGTCTGGCAGGTCGTCTCCGACGGGCTGGACTTCATCGAGGTCGGCAACCAGGAGATGCCCTCGCGCGCCTATGTCAGCGCGTTCGGCTTCAAGGGCCCGGACCAGCAGAAGCCCGCCGGGGTGCTCTCCGGTGGTGAGCGCAACCGCCTGAACCTGGCGCTGACGCTCAAGCAGGGCGGCAACCTGATCCTGCTCGACGAGCCGACCAACGACCTCGACGTCGAGACCCTGAGCTCGCTGGAGAACGCGCTCGAGCAGTTCCCGGGCTGCGCCGTCGTGATCTCGCACGACCGCTGGTTCCTGGACCGCACCTGCACGCACATCCTCGCGTGGGAGGGTGACAGCGACAACGACGCCAAGTGGTTCTGGTTCGAGGGCAACTTCGAGGCCTACGAGGCGAACAAGATCGAGCGCCTGGGTGCCGAGGCGGCCCGGCCGCACCGGGTCACCCACCGGAAGCTGACCCGCGACTGAGCGGAGGCCACCGAGCCGGTCCACGGGCAGGGTAGCGCGCGTCGCCACCCTGCCTGTGGTGTCTCCGGAGGTGGTTCGGACCGGTCCGGTGGGTGTTCGCTGCGGGCGGAATCCGTTGCGGCACGGGGAGTTCGGTGTCGATGTCGCGTCATCGGGCAAGTTACCCGTGGGGCAATCGGTTTGTCTCTCGGCGCGGCCCCTGACCTCGGGCTAGTCTCGATTCGGCGTCACCTGTATGCGGAACCGAAGCGGAACCGAATCCTTGGGAGTGGACGGAAAATGACGGTCTCGTCGGAATTGTCCAGCGCAGCGTGGGCGGCGGGTCTGCCCCAGCCTCTGCGTGGGGAGCTCGCCACCCTCGAGGAGGCGTACTTCCGACACGTCGACGCCGGGGACGTCGACTGCACGATCACCGGCATCACCCAGATCTTCCGCCGTCACCTGGAGCTGGCCACCGAGCGGCCCCGGGGCAAGGCGCTGATGCGGGTGCATCATCCCGACGACGGCGCGGGCGTGGGCGTCGCGGTGCAGCTGGTCACCGATGACATGCCGCTGCTGGTCGAGTCGATCACCGCGGCGCTCAATCGCGCGCAGGTGGGCGTCACCGAGGTCATCCATCCGATCTTCGAGGTCATCCGCGACGCCGACGGCAAGCTGGTCTCCGCCGCACCGCACGAGGTGGACGGCAACGGCGCGGTCGGGCTGGCCGAATCCTGGATGCACCTGCAGCTGCACCCCTCGACCAGCCGGGCCGCCCTCGACGAGCTCACCGCGACGCTGCCCAAGGTGATCGCCGACGTGCGCCAGGTCATCGACGACACCGAGGCCATGGTCGCGACCCAGTCCGGGCTGGCCGACCGGCTCGACCGCGCCGCGGGCCACGTCTCGGCGCCCTTCCCGGCGATCGATCTGCGGGAATGCGCCGAACTGCTGCGCTGGCTGGCCGACGGCAACTTCACCCTGCTCGGCTACGCGCGCTACCGGCGCGACACCGTGAGCGGGCACACCGTCTCCAGTGCGGTCGAGGACAGCCCGCTGGGCGTGCTGCGGCCCGGCATCGGCACCGACTTCCAGGTGCCGATCAACGGCGGTGACCGGCCGCTGCTGCTGCTCACCCAGGGCCTGGTCCGGGCCACCGTGCACCGCTCGGTGTATCCGTACTTCATCGGAGTCGCCGATGTCGACGACGCGGGCACCGTAGTGGGGGTGCACCTGTTCATCGGGGTGTTCACCGTCAGCGCCGTGCACGAGAACGTGCTCGACATCCCGGTGATCAACCGCCGGGTGCGCACCGCGATCGAGGCCGCGGGCTTCGATCTGGAGTCGTTCTCGGGGCAGGCCATGCTCGAGGTGATCGAGTCCTTCCCCCGCACCGAGCTGTTCTCCGCCGATACCGAGACACTGCGCCGGACCGCGGTCGCGGTGCTCGGCGTCGGCCTGCGCAGGCAGGTGCGGCTGTTCCTGCGCTCGGACTCCTACGGCCGGTTCGTGGCGTGCATGGTGTACCTGCCGCGCGATCGCTACACCACTGCGGTGCGGCTGGAGATGCAGGACATCCTGGTCCGCGAGCTGGGCGGCACCGATATCGACTACTCGGCGCGGGTCAGCGAAAGCGAGCTCGCCAGCGTCTATTTCACGGTCATGCTGTCCACCGACGCGCACGCGCCGACGCCGGACACTTCCGAGGAGAACCGGCTGCGCATCCAGGCACTGCTGGACGCGGCCAGCCACAGCTGGGACGACCGCGTCGAGAGCGAGGCCGCCGCCTCCGCCGAACACGACCCGGCCGCCCTCGCGCGGGCCGCCGAGACCTTCCCGGAGAGCTACAAGGAGGACTTCGCCCCCGCCCGCGGGCTCGACGACCTGGGCCGCCTGGCCCGGCTCGACGAGGGAGGTATCGGCCAGTTCCTCTACCGCACCGAAGATTCCGCGCCGGGCGCCTGGCGGTTCAGTCTCTACATCGCGGGCAGCGCGGTGTCCTTGAGTCAGGTGCTGCCGGTGTTGCAGAGCCTGGGTGTCGAGGTGGTCGACGAGCGGCCCTACCGGCTCGAGCTCGACGCCGAACGCTGGATCTACGACTTCGGCCTGCAAGCCCGGCCGGACCTGCTGCGCAACCCGCTGGTCGCCGAACTCGACGCGGGCCTGCTCACGCCCAGCACCGAGGCCGACGCCCTGCGCACCCGGATCACCGACGCCGTCGAGGCGGTCTGGTTCGACCGGGCCGAGGCCGACGGCCTCAACGAGCTGGTGTTGCGCGCCGGGCTCGGCTGGCGTGAGGTGACCATTCTGCGCGCCTACGCGAAATACCTGCAGCAGGCCGGATTCCCGTACAGCCAGGCCAATATCGCGCGCGTGCTGCTGGCCCATCCGGAGGTGGCGCGCCAGTTCGTGGCGCTGTTCGCCGCGCGTTTCGACCCCGACACCGTCTCGGCCGAGACCGCCACGGAGCTGGAGACCCGGGTGCGCGCGGGCATCGACGAGGTGGTCAGCATGGACGCCGACCGCATCCTGCGGGCCATGCTCGGGCTGGTCAAGGCGACGCTGCGCACCAACTACTACGTGCTCGACGCCGACGGCCGCCCGCGCGACTACCTGGCGCTGAAGGTGGAGCCGCGCGAGATCGCCGAATTGCCCAAGCCGCGACCACAATTCGAGATCTTCGTCTACTCGCCGCGGGTGGAGGGCGTGCACCTGCGCTTCGGTTCGGTGGCGCGCGGTGGCCTGCGCTGGTCGGATCGGCTCGAGGACTTCCGCACCGAGGTTCTCGGCCTGGTGAAGGCGCAGGCGGTGAAGAACGCGGTGATCGTGCCGGTCGGCGCCAAGGGCGGCTTCGTGGTGAAGCGCCCGCCCGCGGCCACCGGCGACGCCACGGTGGACCGGCAGGCGAGCGTCGCCGAGGGCATCGCCTGCTATCGCACCTTCATCTCCGGGCTGCTCGACGTCACCGACAATGTCGACCTGGCCACCGGCGCCGTGCTGCCGCCCGAGCGGGTGGTCCGCCGTGACGGGGACGACACCTACCTGGTGGTCGCCGCCGACAAGGGCACCGCCAGCTTCTCCGACATCGCCAACGACGTGGCCACCGGCTACGGCTTCTGGCTCGGTGACGCCTTCGCCTCCGGCGGTTCGGCCGGTTACGACCACAAGGCCATGGGCATCACCGCCAAGGGTGCGTGGGAATCGGTCAAGCGCCACTTCCGGGAGATGGGCATCGACACCCAGAGCCAGGACTTCACCGTGGTCGGCGTGGGCGACATGAGCGGTGACGTGTTCGGCAACGGCATGCTGCTCTCCCGTCACATCCGGCTGGTCGCCGCGTTCGACCACCGGCACATCTTCCTCGACCCGAACCCCGACGCCGCCACCTCCTTCGCCGAGCGTGAGCGCCTGTTCGCGCTGCCACGCTCGTCCTGGGCCGACTACGACCGCGGCCTGATCAGCGACGGCGGCGGGGTATTCGAGCGGACGGTGAAATCGGTGCCGATCTCGCCGCAGGCCAGGGCCGCGCTCGGGCTGCCCGACGGCGTGCAGGCGCTCTCGCCGCCGGAGCTGGTGCGCGCGATCCTGCTGGCGCCGGTGCAGTTGCTGTGGAACGGCGGCATCGGCACCTATGTGAAGGCCAGCACCGAGACCAACGCCGAGGTCGGGGACAAGTCCAACGACGCGGTGCGGGTGGACGGAAACCAGTTGCGGGTCAAGGTGGTCGGCGAGGGCGGTAACCTGGGCGCCACCGCGCTGGGGCGCATCGAGTTCTGCCGCGCGGGCGGCAAGATGAACACCGACGCGCTGGACAACTCCGCGGGCGTGGACTGCTCCGACCACGAGGTCAATATCAAGGTGCTCCTCGACGGGGTGGTGAGCGCGGGCGCGCTGGCCCCGGCCGACCGCAACCCGCTGCTGGCCTCGATGACCGACGAGGTCGCGCGGATGGTGTTGCAGGACAACGTGGATCAGAACGTGCTGATCGGCATCGCGCGCACCGACGCGCCGCAGATGGCGAGTGTGCACGGCCGCGTCATCGACGATCTGGAACAGCGGCGCGGACTCGACCGCGAACTCGAGGCGCTGCCGACGGCGGCGCAGCTGAAGCGGCGCACCGAGGAGGGGAGTGGCCTGGCCTCGCCGGAGCTGGCCAACCTGCTCGCGCACGTCAAACTCGGGCTCAAGGCCGATCTGCTCGACACCGACCTGCCCGACAGCGCCTACTTCGCGCGCAGGCTGCCGCTGTACTTTCCGACGCCGCTGCGCGAACGCTTCGGCACCGAGATCAAGAAGCACCGGCTGCGCCGCGAGATCGTCACCACGATGATCGTCAACGAGGTCGTCGACTACGGCGGCATCACCTACGCGCACCGGCTCAGTGAGGAGGTCGGAGCCAGCACCTCCGATGTGGTGCGTGCCTTCGCCGCGGCCAGCGAGATCTTCGAACTGCACGATGTGTGGGCGCGCATCCGCGGCGCCGACGCGCCCACCGGCGTGTGCGACCTGATGGAGCTCGAGTCCAAGCGCACGCTGGACCGGGCCTCGCGCTGGCTGCTCAGCAACCGGCCACAGCCCATCGCGGTGGGCGCCGAGATCAACCGCTACCACAGCCGGGTGCAGGAACTCGCGCCGCAGGTGCCGGGCTGGTTGCGTGGGCACCACGTCACCTCGCTCACCCAGGGCGCGGCTGAGCTGATCGCCCGGGGCGCGCCGACCGACCTGGCCACCGAGGTGTTCGGGCTGCTGAGCATGTTCCCGCTGCTGGACGTGGTCGATATCGCTGATATCGCCGATCGCGACGGCGCCGAGGTGGGCGCGCTGTACTACGCGCTCAACGAGCACCTCAAGATCGATTGGCTGCTCGAGGCGGTCAGCCACCTCGAACGCGGTGACCGCTGGCACGCGCTGGCCCGGCTCGCGCTGCGCGACGACATGTACGGTTCGCTGCGCTCGCTCACCCTCGATGTGCTCTCCGCGGGTGACCCGGAGGAAACCGCCGACGAGAAAATTGCATACTGGGAGTCGAAGAACCAGTCCCGGCTGGGTCGTGCGCGCGCGGCCCTGGCGGAACTGTTCGAGTCCGGGACCCACGACCTCGCCACACTGTCGGTCGCCGCGCGACAGGTGCGGAGCATGGTGAGCGGGGTGGGCGCCCAATCGGAGGTACCACGGTGACGAGCTCGCCCAACGGCGACACCGCCGCACCCACGGCAGATCTGGTGTTGCCGCAGCGTTTTCACGCGAAGGTCGAGATCCGCTGGTCGGATATGGATGTGTTCCAGCATGTCAACCACGCGCGGATGGTGACGTTGCTGGAGGAGGCTCGCATTCCCTGGCTGTTCGACGAGGACAAGCCGACCGCCTCGATGGGCCGCCAGGGATGTGTTCTGGTCGACCTGCACGTGAAATACCGGGGCCAGCTCCGGCACGAGGACACCCCGCTCGATATCGCGATGTGGGTCAAGCAGCTGCGCGCGGTCGATTTCACCATCGGTTACGAGGTGCGGGCCAACGGCGCGGCGCCCGATTCGCCGCCCGCGGTCACCGCGACCACGCAGCTGGCCGCGTTCGACATCGAGACCCAGCGGCTGCGCAGGCTCAGTGACACCGAACGCGACTACCTGGCACTGTGGCGGGCCTGATTTCGTGAGTTCCGATCAGCGGGTGCTGCACACGCCCGACCCGGCCGAACGCGAGAACCTGGCCACCTTCCTCAGCCGGGCGTTGCGCCTGGACCCCGCCGCCGTCGTCCGGTTGCGCCGCCGCGGGTCGAGCCTGGTCTCGGCCTGGGTGGCGACCGGGTTCGAGACGCTCGCTGTGCGCACCGTCACCGCCGAACTCGGCGTCGACGACGCCACCGCCGCGGCCGATACGGTGCTGGCCGGGCTGCGCACCGGGCACCCGGTCGACCTCGGCTATTCGATGGATTCGGCCTGGCGCGGCGCGCTGCCCCCGGTCGACGGCTTCACCCACGTCGATGACGTGCCCGCCCGCGCCCTGGTGGAGCTGGCCGAGCGCGGTGCCGACGTGGCCCGCGAACACGGCGGCGCGCACGGCCCGCCCGCCTCGCTGCTGGACCAGTCGGTGCTCACCGTCACCGGCCCGGACGACCTCGCCGTCGAGGTCCCGATGCGCGTGGTCTTCGCCCTCACCGCCATGGACTTCATCCCGCACGCGGGGGAGAAGGCCGAATCCCGCCGCATCCAGCCCACCGAACTGGTCCGCGTCCGCGCGACCCGCACCTGGCTACGCCTGGACGCCCGCTACGGATCGGTTGCCCGTCGGTTGGGCGGCGGGATTCCGCTGTCGCCCAGCTGACGCGTGGGAATCAGACGGCGTGATTCCGCTGTCGCCCAGCTTGATTCATGAGTCCGGCGTCGGCGCTCGTCGACGCACCGCCGGGTGGCGAGTCGGTGGAGCGGTGGCGATTCCCCGCGACGACGCCGTGCCTCGACGCGCTGCGGTGATCGGGCGATGGCGGCTGGGCGCGATTGGTGCGCAGGGCGGCCGGTCTCGTCGTCCATCAACGCCTCGCATGTCGCCGAGTGGTCCTGTGTCGTCCCGGCGCGCCACGGTGAACAGGAAACACGGGTTCGCGTTCAGTGCACGCCCATCAGGCGCAGCAATGCCGTCGTGCCTGCCGCGGCGAGCACGGTGACCAGCAGTGGAGCGCGCCGCCAGGCGAGGACACCGCCGACCGCGACCCCGGCGGGCAGCGCGAGACCCAGGTCGCCGGAGCCGGTCGGCAGCGTCGCGGTCGCCACGAGAGCCGCGAGCAGGATGAGCGCGCCGGTGTCGAGCAGGTGGATCGCTCTGGGGGACAGGCGCAGTCGATGACGCAGCGCGGGTCCGGTCCAGCGGAGCGCGTAGGTGCCCGCGGCGAGGATCAGCATCGCGGGGAGCAGGGCCTGAGTGCTCATGACCGGCGCCCCTGGTGCGTTGGTCGCGCCATATCGGTCGCCGGGGGTCGTCGCCACCACGTCCTGGCGAGCGAAATGGCAAGGATGGCGATCGAGGTGGTCGGCTGATGACGCAGCGCGGGTCCGGTCCAGCGGAGCGCGTAGGTGCCCGCGGCGAGGATCAGCATCGCGGGGAGCAGGGCCTGAGTGCTCATGACCGGCGCCCCTCGTGCGTTGGGTGCGCCATGTCGGTCGCCGGGGATCGTCGCCACCACGTCTCGGCGAGCGAGCTGGCCATCCTGGCTAGCGAGCTGGCCAGGATGGCGAGGGAGGTGGTCGGCACGGCGAGCAAGATGGCCGAGACAGCGAGGGAGGTGGTCGCTGTGGCAAGCGAGGTGGCCGGGACAGCGAGGGAGGTGGCCGACGTGGCGTGCTCGTACCCGGGGATCGTCAGCATGACCGCGCCGCCGGTTCAGTAGGTGCCTTCTCCGGGGGCCGCAGGGCGAACACCAGGCCGGCCAGGGCGATCAGGACCGGGAGGCCCGCGGGGACGAACGGGGCGACGATCACGGCCAGCGCGGCGCCGACCAGGACCGGCCGCAGGGTGGACCGGTCGCGGAGGGCGGGCAGGATCAGGGCGAGCAGGATGACCGGGAAGACCGCGTCGAGGCCCAGCGCGGAGGTATCCGGGACGATCGCGCCGAGTGCGGCGCCCAGGGTCGCGCCGAGCGGCCAGCACAGGGCGACGCCGATGCCGCACGCCCAGTACGCGGCGCGTTTGCGCGCGTGGTCGCCGGGGGCGGTGGCGAAGGCAACCGACTCGTCGTTGAGGACGTGGATGCCGAGCACGCGCCGCCAGCCGCGGCCGAACACCTCCGGCGCCGACAGGCCGTAGGGCAGGTGCCGGGCATTGAGCAGCAGCCCGGCCACGACCGCCGCGATCGGGCTGCCCCCGGCCGCCACGATGCCGAAGAACAGCAGCTCCGAACCGCCCGCCAGCACCGTCACCGCCATCACGACCGGCATCCAGACCGGGAACCCGGCCGCGATCGTGGAGGCGCCGTAGGACACCCCGAACAGGCCGACGGCCAGGCAGGCCGCGGCCACAGCGGTACCGGTCCGCCGATCGAGTGTTCGCCATATCGAACGCATGTTTCTCATAGTGAACGGCGAGGGTGGGTAAAGTCAACGCGAACTCGCCAGCTCCCAGGAGGCGTTGATGGACCGGCAGGACCCGGTCGCCGGACCACCCCAAGCGGTGATCGCGGCGTCGCTGCGGCGCGAACGCGCCCGCGCAGGTTTGTCGCTGACCGAGGTCGCCAGCCGGGCCGGTGTCGCGAAATCGACTCTGTCGCAACTGGAGTCGGGCACCGGCAATCCCAGCCTGGAGACCCTGTGGGCGCTGTGTGTGGCACTGGAGATGCCGTTCTCCCGGCTGCTGGACCCGCCCCGGCCCAACGTCCAGGTGATCCGCGCCGACGAGGGCGCGCCGGTGCCCTCGGCCGACGCCGACTACCGGGTGACCTTGCTCGCAGCGGGCCAGTCACACACCCGCTGCGACGTGTACCGGATCGCGGCCGAGCCCGGGCACACCCGCCGCTCCGACCCGCACACCCCCGGTGTCGTCGAGCACGTGGTGCTGGCCGCCGGGCGCGCGCTGGTCGGCCCGGCGGACGAGCCGATCGAGATCGGCCCCGGCGACTACGTGCGCTACCTGGGTGATCTCCCGCATGTCTTCGAGGCGCTGGAGCCGGGCACCTGGGCCTCGATGGTGATCGAGAGCCCCTGACTCAGGCGGCGCCTTCGCCGAGGTACTGCAACCAGAGCGGATCCAGCTCGGCGGTGGTGGACAGCAGCCGCCAGTGCGGGCCTTTGGGCGAGACCAGCGGATGCCGCAGCGTCCAGCCCAGCTCGGCCAGCATCTTGTCGGCCTTGCGGTGGTTGCACGGGGCGCAACTGGCCACGCAGTTCTCCCACGAATGCTCGCCGCCGCGGCTGCGCGGGATGACATGGTCGATGGTCTCGGCCTTGCCGCCGCAGTAGCCGCACCGGTAGCGGTCGCGGTGCATGAGGGCGGCGCGGGTCATCGGGACCCGGGCGCGATAGGGCACCCGCACATAGGTGCGCAGGCGGATGACGGAGGGAATCGCCACGGCGGCCCCCGCGGAATGCAGGACCGGGGCGTCGGGATCGTCGTGCACGGCGTCGGCCTTGGCGCAGATCAGCAGGACCACGGCACGGCGCGCGGACAGGGCGGTGAGGGGCTCGTAGGTGGCGTTGAGGAGGAGGACCCGGCGTTTGCGCCATGCGGCGGCGTCGTGGTCTCCGGCGAGATGCAATGGCGCGGGGTGATGCGGCAGGTCGTGACGACCGGATGCGCCCGGATGGTGATCGGACAGGATGTGCAGCGGGATGGCCCCCGAGCCACGGTTGTGGACGTCGGCGGGCTGGAGTTGTCGGTGCGCGCGCGCCTCGTGTGACCGGGCGCCTGGTCGCTGCTTCATCGTGACCTCGATTTCATGATTGGCAGGATCATGTGGTATCTGGGGTCGATACTGTCACCCAGTTGACCACGCTCGCGCCGGTATTGCACGGCTATTTTTCAAACTTCCGGGTGAACTGTGGTTGAAGGGCCATGCGTTCGTGATGCACGCTGCCGCCGGGCGGGGCCGCCGGTGACCGGGGCACAATGGGGGACGTGACTTCAGGTGAGCAGACAACGACCTCGTTCTACGACGCGGTGGGCGGCGCGGAGACCTTCCGCCGGATCGTGTCGGTGTTCTATCGCGAGGTCGCTGCCGACGAGATCCTGCGCCCGATGTACCCGGAGGCCGACCTCGGCCCGGCCGAGCGGCGGCTGCGGATGTTCCTCGAGCAGTACTGGGGCGGCCCGCGCACCTACTCCGACGAGCGCGGGCACCCGCGGCTGCGGATGCGCCACCATCCCTTCGTCATCGGGCCGCTGGAGCGCGATGCCTGGATGCGGTGCATGACCATCGCGGTGGGCGAGATCGAGCCGTCGATCCTCGACGACGAACACCGCAAGGCCCTGATGGACTACTTCCGGATGGCCGCCGCGTCCTTGCAGAACGCCCCGGGCTGACCCGCGCCGGGTGCCCCGCGTTCGCTGATCACCGGCAGGTGGCGGCGCTATTTCGGGCCGATATCCGGGTTTACCGCGAGGTTTCGGCCCGGCGTGGCCGACGCTGGCGATTTGCCGGATCGCGAGAAAGTGGCCCGCGACAGGAATATTGCGGGCGAACTTTGGCAATATTGCGGTTGTGACACAGACACCTGCCTCGCCGGTGCCGGGGGAAAAAAGCACCGCTCCGTGGTGGACAACCGCCGTGTTCTATCAGGTCTATCCGCGTTCGTTCGCCGACTCCGATGGTGATGGAATCGGCGATCTGGGCGGTGTGCGCGAGAAGATGGGGTACCTCGAGCTACTCGGTGTGGACGCGCTGTGGATCTGTCCGGTGATGCGCTCGCCGCAGGCCGACGGCGGGTACGACGTGTCCGATCCGCGCGATATCGATCCGCTGTTCGGCGGGCTGGCCGCCATGGACGAGCTGATCGCCGAGGCCCACGATCGCGAGATCAAGGTCACGATGGATCTGGTACCCAATCACACCAGCGCCGAACATCCCTGGTTCACCGCGGCACTGGCCGCGGCTCCGGGCAGTCCCGAACGGGCCCGCTACCTCTTCCGCGACGGCCGCGGTCCCGACGGCGCCGAGCCGCCCAACAACTGGCCCAGCGTCTTCGGCGGCCCGGCCTGGACCCGCGTCACCGAGGCCGACGGCACGCCCGGCCAGTGGTACCTGCACATCTTCGCCGCCGAACAGCCCGACCTGAACTGGGACAACCCCGAGGTCGCCGACGACTTCGAGAAGACGCTGCGGTTCTGGCTCGACCGCGGCGTCGACGGCTTCCGCATCGATGTGGCCCACGGCATGGCCAAGCCCGCGGGCCTGCCCGACATGGACAAGGTCAGCACCCGCCTGCTCGTCAACGACGACGACGATCCGCGCTTCAACGACCCCGGCGTGCACGCCATCCACCGCCGTATCCGGGCCGTGCTCGACGACTACCCGCACGCGGTCTCGATCGGCGAGGTGTGGGTCGAGGACAACCTGCGCTTCGGCGAATACGTGCGCCCCGATGAACTGCACCTGGCCTTCAACTTCCGCCTGGCCGAGACCCCGTTCACCGCCGAGGGCGTGCGCACCGCGATCACCCACTCCCTCGAGGCGGTGCAGGCGGTCGGCGCGCCCCCGACCTGGACGTTGTCCAATCACGATGTCGAGCGCGAGGTCACCCGCTACGGCGGCGGCAAGACGGGCGTCGCGCGCGCCAGGGCGATGATGATGGTCGAGCTCGCGCTGCCGGGCGCGGTGTTCGTCTACAACGGCGCCGAACTCGGCCTGCCCAATGTCGACGATCTGCCAGAGGCGGTCCTCCAGGACCCGGTCTGGGAGCGCTCCGGCCACACCGAACGCGGCCGCGACGGCTGCCGGGTGCCGCTGCCGTGGGAGGGACGGACCCCGCCGTTCGGCTTCACCGACGGCCCGGACTCCTGGCTGCCGATGCCCGCCGACTGGGCCGACCGCACCGTGGAAGCCCAACTGGAGACGCTGCATTCGACGTTGTCGCTGTACCGCCTCGCCATCGACCTGCGCGGCACCCGGCCGGAATTCGCCGGTGACCGGATCGAGTGGTACGGCAGCCCCGACGACGCGCTGGCCTTCCGCAGGCCGGGCGGGCTTATCTGTGTGCTCAATGCCTCCGGCGCGCCGATCCAGCTGCCGCCGGGCGAGGTGCTGCTGGCCAGCGCCCCCGTCGTCGACGACCGGCTGCCCGCCGACGCGGCGGCCTGGCTGGTGTGACCCGGACAGGACACGCGCGCCTAACCGATGACCGGAGGATGAACTACTACACAGCATCGTCTACCGTTGGACCGTGAGCATTCTCGAGACAGTGCTGATCTTCGTCGGCATCCCGGCCGCGATCTACTTCGCGATCGCGGGTTTGTCCTATCTCGGTAAGCCATTTCCCGGTGACAAGCCGGCCCACTTCGCACTCGGGCAGAAGTGGACCCACTCGCCGGTGCTGTGGAGCGCTACCGACGAGGTGACCGCTGCTGCGGGTCACCACACCGCCGAGTCGCATGGCAGCCATGCGGCTCTCGAAGCCGCCGACGCGGCGCTGATCGGAGGCCGGGCAAGTGGCAAGTTCTAAGTGGCCCGCGGTGGTCGAGGCCGACCTGCCGCACGGTTCCGCGCTCACCAGCAGCGGCCGCGTCTCGGGCGTGCACGAGTCGGGCACCGTCTTCGACGAGGTGCCCTTCACCGACCGTGAGCGCATCATGCTCGACAACGCGCTCACCGAGGCGACCCGCGCCACCAAGGTGCGCTTCAACATCTACCTGGGCGATCTGGGCGGCGACCCGGCGACCGGCGCCGACGCGCTGCTGCCGAACACTCCCGAGGCGGCCGACTCGGTGCTCATCGCCGTCTCGCCCAACCAGGGCGCGATCGAGGTGCGCTCGGGTGCGAATGTGGCCGAGCGGGCCAACGACCGCATCTGCCAGCTGGGCGTCACCGCCGCGCTGGCCTCGTTCCGGCAGGGCAACCTGATCGACGGTCTGATCTCGGCGGTGCGCGTGATGGCCGCCGCCATCGGCCGCTAGTTCGTCGTTCCGCCGTCCGGCGCGTTCACCCGCGAAGGTGAACGCGCCGTTCGTGTCTCGGGCGCCGGAGCGGTATCGAGTAGTCTGATCGGCGGTTTCCCGGCCGCGCGTGGCGGCCGGCGGTGGCGCTGGGGGGAAGATGCAGGCAGGAATCGGTCGCGGGATCACGGCGGTGGCGCTGGCCTGTGTGCTGGCCGGGTGTGGGCAGGACGCGCCCGAGGTGGACGGGCCGGTCGCGGGGGCACCGCAGGCCCAGTTCTATACGCCCGCACCGGAATCGGTGCCCGGGGCGCGCGCGTCGGTGATCCGGGTCGAGCCGTTGAGCGGGCCGCAGGCGGTGCCGGGGGCCCGCAATTACTTGGCGCTGTACCGCTCGGTGGACGCCCGGGGCGCGACGGTCGCGGTGTCGGGCACGCTGGCCGTGCCGGAGGGGACGCCGCCTCCGGGTGGCTGGCCGCTGATCTCCTGGGCGCCCGGCACCAGCGGTATCGCCGATGTGTGCGCGCCCTCGCGCTCCGAGGGATCCTCGCCGAGCCGCGACGACCAGGCCCGCTGGATCGCTGCGGGCTACGCCGTGGCCCGGACCGACTACCAGGGCCTCGGCACGCCCGGCGAGCACGGCTATCTGATCGGGGAGACCGAGCAGCGCGCGGTGGCCGATCTCGCCGTCGCCGCCCGCGCCATCGACGCGTCGGTGGGGTCGCGCTGGGTGGCCATGGGGCATTCGCAGGGCGGGCACGCGGCACTGTTCGCGGCGAGCGCGTCGGGTGGCTGGGCGCCGGATACGCCGCTGCTCGGCGCGGTCGCGCTGGCGCCGGTCTCCCACCTGGGGCAGCAGGTGCGGATGGCCAAGTGGACGGTGTCCAACCCGCTCGGCAAGGTCGGCGCGGGGGATCTGGCGGTGTACGTGCCGCTGCTGGTGCGCGGCGCGCAGACGGTCACGGCGGTGGACCCCGGCCGGTTCCTCACCGAGCGGGCGGTCTCCCTGCTGCCCATCGCCGATTCCGAATGCAGTGCCGGGCTGCGCGATCGCGGCAAGTGGGGTGGGCTGTCCACCAAGGACGTGTTCTCCCGCGACGGCGACCTCTCGGCCCTGCTCGGGGTGCTCGACGACAACGATCCCAGCGGGCTGTCGTTCACCACCCCCGTGCTGGTGCTGCAGGGTCGCGACGACCTCACCGTGCTCCCGGCCTCGACCGACGCCATGGTCTCCGACCAGCAGAAGAACGGCCAGGACGTGGACTACCGCAAGTTCGACGAGACCGACCACAGCGAGATCGTGGCCGCCTCCTTCGCCGACGCCCTGGCCTGGGTGGACGCCCGGTTCGGCATCCGCCGCTGAGCCGGTTACGCCGAGAGCAGAAGAGCGCGGTGTTCCCGCACCGGGGTCCCTACCCTCGGAGTATGGGCGAGCACAAGGGACTGCGCGTGATTCCCGGCGGCCGCGAACGGCGGCCGGAACCGCTGTGGCGCGAGGCGCTGGGCGAGCACCTGCGCGCACTGCGGCAGGGGCAGCGCTCCACCCTGGTGGATACCGCCGGGCGGGCGGGTATCTCGCCGCAGTACCTGTCCGAGGTCGAGCGTGGGCGCAAGGAGCCGTCGAGCGAGATGATCGCCGCCCTCGCGGGTGCGCTGGGCACCTCGGTGGGTGATCTCGTCGGCCAGGTCGCCGAGGCGATGCGCAGGCGCGCGGCTGTCCCGGCCGCCGTGGTGGTCGGTGGGGATCGCCGGATCGTGGCACCCGCCTCGATGACACAGCCGCATGCGGTCGCGCCGAATGCCGTACTCCTCGCTGCCTGAACCTGCGGTCGCCGCCGGAACGCGAGGCCGCTGCCACGACCGTGAGGCGGCCAGAACGTACGGCGCTGCGCGAGTGCCAGGCCGATCGCGTCTGTGGTGATCGCTGGGCCGCCGATTGACGCGCCCGGGGAACCGTCGCACCGATACCCGGCCTCGCCGCCCCACCTGGCCGGTCGCTGATGGCGTGGCAGTGCGCGGTCTCGCCGAGGTCAGTGCGCCCCGACGGATTCGACCAGGTCGCGTAGTAGGTCGACCAGGGCGCCGACCGGCATCTCCGGGTCGATCGCGCGCTGCACACCGAGGCCGATACCGAGTGAGAGCAGTTGCAGCGCCGCGTCTTCCGCCGAGACGCGCAGGGTGACGCCCATCGTTTCGGTGTGGATCTGGATCAGTGAAGCCAGCATCGTCGTGAGGGTGCGGCGGCGTTCGGCCAGCTCGGAACGGACCTCGGGCAGGTGCCGGGTGCTGGTGGCGAATTCCACCTCGAGGGCCGTCCAGCCGACATCACCGATGTTCTCGTCGGCCCAGCGGCCGAAGCCCTCGATGCGCTCGCCCAGGGTTTCCGCTGCCAGCACCGCGTCCGACAGCGATTCGGCGCGTTCCACGTGCACCACGTCCAGCACGGCCAGCCCCAGCTCGTGCTTGGTGGCGAAGTTCGAGTAGACGGCGCCCTTGGAGAACCCCGCCTCGGCGGCGACCTTCTCCAGCGAGGTGACGTTGTACCCGTCGGCGAGGAACAGGCGCTTGGCGGTCTCGACGAGCCGCTCACGGGTGAGTGCGTGCGACTGTTTGCGCGACATCCTGGCCATGCGCAGGAGTTTAGCAAGAAGGGCTACCGCTGGAATTCGAATACCGTTAGTATCCGAATCATGACTACACGACGTGGCCTGGCCATCGGATGCGGTGGCATCCTCGGCTTCGCCTGGACCGCGGTCGCCCTCGAGGCCGTCGAACAGGCCCTCGATTGGGATGTCCGCACCGCCGATGTCCTGGTCGGCACCTCGGCGGGCGCCGAGATCGTCGCCGCCCTCGGTTCCGGCCGGACACCCGCCGACCTGATCGCCGCCCTCGACGCCGCCCCCACCGCCGACCCGGTCCTCGCCCGGCACGTGGCCGTGGACCCCGGCAAACTGCCCCCGCTCCCGAAACTCGGCCTGCCCGGCCTCGGCCTCCTCGGCACCGGCCTGCGCCGCCGCTCGGCGTACACCGCGCTGGCCGGGCTGCTGCCGCGCGGCGGCGGTGACGCCACCTGGCTGCGCGACTTCGGTCGATCGCTGGCAGGCCCGGACGGCTGGGTGCAGCACCCCGCCACCTGGCTGATCGCCGCCGACGCGGCCACCGGAGAGCGGACCGCCTTCGGCGCCGACACCGCCGAACCCCGGGTCGACCTCGGTGACGCCATCGCCGCCTCCTGGGCGATCCCCGGCTGGTTCCCACCGGTGCGGCTGGGCGAGCGCAATTACGTCGACGGTGGCGCGGTCTCGTCGGTCTCGGCGGATCTGCTGATCCCGCTCGAACTCGACGAGGTGGTCGTGGTGGCCCCGATGACCTCGGCCGGTGGTGAGCCCGCGACCGGTGTCGACCGCGTCGAACGGCTGCTGCGCGGCCAGATGACCCGCGGGCTGGACCGCGAGATCGCTCAGCTGCGCGCGGCGGGTACCCGGGTGATCCGGGTTGAGCCCGGCGCCGTCGACCTGGCCGTGATGGGCCCCAATTTCATGGATATCGCGCGGCGCGCGGCGACCCTCGAGATCGCCCGCCGTACCGCACCCACCCGCGTCGCGGCCGCAGTCCGCGCGGCCGAAGGAGTCAGCCTGTGAGCAACCACCACGACGTGATCGTGATCGGCGCCGGGATCTCCGGCATCTGCGCTGCGATCAAACTGGCCGAGGCCGGTATCGATGACGTGCTGATCGTCGAGAAGGCCGAGACCTTCGGCGGCACCTGGCGCGCCAACACCTACCCGGGGTGCGCCTGCGACGTGCCCTCGGGGCTGTACTCGTTCTCCTTCGCGCCCAACAGCGAGTGGTCGCGCCTGTTCGCGACCCAGCCCGAGATCCTCGGCTACGTCGACCGGGTGGCCCGCGAGCACGGGCTGGCCGCGCGCACTCGCTTCGGCATCGAGGTCACCGCCGCGCACTGGGACGTCCAGGCCCGGCGCTGGCGGCTGTCGACCGGCGAGGGCGAGCTGACCGCGCGCTTCGTCGTCTCGGCGGCGGGTCCGTGGAACGAGCCGCGCTTCCCTGAGATCCCCGGCCTGGCCGAATTCCCGGGCGAGGTCTTCCATTCCGCGCGCTGGAACCACGACTACGACCTGCGCGGCAAGCGCGTCGCGGTGGTGGGTTCGGGTGCCTCGGCGGTGCAGTTCGTGCCCGCCATCCAGCCCGAGGTCGCCGAGCTGCACCTGTTCCAGCGCACCGCGCAGTGGGTGCTGCCCAAGCTCGATCACGCGGTGCCCGCCGTGGAGAAGCGGATGATGCGCCGGATCCCGTTCGCGCACAAGGCCCTGCGCGGGATCGAGTACTCGATCATGGAGGGGCTCGGCGTCGCCTTCCGCCGTCCGCGCCCGCTCATGCAGGCGGTGCAGGCGGTCGGTTCGGCGTATCTGCGCGCGGTGGTGCGGGATCCGGCGCTGCGCGCCAAGCTCACCCCGGACTATCTGCTCGGCTGCAAGCGGATCCTGTTCTCCAACAGCTATCTCCAGTCGCTGACCCGCGCCAATGTCGAGGTGCACGCCACCGGTGTGACCGAGTTCCGCGGCAATGTCGCGGTCGGGGCCGATGGCAGCACCGCCGAGGTCGACGCCGTCATCCTCGGGACCGGCTTCCACATTCTCGACACCCCGCTGGCCGATATCGTCCACGGCGTCGATGGCCGGAGCATGGCCGAGCACTGGAAGGGCTCGCCGGAGGCGTATCTGGGCACGGTGACCACCGGTTTCCCCAACGCGTTCACCGTGCTCGGCCCCAGCCTCGGCACCGGGCACTCCTCGGCCTTCGCGATCCTGGAGGCCCAGGTCGACTTCCTGGTGACGGCCATCGCGAGCGCCCGGCGCGAAGGGTGGGCAGCGCTGGACGTGCGCCCGCAGGTGCAGGCCGCCTATGTCGACCAGGTGCAGGCCGCGCTCGCGACCACGGTCTACAACGCGGGCGGCTGCCAGAGCTACTACCTGGATGCCAACGGGCGCAACAGTTTCAGCTGGCCGTGGTCCACCGGCGAGCTGACCCGCCGGGTCAGTGCCTTCGATTCCGCCGACTTCACCCTCACCCACGACGACGTGGCCGTCCCGGCCTGATCGCGCACCGAAAGGACACAGCATGAGCTACCCCCGGATCGACCTGGACGGCGCGCTGATCGCGATCACCGGCGCCGCGCGCGGCATCGGCCTGGCCACCGCGCGGGCCTTCGTCGCGGCGGGCGCGCACGTCGCTCTCGGTGACCTGGACGAGGCGCTGGCCGTGCAGGCTGCCGCCGAACTCGGCGACCGCGCGATGGGCCACGCCCTCGACGTCACCGACAAGGCCTCCTACGCGGCGTTTCTCGACGCGGCCGCCCGGTGGCGCGGCCGTCCGCTCGACGTGCTGGTCAACAACGCGGGTGTGATGCCCAACGGCGCCTTCCTCGACCAGTCCGACCGGATCGACCAGCTCACCATGGACGTCAATGTCTACGGTGTCATCCACGGGATGCGCCTGGCCCTGCCCGGCATGGTCGAGCGCGGCCACGGCCATGTGGTGAACGTGGCCTCGCTGGCGGGCAAGTTCCCGATCAAGGGCCTGGCCGTCTACAACGCGAGCAAGTTCGCCGTGGTCGGCCTGACCGCGGCGACCCGCCTGGAGATGGACGGCACCGGCGTCAGCGTGAGCGCGGTGCTGCCCTCGGCGGTCCGCACCGAGCTCAGTTCCGGGATCGACTACGGCATCCTGCCCGCCGTCGACCCCGAGGACATCGCCGCCGCGGTGGTGCGCACGGTCACGACGCGGGCCGCCGAGACGGCGGTCCCCGGGTATGTCGGCCTGGCCGCCGATGCTGCCGGGCTGGTGCCCGAGCCGGTGATGAAGCTGCTGCGCAAGGCCGCCCACGACGACGCCGCCATCACCCGCGTCGACGACGAGGTCCGCCGCGTCTACCTGGACCGCATCGAAAAGCAGTGACCCCGAGGCGTCGGCGGTGCGGCGTTCCCGCGTCGCCGACGCACGGCCGAGGTCTGGGCGTCCGCCGAAGGCTCAGGTGCGTTCGTGCAGCACCTGGTCGACCAGTCCGTAGTCGAGCGCGGTCTCGGCGGTGAACACCCGATCGCGGTCGGTGTCGCGCCGGAGGGTCTCCGGCGTCTGACCGGTGTGCGCGGACAGGATTGCCTCGACCGCGGCGCGCATCCGGACGAGCTCGTCGGCTTGCAGGATCAGGTCCGGGATGGTGCCCTGACCGCGGGTCGCGGGCTGGTGCAACACGATCCGGGTGTGCGGCAGCATGGCGCGGTGCCCGGCCGCGCCCCCGGCCAGCAGCACCGCGCCGACCGCGATGGCCTGGCCGACGCAGGTGGTGTGCACCGGGGCCTTGATGAAGCGCATGGTGTCGTACACGGCGAGCATGGCCGACAGATCGCCGCCCTCGCAGTTGATGTAGAGGCTGATCGGCTGGCCGGGGCTGTCGGACTCGAGGTGCAGTAGTTGCGCGATGAGTGCGTTGGCGACACCGGAGTCGATGGGAGTGCCCAGGTAGACGATGCGTTCGCTGAGCAGGTGTGAGTAGATGTCGGTGATCCGCTCGCCACCGCGATGCTGGGAGACGACATTGGGAATCGTGTAGCTGGTCATGGTGAAGGCGCCTCTCGGGGCTAGGCGGTGATGCCGATGCGGTGGCGGTTGGGGACGACCTGGTCGAAGGACTCCACGATGTGATCGATGAACCCGTACTCCAGGGCCTGGGTGGCGGTGAACCAGCGATCGTGCAGCGAGTCCTCGTAGACGCGGTCGAAGGGCTGGCCGGTGTCGGCGGCGATCAGGCCGAGCACGGTATCGACCGTGTAGCGCAGATCGTCGGCCTGCACCTCGACCTCCACCGCGCTACCGCCGATCCCCGCCGAACCCTGATGCATGAGGATGCGGGCGTGCGGCAGCGCGAACCGGCGGCCGGGTGATCCCGAGGACAGCAGGAATTGCCCGGCGCTGCACGCCAATCCGAGCGCGAGGGTCGATACCTCACAGGGCACCAGGCGCATCACGTCGCGGATGGCGAGCATCGAGGGCACCGAGCCGCCGGGGGAGTGGATCCACAGCGAGATCGGTGCTTCGGGGGATTGCGCCGCCAGGGTCAGCAACTGGGTGATGAGCAGCGTGCCGTTGTCGTCGTCGAGGGCGCCGTCGAGTACCAGGATCCGGCGGGCGAAGAGTTGCTCGCGGGCCCGCCAGCTGAACATCGGGGTCTTGTCGTCGTGTGCCATGAATCCACGGTGCCCCGCGCACACGGTGCTCGGCCCCCATTGCTGCTGTGAGCGGATCTGCTGAGAGCAGTGTTTGTTGGAGCGCTGGCGCGCTCGAACCGCCGACTTCGTCGGCGATCCCTCCTCGAGGTCGGGATGTGCGGTGGTGGGAGTGCGGAATGCGCGAGGACCCGGTGTGGGGTGCACCGGGTCCTCTGGGGGTGTGGGTTACTTGGCGTCGAATTCCCGTGCGCGCAGGGAGCGTTCGATGCCAGCGCGGCCCTCGGAGACCAGGCGGTAGAGGGCGGGCGGGTGGTCACCGGCGAGGAACTCGTCGGCCTTGGCGACGGCGTCCTCGCTGATCGCCCAGTGCGGGTAGAGGCCGACCACCACGGTCTGGGCGACCTCGCTGGAGCGGCGCTCCCACACGGCGGGGATCTGGGCGAAGTACTTGTCCACGTACGGGGCCAGCAGCTCGCCCTGACCGGCGGGGGCGAACCCGCCGACGATGGCGCGGGCGGTGATGTTGGGGACCGAGTCGTCGCCCATCACGGTGTCCCAGGCCTGCGTCTTCACCTCGGCGATCGGGCGCGCGGTGGCCGCCGCGGCCGCCTGCCGCTTGCCCGCCGCGGTCGGGTCGCCCGCCAGCTCGGCGTCGATGGCCGGGGTCGCGGTGCCGTCGGCGTCGATCAGGCCCGCGGCCGCCAGCGCGGTGACCAGGCGCCAGCGCAGATCGGTGTCGACGGTGAGCCCGGCCAGCCCGGCTGCCGCCGGATCGGCGTCGAGCAGCGCGGCCAGCACCTCGGTGTGGCGGCGCGCCAGCTTCGCGCCGGTCAGCGCGTTGACGAAGGCGAGTTGATGATCCGAACCGGGCTCGGCCGCGCGGGCCAGCTCGAGCAGCCGGTCGGCGAAGCCGGGCCAGCCCTCCTGCTCGGCCCAGGCCGGATCGGCGTAGCTGCCGATGGCGGTATTGGCCTGCATGAGCAGCCGCTGCACCACGCCGATCTCGGACTCCGCGCCGATCCCGCGCTGCACCAGCGCCACGAAATCGCGGGCCTTCATCTCGGCCTGGCGGGTCATCTCCCAGGCCGCCGACCAGGCCAGCGTGCGCGGCAGCGAACCGGCGATGTCGCCGATGCGCTGCACCGCGACATCGAGGGAATCCGGGTCGAGGCGCAGCGAGCAGTAGGTGAGGTCGTCGTCGTTGACCAGCACCAGCTTGCCGCGCGCCGCGCCGACGAGCTCCGGCACCTCGGTGCGCGCGGCGGCGTCGAGGTCGAGCTCCACGCGCTGGGTGCGGACCAGCTTGCCGTCGACATCGTCGTAGATACCGATCGCGATCCGGTGCACGCGGTGTTCGCCCGCGCCCGGCGCGGCACCGTCCTGGGCCACGGCGAAACTCGCGAAGGTGCCGTCGGCGGCCACGGTGAACTCCGGGCGCAGGATGTTCAGGCCGGTGGTCTTGAGCCACTGCGCGCCCCAGTCCGACAGGTCGCGGCCCGAGGCCTTCTCCAGCGCGCGCAGCAGGTCGTCGAAGGTGGCGTTGCCGTAGGCGTGTTCGGCGAAGTAGTCACGCAGACCCGCCAGGAACGGCTGCAGGCCGACGTAGGCGACCAGCTGCTTGAGCACCGAGGCGCCCTTGGCGTAGGTGATGCCGTCGAAGTTCACCTCCACCGCGTGCAGGTCGGGGATGTCGGCGGCGATCGGGTGGGTGGAGGGCAGCTGGTCCTGACGGTAGGCCCAGGACTTCTCCACATTCGCGAAGGTGGTCCAGGCACTGGTGTATTCGGTGGCCTCGGCCTGGCACAGCACCGAGGCGAAGGTCGCGAACGACTCGTTGAGCCACAGGTCGTCCCACCACTTCATGGTGACCAGGTCGCCGAACCACATGTGCGCCATCTCGTGCAGCACCGTCTCGGCGCGGCGCTCGTAGGAGGCGCGGGTCACCTTGGACCGGAAGACGTAATCCTCGAGGAAGGTGACCGCGCCCGCGTTCTCCATCGCGCCCGCGTTGAACTCCGGCACGAACAGCTGGTCGTACTTGCCGAAGGCGTACGGCACGCCGAAGTTCTCGTGATAGAAGCCGAAACCCTGCTTGGTCTCGGTGAACAGGCGCTCGGCGTCCATGTGTTCGGCCAGCGAGGCCCGGCAGTACAGGCCGAGCGGGATCTCGCCGTGGGTGTCGGTGTAGCTGTCGGTCCACCGGGTGTACGGACCGGCGATCATGGCGACCAGGTAGGTGCTCATCTGCGGTGTGGTGGCGAAGGTGTGCCGCACCACCGCGCCGACCTCGTGCCGCTCGGCGGTGGCGCCGTTGGACACCACCTGCCAGTCGGCGGGGGCGGTGGCCACGATGTCGAAGGTGGCCTTGAGGTCGGGCTGGTCGAAGCAGGCGAACATGCGCTTGGCGTCGGCGGTCTCGAACTGCGAGTACAGGTAGACCTTGTCGTCGGCGGGGTCGACGAAGCGGTGCAGGCCCTCACCGGTGTGCGAGTACTCGCAGTCGGCCTCGATCACCAGCTCGTTGTCGGCGGCCAGCGACGGCAGCGCGATGCCGGTCGACTCGTCGTAGCCGCTGATGTCGAGCGGGTCGCCGTTGAGCACGGCCGAACGCACCTGCGCGGCCACCAGGTCGACGAAAGTGCTCGCGCCCGGGGTGGCCGAGAAGGTGACGGTGGTCTTGGAACCGAAGGTGTCCGACACTTCCGAACCCGCGCCTCGCGGCTGGTCGGTGAGGTCGAGTTCGATCCGGTAGTTCCGCACGGCCACCGTGGCGGCGCGTTCGACCGCCTGGTCGCGGGTGAGATTCGGGGCGGACATAGATCTCCTTCGTCGTCGACGAACACGGCACGGTTCGCGCGTGCCGGTGTTCCCCGGCGCGCGCATCAGCGTCCACAATGCCACCTGCCGCCGACCGCCGCTCCCGGGTTCACCCCGGACCCCGCACCGAGGGGGCCGACCGCTCCCACCTCGCGGCTCGACCGGCTTCGCTGCGCGTGCCGGTCGTCAGCGACGCGGTGTCCGCCCGGGGCGGCGCGCCGAGGGGGCACGCCACCCCGGGTATCCGGTCAGCGCAGGGTGACCACCAGTTTTCCGAAGGTCCGGTCGGTGTCTCCGAGGGCATGCGCGCGCGCCGAATCCGCCATCGGGAACACCCCGGCGATGGTGGGCGTGAGGGTGCCCGCGGCGAGGAGATCGGCGATGGCGTTCATCCCGGCGTGGTCGGCTTCCACGAGCAGGGCGGCCACTCGCACCCCCTGCCGGTCGGCCGCCGCGCGCACTTCCTCCACTCCGACCGGTTTGATGGTGATCAGCAGGCCGTCGGGGCGCAGGACCGGCAGCGAGCGCAGGCTGGTCTCGGCGCCCAGGGTGTCGAGCACGACGTCCACATCGCGTACCGCCGCCGCGAAGTCGACGGTGCGGTAGTCGATGAGCTCGTCGGCGCCGAGGGCCCGCAGCTGTTCGTGCTTGGCGGCACTGGCCGTCCCGATGACGTACGCGCCGCGCGCCTTCGCGATCTGCACCGCCAGGTGGCCCACGCCGCCCGCGGCCGCGTGGATCAGCACCCGCTGTCCCGCTTCGATTCTCGCGGTGTCGACCAGTGCCTGCCAGGCGGTCAGCGCGGCCAGCGGAGTCGCCCCGGCCACGATGTGGTCGACGGATGCGGGCTTGCGAGCGAAGGCCCTGGCCGGGCCGGTGACGTATTCCGCCATCGACCCGTGCCCGTACGGATAGGGCAGCATGCCGAACACCTCGTCGCCGGGCGCGAACAGCGTGACGCCGAAGCCGACGGCCTCGACGACACCGGAGACGTCCCAGCCCAGCACGAACGGCGGCGGAGGCAGGAACAGTCCGTCGAGCGCGCGGTGCTTCCAGTCGGTGGGGTTGAGCCCGGCCGCGTGCACGCGGACGAGCACTTCGCTCGGACCCGGGGTGGGGCGGGGCAATTCGATCTCGTGGAGGACCTCGGGTCCACCGAGGGTGTCCTGGCTGATGGCGCGCATGGTTTCGGTCATGCCGTAGACGGTGCCGGATCGCGTCCGCCCGGAAAATGGCAGAAAGGTCAGTATTCGATAGAATCGTGCCATGCATCGCGTGGTGGTTCTGGCACTCGACGGCGTCTACCCATTCGAACTCGGGACGCCACAGCGGATCTTCGGCACCCTCACCGACCGGTACGAGGTGCTGACCTGCTCGGTCGACGGGCAGCCCGTGCGTACCATCGCCGACTTCCGGATCGTCGTCGAACACGGAACCGAACTGCTGGCCACCGCCGACACCGTGATCGTCCCCTCCTGCGACACCGCCGACGCGATCGCCGGGCTGAGCGAGCCCACCCGCGCCGCGCTCGCCCACATCCGGCCGGGCACCCGGATCGTCTCGATCTGCACCGGCGCGTTCGTGCTGGCCGCCGCAGGTCTGCTCGACGGCCGCCCCGCCTCCACCCACTGGCGCCTGGCCGACGCGTTCCGGCAGCACTTCCCGCGCGTCCGGCTCGACGCCGACGTCCTGTTCGTCGACGACGGCGACATCCTGACCTCCGCGGGCGCGGCCTCGGGCGTCGACCTGTGCCTGCACCTCGTGCGCGCCGACCACGGCAGCGCGGTGGCCAATCAGGTGGCACGCCTGTGTGTCGTGCCGCCCTGGCGTGAGGGCGGCCAGGCCCAGTTCATCGACCAGCCGGTCCCCGATCCCGCCCAGGCGAGCACCGCCGCGACCCGGCACTGGGCCATGCAGCACCTCGAACTCCCGCTCACCATCACCGAGCTGGCCGCCCACGCGCGCATGAGCCCGCGCACCTTTGCCCGGCGTTTCGGCGACGAGGTGGGTCTGAGCCCCGGCCGCTGGCTCACTCAGCAGCGGGTCGCCCGGGCCCGGCACCTGCTCGAAGCCAGTGAGTTGTCGGTCGAGCAGATCGCGGGCCGGGTCGGCTTCGCCACCGGAACCTCCCTGCGCCAGCACTTCCAGGCGAGCGTCGGCGTGGCACCCCTGGCCTATCGCCGCACCTTCCGGCTCACCGACGATGATCGCGCGACGGCCTGAAACCCTAGCGGCGGTCGCCGGGTGAGCCCGCGCGACCCTCGGCGACCGCTCCGTCGGGAAATGTGACCGGCCTCGCGTCGCGGTGACCAGGCCCGATCCGGTGGCGGGGTGGGCCGGTAGAGTTCGCACAGACATCAGTCCGTATGCCCAGGATTCGGAGGCTCGACGTTGAAGCATGTGCACGCCGGGAAAGTTCGTGACCTCTATGAGGACGGCGACACCCTGCTGCTCGTTGCCTCCGACCGCGTGTCGGTCTACGACGTCGTGCTGCCCACCCCGATCCCGGAGAAGGGCGCACTGCTGACCCAGCTGTCGAACTGGTGGTTCGAGTACTTCACCGGCATCCCCAATCACGTGGTCTCGGCCACCGATGTGCCCGCCGAGTTCGCCGGGCGCGGTATCCGGGTCAAGCCGCTGAAGATGGTGCAGGTCGAATGCATCGCGCGCGGCTACCTGACCGGCTCGGGGCTCAAGGAGTACCAGCAGTCCGGGACCGTGTCGGGCATCGCGCTGCCGCCGGGTCTGCGGGACGGCGACAAGCTGCCCGAGCCGATCTTCACTCCGTCCACCAAGGCCGCCGAGGGCCACGACGAGGCGATCAGCTTCGCCGACGTGGTGAACCAGGAGGGCCGCGAGGTCGCCGAGCAGCTGCGCGAGCTGACCCTCGAGATCTACTCGCGCGGTGCCGAGCACGCGGCGAAGGCGGGCGTGATCGTCGCCGACACCAAGGTCGAATTCGGCTGGGACGGTGCGGTACTCACCCTCGGTGACGAGGTGCTCACCTCGGATTCCTCGCGCTTCTGGCCCGCCGACGAGTGGGAGCCGGGCCGCCCCCAGCGCTCCTTCGACAAGCAGTTCGTGCGCGACTGGTCGACCTCCACCGGCTGGAACAAGGAGTACCCGGGCCCGGAGATCCCCGCCGACATCGTCGAGGTGACCCGCCGCAAGTACGAAGACGCCTACGAGCGCATCACCGGTAAGACCTGGACCGGCATCCAGCACTGACCGGCGCGCGGCGCCGGTCAGTGCACCGGCGCCGCCACCCCCTTCACCGCGCAGATGTGCGCCATATTGTCGTTGCCCCACGACCCGAGCGTCACCAGCGCCGCGTTGAGTGAGACCCCGAGCTCGGTGAGCGAGTACTCCACCTTCGGCGGCACCTGCGGGTAGATCTCGCGGCGCACGATGCCGTCGTGCTCGAGCTCGCGCAACTGCTGGATCAGCATCTTCTCGGTGACCCCCGGCACGAGCCGTTTCAGCTCACCGAAGCGCTGGGTGCCGGTGGACAGTGCCCACAGGATCAGCGCCTTCCACTTGCCGCCGACCACATCGAGCGCGGCATCGATCCCGCAGGAATACGGACGCTCTCGCTGCTTCATACGCGCCTTACTTACTTTTTGGTGAGTATTGGACTTGATAGTCGGTACTTGTCGATTGTAGCGCGCGAGGCGAAGCTGGATGGGCATCGCCGAGCGGCGGCGCGAGCTACAGGACAAGGGGAAGATATGACCGATTCGGTGACGGCACAGCGGGTTTCGGTGCTCGGTCTCGGTGCCATGGGCACCGCGCTGGCGCAGGCGCTGCTGGCCGCTGGACACGAGGTGACGGTGTGGAACCGCACCGCCGCGCGGGCCGAGGCGTTGGCGGCCGAGGGTGCGACAGTGGCGGCCACGGCCGCGCAGGCGCTCACGGCGGCCGAGCTGGTGATCCTGTGCGTGCTCGACGACGCGGCGGTGCGCGAGCACGTCGAGCCCGCCGTCGAGAGCCTGCGCGGCCGGGTGGTGGTGAACCTGACCACGACCTCGCCCGAACAGGCGCGGGCGCTGGGCCGGTGGGCCGAGGCCGAGCGGATCGCCTGGATCGACGGCGGCATCATGGCCGTGCCGTCGATGATCGGCGGGCCGGACGCCTTCGTGCTCTACAGCGGAGCGGCGGCGGCCTTCGCGAAGTACCGGACGGTGCTGGAGGTGTTCGGCCGGGCCGAGTTCGTCGGCGCCGATCCCGGCGCGGCCGCCATGTACGACGTGTCGATCCTCGGCGGCATGTACGCCATGTTCGCCGCCTTCGCGCAGGGCGGCGCGATGGTGCGCACCACCGGCGGTTCGGCGGCACAGCTGGCGGCCCTGATGGCGCCGTTCCTCCAGGCCATGACGGCGATGCTCGCCCAGTACGCACCCGGGATCGACACTCCGGACCAGTACGTTCCCGAACAGAGCGACGAATTCACCGCCGCTGCCATCGGCCTGATCGACAAGGCGGCCACCGAATCCGGCACGCCCACCGAACTGTTCGGTGTCCTGCGCCGGACACTCACCGGACCGTGAGGGCGCCACCGCCCCACGTCAGCACGGCCTCGTCGATCTGTCCCACCGCTGCGCGGATGTCCCGTCGCCGATGGCCGCTGCCCACTGACCGGCAGCACGGCCCTGGCGGTCTGTCCCACCGTTTCGCGGCCGCCGCCCTCGCCGCGTCAACGCCGCTGTCCGGTCGCCGAGGGCTGCCGCCCGCTCACCGGCAGCGGCCCGGCGCCGCCGCGGTGGTCGGCACCACGGCGGCGCGGCTGTCCCGTGCTGGACCGCCATGGGTGCGGCGCGGTGGCCGGGGTGGTCACCGCGCCGTGGTCGCCGGGTCAGGCGTTGACGAGTTCCGTGGCGACGAACTCGTCGACGAAGCCCGCCGCCGTCGCGTCGAAGGCGGCGTAGTGAGCGGCCCTCGCATCGCCCTCGATCGCGGCGCCGATCACCAGATTGCCCTCGCTGTCGAGGCTCTGCGGCTGGTCCTCGGCATCGGGGAGCAGGCCGACGCGCGAGTGCGCGAAACCGCTGTAGTAGGCCAGGCCCTCGCTGAGCTGGGCCTCCAGCAGCTGATGCATGCCGGAGATGATCTCGTCCGCGGCGGTGGCACCGGCCAGGCCGAGCCACAGGATGCGTTTGCCCGCCAGCCGGGGCTTGCTGCGGCCGTAGGCGAAACCGTAGTTCCAGACTCGGTCGATCCAGCCCTTGAGGATGGCGGGGGTGCTCTGCCAGTAGACCGGGAACACCACGACCACCACTTGCGCGGCCAGGATGCGCCGCATGTGGGCCTCGGCCTCGTCGGAGTACCGCTTGTCGCGGTCGCCCCAGTCGGGCTGGTCGGCCACGGTCATCCGGGGGTCGAAGTTCTCGGCGTGCAGGTCGAGCAGGTCGACGGTGTAGCCCGCGGCGGCGAGCCTGCCGACCGCCAGCTGCGCGACATGCGCCGACAGCGAATCGGCGCGATGATGGGCGAGCACGACGAGTGCGGTGCGCGAAGCGGATTCGGTGGTGGAGAGCGACTGCGACACGGTGGGACTCCCTGCTGATCTTGGGGGCGCGCTGCCCCGGTACCTAGAGTCAACCGGGAATCGTGTGGACGATCTATGGGTGATCATCTCGGCTCGATAGGAATTCGTCTACGGTGGTGAGCATGGATCCGTTGAGTTCTTTGCTGAGTGGCATCCGTGCGGATGGATCGGTGGTGGCGCACGCCGTTCTGCGCGCCCCGTGGACCATCCGTTTCGCCGACGAAGCGCCACTGATCATGGTGACGGTACTGCGCGGCAGCGGCGGCACGCTGGTGCTCGCCGACGGTTCGCGCACCCGGCTGGTGCTCGGCGATACGGCCCTCGTGCAGGCCGGAGCCTCGTTCGAACTGCTCGACGGTGAGGCCGAACCCGCGCGCCCGCGCCTGGAGTACGAGCTGTCCTGCTTCGTGCCACGCGGTTTCGGTGCCGCCGAACTCGCCTGCGCCACACCGGAACTGGTCGAGGTGACCGGGGCGGAGGCGGAGACCTCGCTGATCGTCGGCGCCTACCGCGCGTCCGGGCGCAGGCACGAACGGCTGCTGCGGGCCCTGCCGCCGGTCATGGTGGTCGGCGGCGACACCGAGGTGTGCACCTGGCTGGAGGAGGCCGCCGCCGACGCCTTCCGCAATACCGCGGGCGCGCAGGCACTGATGGACCGGCTGCTGGACTGGGCGCTGGTCTGCACCCTGCGCAGCTGGCTCACCCAGCAGGGTGAGTTCGCGCCCGCCTGGTACCGCGGCATGGCCGACCCGGTGGTCGGTCCGGCCCTGGAAGCCATCCACGCCAAGCCTTTCCAGCGCTGGACGGTCGCGAGCCTGGCCACCGAGGCGCTGGTCTCGCGCGCCCTGTTCGCCAAACGCTTCACCGAGGTCATGGGTGAACCCCCGCTCACCTACCTCACCGAATGGCGCATGGCCGAGGCCGAGGAGCTGCTCGCCGACCCGGCCCGCAGCGTCGCCCAGGTGGCCACCACCGTCGGCTACTCCGACCCCTTCGGCTTCAGCGCCGCTTTCAAACGCTCACGCGGCCAGAGCCCCACCGAATTCCGCACCGCGGTGCGCGCGTGAGCTCAACGTCCTCGCGCAGGCCGGATGTCATGCTGTGGGTGAGCCGGAGGGGCTGACACTCGATCGATGCGCGTGCGGGGACTCCGCGGGTGCCGGGGGCGTCGTGTCAGGCGTTGCCGTCGAGATGGGTGGTGAGGCGGTCCAGGAACGGACGCTGGCCGGTGACGAGTTTGTCGCGGGCGGCGTCGGGGGTGAACCACGCGGCGCGGTCGATCTCCGGGAAGACGCCGGTGCGGCCGGAGCGCGGTGGCCATTCCATCTCGAAGGTGCCGGGGACGATCGCGGTGGTGTCGAGATCGCCTTCGACGGCCCACGCGGTGACGGTCTTGCGGCGGCCGCCGCTGCCGTACCGCACCTGACCGAGGTCGGTCCAGTCGCCGTCGGGGACGGGAAGACCCAGTTCCTCGGTGAATTCGCGGGCGGCGGCCGCGCGGGGCTGCTCGTCCGGCTCGTACTCGCCTTTGGGGATCGACCACGCCGAGGCGTCCTTCTTCGCCCACAGCGGCCCGCCCATGTGCCCGAGCAGCACCTCGATGCCGTCGCCGCAGTGCCGGTAGAGCAGGACGCCCGCGCTGAATCTCTCCGCCATGGACCTCAGTCTGCCCCAGGCGGTCCGTCCAGGCCGTCGACGAAACGGCCGAGCAGGCGGGCGAATTCGTCGCGTTCGCGCGCCGACCAGCCGGTCATCGCTCGGTCGAAGGCGCCGCGGCGGCGCAGGTGGGCCTGCTCGACCAGCGCTTTCCCGGCCTCGGTGAGTTCCAGTAGCGAGCGCCGCCCGTCGGCCTGATCGGCGACCCGCCGCAGCAGCCCCCCGGCCACCGCGGTCGCGACCAGCTTGCTCGCGCGCGGCTGATCCACCGCCAGCGCGGAGGCGACCGTCGACACCGTCGGCTCGGCCGCGTCCTCGACCACATCGAGGACGTCGAAGGCCTGCCCACTCGGCTCACCTGCCCCCAGCGTGCGCCGCGTCTGCCGCCGCCGGATGGCGATCATCGCCCGTTCGATCCGCTCGACCTCGTCCACGCCGTCATGCTACCGTCGAACATGTACATGTAAAAGAACATGTAATTGTCCGAGACTATCTAGGTGCCGCCATGACCGAACGCCGTCTGATCGGCTACCAGGTGAAACGCCTGGACCAGCTGATCGAAGCCACCTTCGACCAGGCCGCCGCCGACGCGGGCATGACCCGCCGCGAATGGCAGGTCCTCAATACCCTCGTCCGCGCCCCGGCCGCCGCCGCGACCCTCCAGGACGCTCTGCGCCCCTTCTGGGAAACCACCACCGAGTCGGTCGCCGCCCTCACCGCAGCACTCACCACCCGCGGCTGGCTCACCCGCGACACCGACGCCCGCTTCGCCCTCACCGAAGCAGGCGTCACCGCGCACACCCGGGCCGCCCGCGCCGTCGCCGCCATCCGCGAACGCATGACGACCGGCATCTCCCGCGCCGAATTCGACGCCCTGACAACCACTCTCGCCCGCATGATCGGCAACCTGGAATCCGCCTGGTGACGGTGTCCGGCACGGCGCGACCAGCCTTGCCGCCGAGGTCGCGGCGCGGGACGTTGCCGCCGCCGTCGCGGAGGACGCGGAGGATCGGTTCGCCGCGGTGGGTGCGTCATGCCCGGCGGCGACAAGACGATGGCCCGCGACCCGCCGACTTCGGTGCGACGGGTCAACAGCGAGCCCGCTAACCGCCAGTGGTGATTCGGCCCCTCGCGGCAGGGTCGCCGGATTGGGTGCGCTCACCGGTGCGCAGGTGGGCGGCGCGGAGCAGGAGGTAGTCGCGCTCCGGCGTACTGGCGGTCTGCTGGGCGGCGCGCTGGTAGTCGGCCACGGCGGCGGCCGGGTCGCCCGCCATCTCGTGCAGGTGGCCGCGCACGGCGGCGAGGCGGTGGGAGCGGGCGAGGGCCTCGGCCACGGTGTCGGTGAGGGCCAGGCCCGCGGCGGGGCCGTGGACCATGGCGGTGGCCACGGCGCGGTTGAGGGTGATCATCGGGTTGGGGGTGCGGCGCTCCAGCAGGGTGTAGAGGGCGAGGACGCTCGGCCAGTCGGTGTCGTCGACATGGGATGCCTGGCCGTGCAGGCCCGCGATGGCGGCCTGGATCTGGTACGGGCCGGTGAGGCCCGCGGGCATGGTGGCGGTGAGCAGGCGCAGACCCTCGGTGATCTGGGCGCGGTCCCAGCGGGAACGGTCCTGTTCGGCCAGCGGGATCAGCTCGCCGTGCGGACCCGAGCGGGCGGCGCGGCGCGCGTCGGTGAGCAGCAGCAGCGCGAGCAGGCCGGTGACCTCGGAATCGGTGGGGAGCAGGGCGTGCAGGGCGCGGGTCAGCCGGATCGCCTCGGCCGACAGATCGGCGCGGCGCAGGCCCTCACCCGCGGTACTGGTGTGCCCCTCGGTGAAGATCAGGTACAGCACCTGCAGCACCGCGTGCAGCCGGGCCCGGTCGGTCGCGCCGTCGGCGAACGGCCGGGGCAGGCTCGCGAGCTTCTGCTTCGCCCGCGAAATACGCTGCGCCATGGTCGGTTCCGGGACCAGGAAGGCGGCCGCGATCTCGCCGGTGCGCAGGCCGCCGACCGCGCGCAGGGTCAGCGCCACCGCGCCCGCGGGCGGCAGCTCCGGATGACAGCACAGGAAATACAGGTCGAGGGTGTCGTCGCGACCGGACGCTTCGCCGGGCACCTCCCGCGCGAACACCGTGCTCTCCCGGCGCCGCCGCGCCACCTCCGCGCGCACCGCGTCGGCCATCCGGCGCTGCGCCACCTGGATCAGCCACCCGCGCGGATTCGCCGGTCTGCCCTCGGTGTCCCACTGGGTGGCCGCCGCCAGCAGCGCGTCCTGCACGGCGTCCTCGGCCAGCTCGAAATCGCCGAACCGGCGCACCAGCACACCGAGGACCTGCGGTGCGAGCTCACGCAGGAGGTCCTCGGTGAGTGGTTCGCTCACGCCTCGGGGGCGCTCATGACCTGGCGCACCTCGATGTACTCACCGATCGGCGCGCCGCCGGGACCGGGCGCGGCCGAGGCTTGCGCGGCGATCTCGACCGCCCGCTCGGGGGAGTCCACGTCGACGATCCAGTACCCGGCGAGGAACTCCTTGGTCTCCGGGAACGGCCCGTCGGTGACCACCGGCGCCGACCGCCCGTCGGAGTGCACGATCAGCGCCTGCTCGGGCCCGGCCAGGCCCTGCGCGTCGACGAGCTCCCCCGAGGCGGCGAGCTGCGCGCCCAGCGCCCGCTGGAAATCGATGTGGGCGGCGATGTCCTCGGGCGCCCACTCGGGCAGCGGGAGATCGCAGTGCGCTGTCTCGCCATAGGTCTTGACCAGCATGTACTTCATGACGTCAACTCCTGTTCCGTGGCGCCAGGGCGGCGCCTTCGACACATGGTCGGAGCTGGCGCGCCGGATTCGACAGACCCGCCCGCCCGATCACAGGGGAATATCCGGATTCGCCAGCAGCTCCGGATCCACCGGCTCGGCCGACAGGATGAGCTGCTTGATCCGGTCCGTCACATCCCAGACATTGACGTTCATCCCCGCCTTGACCCGGTTCCGCGAGTCCAGCCAGAACGCGACGAACTCGCGCTCGGACGGCTCGCCGCGCACCACCACGCGTACGTCGTCGCCCCGGCCGACATAGCCGGTGTACTCCATGCCCACGTCGTACTGGTCGCTGAAGAAGTACGGAAGCCGGTCGTAGACGGCGGATTTGCCGAGCATGGTCCGCGCGGCCACGGCGGGCTGGTTCAGCGCGGTGGCCCAGTGCTCCACCCGCACCCGCCGGTTCAGCACCGGATGCTGCTGTTCGGCGATATCGCCGACCGCCACCACATCCGGGTCGCTGGTGCGCAGCGCCTCGTCGACCAGCACGCCGCCGTCGTAGTCGAGCCCGGCCGCGATGGCCGACTCGATATTGGGCGCGGCGCCCACCGCCACCAGCACCGCCTGCGCCGGGACCACCGTGCCGTCGCCGAGCTGCACGCCGGTGGCGTTGCCGTCGTCGGTGAGGATGGCGTCGACGCCGATCTCGGTGCGCAGGTCGACGCCGTGTTCGCGATGCACCTCGGCGTAGAACGCGCCCATCTCCGGGCCCAGCGCGCCCAGCAGCGGCAGCGGCGCCGACTCGACCACGGTGACGTCCACGCCCCTGGCCCTGGCCTGCGCGGCCACCTCGAGCCCGATCCAGCCCGCGCCGATGATCACCAGCCGCTGCTCGGTCCGCAGCACCTGCGCGATCACATCCGAATCGCCGATGGTGCGCAGGGTGTACACATTCGGCGCGTCGGCGCCGGGAATCGAGAGCGTGCGTGGCCGCGAGCCGGTGGCCAGCGCCAGCTTGTCGTAGGACAGGGTGGACTCGTCGGGCAGGGTGACGGTTCTGGCGCGCGCGTCGAAGGCCGTGGCGGTGGTGCCCAGCCGCAGGTCGATGTGGTGATCGCGGTACCAGGCGGCCTGGTCGACGGTGAAATCGGGCAGCTGCTGGGTGCCTGCCAGATGCTGTTTGGACAGCGGTGGCCGCTCGTAGGGCAGCTCCTCCTCACCCGCCAGCACGGTCACCTGACCGTCGAAATCATTGGCGCGCAAGGCCTCGGCGAGCTTGGCGGCGGCGAGCCCGCCACCGATGACGACGAAATGCTGATTCGAGCTCATGAACGGACTCCTTCTCGCGGGCGACCGGACTCCTCGCGCACGAGCCTAATCCGCTCCGGCGCCCGGGGGAACGATTCCGGGGCCCGCGCGGTTGCACCTGACGGCGGGGCCCGTCTGCCCGCCGCCCGCTGACCCGAGAGGAAGACTCGTGAGCGATCAGGCCACGAAGGATGTCGTCGATTTCTGGTTCGATCCGCTGTGCCCGTGGTGCTGGATCACCTCCCGGTGGATTCTGGAAGTCGAGAAGGTGCGCGATATCGAGGCGCGCTTCCACGTGATGAGCCTGTCGGTGCTCAATGAGGGCAAGGACCTGCCCGAACAGTATGTGGACCTGATGGCCGCGGGCTGGGGCCCGGTGCGCGTCGCCATCGCCGCCGCCCAGAAGCACGGCGACGAGATCCTCGCGCCGCTCTACACCGCGCTGGGCACCCGCATCCACGACCGCCGCGCCGACTACGAGCGCGAGAGCACCAGCGAGACCCTGACCGCCGTGGTCGCCGACGCGCTGGCCGAACTCGACCTGCCCGCCGAGCTGGCCCGGGTCGCCGACAGCACCGACTACGACGAGGCCCTGCGCGCGTCCCACCACGCGGGCATGGACAAGGTCGGTCCCGATGTGGGCACGCCGACCATCCATGTCAACGGGGTCGCCTTCTTCGGCCCGGTCCTCTCCCGCATCCCGCGCGGCGACGACGCGGGCCGGGTGTGGGACGGGGTGGTCGCCCTGGCCTCGTACCCCCACTTCTTCGAGCTGAAGCGCACCCGCACGGAAGACCCGGTGTTCATCTGAGCGCTGGCGCGCTCGAGTTCGCGCCCCCTGGGGTCCCGTCGATCAGGCACCGTGGCTTGCTCCTTCGTCGCCTACGCCACGGCGCCTGATCGACGGGACGGGCGCGAACCGCCGACTGCGTCGGCGATCCCTCCTCGAGGTCGGGATGTGCGGGGCTGGGAGGGTGCCTCAGACCGGTTCGGGTGGGAGTGCGCGGGTCTTGGTCGTGAGTGGGTATCCGCCCGGGGGTGGGATCATGCCCGGTTGGGGTGGTTTCGGGCGCCAGAACATCGGGCCCGCCTTGCTGCGGTCGCGCAGGGCCCACATGCGCCACGTCAGGACCGGGTGGCTGGACATCGCGTTGACCAGCCAGACGAAGCCACCCTTCTCCAGGGCGGCGCGGTCGGCCATCTCGTCGAAGCCGACCTCGGCGTTGAGGTACTTGCCCGCGGCGAGGGTGGCCATCGCGCCGGGCGCGCCCTGCGGGCGGTTGCAGAAGCCGTGATTGTCGGCGGTGTACTCCTGGGCGCGGATCAGCGATGACCCCAGCACCGGCAGCCATGGCGCGACGAACATGCCCAGCTGCCGCCAATACGACACGTGCCCGGCGGCGATATGGCCCACCTCGTGGCCGATGATGAAGGCCAGCGCGTCGGGATCGCGCGCCGTGCCGCCGATCTCGAACAGGTCGCTGTAGACCACCACGAAGCGGCGGAACCCGTGCCCAGAGGCGAAGGCGTTGATCTGGCCGTTGCCCAGGATCACGTACGCGTCGGGCACCTTGCGCATCCCGAACCGGGCGGCCGCCTCCTGCACCATCCGGAACCCCTCGGGGAACTGGGTGGGCGACATCCTCACCCCGTTGATCCGCTGGGTCGCGTAGTTCATGCCACGCCCGGCCCACAGCAGGATCGGCGCGAACAACAGCAGCAGCACATACGGACTGGTCAGCACGGAGCCGACCTCCTGGCCCTGGTCGTCGACCAGCGGCCCGGCCACCGCCTCGATCAGCAGCATGAGCAGCACCAGCAGATAGGCGACCCCGGTGAGCATGATCACCACCACCAGCAGCGGGATCTCCCAGGGATGCCGCGCCGGGCGCCCGTAGGGGGACAGTCCGCGCGGCTGCCGCTGCGGCGGGATCGGCGGTCCGGGCGGGTGGTAGCCGGGGAAGGGTGCGTAGCCGCCGGTCGGCTGGGCCGGGAAAGCGCCGGTCGGCGCGGCGGGCTGGGCCCAAGGAGACGCGCTGTGCCGGGGCACCGGCCCGGTGCCGGTGTCCTCGCGCAGCGAGGGTTCCGCGTCGGCCTGTCCGCCGTGCGGCGGCGGTGGAGGACCTGCCGAAGGCGGGGAATGCGGTTCGTGCGGGTGCATGAAAACGACTCTAAGCGGCCTGACACAATCGCAGCCATGCGCGTTTACCTGGGTGCCGACCATGCCGGTTTCGAACTGAAGAATCACGTCAAGGCCCATCTGCAGGAGGCCGGACACGAGGTCGTCGATTGCGGCGCTCTCGAATACGACGCTCTCGACGACTACCCCGCCTTCTGCATCGAGGCCGCGCGCCGCACGGTGGCCGACCCGGGCAGCCTCGGGCTGGTCTTCGGCGGCAGCGGCAACGGCGAGCAGATCGCCGCCAACAAGGTCCCCGGCGCCCGCTGCGCGCTGGCCTGGAGCGTGGAGACCGCCAAGCTGGCCCGCGAGCACAACAACGCCCAGCTCATCGGCATCGGCGGCCGCATGCACACCACCGAGGAAGCCCTCGCCATCGTCGACGCCTTCCTGGCTCAGGCGTGGTCGGAGGAGCCCCGCCACCAGCGCCGCATCGACATCCTCGCCGACTACGAGAAGTCCGGCGAGGCCCCCGCGGTCCCCGCCTACTGACCGCGACTTGCCGGAAGGACACACCCTCCACCGGATCGCCGGACTCCATCAGGAGCGGTTCGCCGGTGGGGTGGTGCGGGTTTCGAGTCCGCAGGGCCGCTTCGCCGACGGCGCGGCCCTGGTGGACGGGCGGGTGCTGGAGCGGGCCGAAGCGGTCGGCAAGCACCTGCTGCACCACTACGCGGCCGGGCTGACCGTGCACGTGCACCTCGGGCTGTACGGCACGTTCAGCGAGTCCGCGCTGCCGATGGGCGCGCCCGTCGGGCAGGTGCGGATGCGGATGATCGGCACCATGGAATTCGGCACCGACCTGCGCGGACCCACCGCGTGCGAGGTTATGGACCCGGCCGAGGTCGACGCGCTCATCGCCCGCCTCGGCGCCGACCCGCTGCGCCCCGACGCCGATCACGAGCGGGCCGGTACGCGAATCCGCCGCTCCCGCCGGGCGATCGGCGCGCTGCTCATGGATCAGTCGCTGATCGCGGGGGTCGGCAATGTGTATCGCGCGGAAGTGCTGTTCCGGCACGGGATCTCGCCGTATCGGCCCGGCACCTCGATCGGCGCCGAGGAGTGGGACGCGCTGTGGGCGGACCTGGTCGCGCTCATGCCGATCGGTGTCGCCACCGGCCGCATGCACGTCGTCCGGCCCGAACACGACACCGGCGCACCGTCTTACGCGCAGGACAGGCCGCGCACCTACGTCTACCGGCGGCAGGGCGAACCGTGCCGGGTGTGCGGGACGCCGGTCGCGCACGCGGTCATGGAGGGACGAAATCTGTTCTGGTGCCCCACCTGTCAGCCGCGCTGAGTGCTGGACTCCGCGCGGGTTGGGTGCGGCGCCGCGATCCTCGGTCACCCGCGCGCACCAGGGACTCCGCGCGGGTTGGGTGCGGCGGATGCCGTCGACCGTAGGCCGTGCGATCATATCGGCATGAACGAGCGGGGGAGAGCGGCCGGTGCACGACCGGCGTACGCACCGAATCAGCATGGGGCCACGGGGGATTCCCGGTATCCGTCACCACGGACGACGCGCAACGGGATCGCGAATGCCGTGGATATCGTCGTATCCTACGGCCTGCTCGCTGCCGTCATCCTGGTAGTGCTGGTCACCCAGCCTGGCCTGCTGAGTATCGACAACTATCTGCCGGTCGTGCTCGGCGGCGCGGCGCTGCTGTTCACGATCACCGTGGTCAATGTGGTGCTGCTGCCCAGCCTCTGCGGCTCGAGCGTCGGTCAGCTGGTGACGGGCCTGGTCTGGATTCGCGGTGCCGACGGCACCCGGCCCGGCGTCACCGATATGCGGCGCGCGTTCTTCAAGCATCGCGGGGCCTTCCGGGTGGGCGGCGTCCAGCAGTTCGCCCCCGAGCTGGTCGTGGTGCGCCGCCGCGATCTCGCCGCGCCCGCACCCACCACCGTCACCGGATCCACCGGCTTCACCGAACACTGACCGATACCGGAATAGGTTGAGCCGGACCGCGAAGTGCAGGCTTCGCGATCCGACTCAGCCCGCGACCGCCGTTCCCAGTTCGGGGTCGCCCGATTCGGCGAGCGCGAAACGCCGCCCGCCCGCGGATTTCGCCGAATACATCGCGCGGTCGGCGCGACGCAGCAGGTCGGTGAAATCGCACGTCTTTCCCGGCGCGCAGAACGCCGTGCCCACACTCGCCGACACCGGGACCGGGCCCGCGCTCGACCACACCGGGTCGCGCAGCGCCGCGACCACGCGGTGTGCCAGCTCGCCGAGGGTGTCGCGCCGCGGATTGGCCGCGACGACGAACTCGTCGCCGCCGTAGCGGCAGATCACCGTCTCCGGCGGGCACACCTCGCGCAGCCGGTTGGCCAGCTCGACGAGGACCTCGTCGCCGATGGCGTGCCCGTAGCCGTCGTTGATCTGCTTGAACCGGTCCAGGTCGACCACCAGCACGCCGACGCCACGGGTGGGGTCGGCCGCGAAGGCGCGGACCCGTTCCTGCAGCAGGGTGCGGTTGGCCAGATCGGTGAGGGCGTCGTGGGTCGCCTCGTGGCGCAAGCGGTGCTGCAGCGCGGCGATCTCCTGGACGCGCAGTGACACTTTCGCCGAGATGTTCTGTTCCTGTTGTGCCAGCGCCCGTTCCTGCAGCGCCTGCGCGTAGCTGTCGATGGCCTGACTGGCGACCAGCGGCCAGCGGGTGGCCACCAGCGAGCCGGGCACGCCGGAGGGGAAGCCGAGCAGCCAACGGGTGGCGTGCGCCAGCATCCTGGTTCGTTCGAAGGGCGCCTCGGCCAGCCGGGCACCCAGCATCCGTGCCTGCGGCACCGGGAACGGTTCGGTCCTGGCCAGGTGCAGCAGGCGCTCGACGATCTCGACGAGAACCGGCTCCAGCTGGTGCGGCGCCGTGGACGATCCGGGCTCGGCACACACCGCGCGGGCCCAGGCGCGGGCCATCGCGGCGACCGGTGGCTCGATGTGGACAGTCATCGACATCACCGGCGGTCGGTGGCGACGGACATGCCACCTCGCTCGTTCGCACTGCTACGCGGTTGAGTCCACCGAGTTCGGTACACGCTCACCGCCCCCTTTCCAGATACCCCCGTCCGGCAAAAAGGATCCTAGCAAGCCACCCGAGACCGAAAAGTCGCGTTCTAGCACGCGTTACAGTCTCTCGCGAATGGCGATCGGGTATGACATCGCTGCAGCCGCTCTGGCGTTACACACTTTCCGGAGAAATTTTCAGAGCACCCGAATGTGCAGCGTATAGCCCTGTTCTGGGCGGTGGACGTTGGGTCGCCATGGGTCCCTCCTCGCCGGGGTCGCGCGCAATCTCATGGTGGCCTACTCGCCGCCCACACGCGAGGTTTTCAAGGAAAATTCTCCTATTTAATCCCCCGGTGGAGCAGGCGCCGGTTCCCCGATGGCGCGCACCAACCATCGTGTCCGCGTGGGGGTTTCGCCGATAGGGTCATTAGGCCCTAATCGGGCATAGGGTCCCGGCCTGCGGGTACTCGGGGCCGGGGCGCGCCGCGGGCGGGAGGAGGGGGCCTGATTGGCGTTTACCGCGCGGGGTTCGGTACAGTCGTGGCGCACACGACATCGTGGCGATCCCATCGATGTCGTATGCCTGCGGGTGTAGTTCAATGGTAGAACCTCAGCCTTCCAAGCTGATGGTGCGGGTTCGATTCCCGTCACCCGCTCAAACATGACTTCCTCGTCGGCGATCCCGCCCCGAGGCCTCGGGGTGTAGCGCAGCTTGGTAGCGCATCCGCTTTGGGAGCGGAGGGTCGCAGGTTCAAATCCTGTCACCCCGACCATCACCATCCGCCCAGCTCAGGGTCGTAGGAGATCGCATGACTGCCAAGGTCGCCGTTGTCACAGGAGCCGCGCGGGGCATCGGTGCCGCCGTGGCCGTCCAGCTCGCCGCCGACGGATACGCCGTCGCCGTGCTCGATCTGGACGCGGCCGCCTGCGCCGACACCGTCGCCGCCATCGAGGCCGCGGGTGGGTCCGCCCTCGCGGTCGGCGCCGACGTCAGCGACGAAGCCGCCGTCACCGCCGCGGTCGAGCGGATCGCCACCGAGCTCGGCGCGCCGGTCGTGCTGGTCAACAACGCGGGCGTGCTGCGCGACAACCTGCTGTTCAAGATGTCGGTCGACGACTGGGACACGGTCATGAACGTGCACCTGCGCGGCGCCTTCCTGATGACGCGAGCGGTGCAGAAGTACATGGTCGAGGCCGGTTTCGGCCGCGTCGTCAACCTGTCGAGCACCTCGGCGCTCGGCAACCGCGGCCAGGCCAACTACTCCGCCGCCAAGGCGGGCATGCAGGGCTTCACCAAGACCCTCGCCTTCGAGCTGGGCAAGTTCGGTGTCACCGCCAACGCGATCGCGCCCGGCTTCATCGAAACCGAGATGACCGCGGCCACCGCCGCCCGCGTCGGCGCCGACTTCGAGGCCTTCAAGGCCGCGGCCGCCACGCAGATCCCGGTCAACCGGGTCGGCAAGCCCGAGGACATCGCCAAGGCCGCCTCGTTCTTCGCGAGCGAGGGTGCGGGCTTCGTCTCCGGTCAGGTGCTGTACGTGGCGGGCGGCCCGAAGGACTGAGGTCCGGGTTTCCGGATTTCCCGGACACACCGTCCACGGCACTCTTACTGTGACCACCGGTAACGGTTCACGGTGGTAGGAGTCGTGTGGTGGGAAAGTGGTCTGTCGTCGTCGGTGCGGGAATCCTGCTGACGGCGGTGCTCGCTCCAGGTGGGGCCGCGGCCGCGCCCGCGTCGTGTGGTGACCGGGAGTGGATCGGCAGCTGGATGGCCGCGCCCTCGGATTCGTTCGGCGCGGTGGACCCGGCGCTGGTGCCGCAGCTGGCGGTCTCGGATCAGACCTATCGGGTGGTGATCACCCCGCACTACGGCGGTTCGCGGCTGCGCGTGCACCTGACCAACCGCACCCGGCCGGTGCCGATGACGGTGGGCCGGGTGACCGTCGCGGTCTCGGCGGGCGGTGCGGCCGTACGGCCCGAGACGCTGCGCGAGGTGACCTTCGGGGGCAGCTCCGGGGTGACCCTCGCCCCGGGTGCCGTTCTGGTGAGCGATCCGGTGGAGCTGGCGGTCGACGGGTTCACGCCGCTGGCGGTGAGCGTCCACCTGCCCGGGTTCGCTGTGCTGCCGACCGAGCATTTCAACGGCAACGCCACCAGTTATTACAGCCTCCCGTTCGCCGGTGACAGCACCGCCGAACCCGCGGGCGACCGGCTGGCGCTGCGGACCACGGCCGTGCCGCTGGTGTCCGGGCTGGATGTGGCGGATTCCGGGGCGGCGGGCGCGATCGTGGCGTTCGGCGACTCGATCACCGACGGCTACGTCGCCGCCAATTTCCTGGGGACACCGCAGGATCCGGGCGTCGTGGACCGGAATGCGCGCTATCCCGATTTCCTGCAGCGTCGCCTGGACGCGGCGGGCAAGCCGTTCGCCGTGCTCAATGCGGGGATCTCGGGCAATCGGGTGACCCGCGACGGGTTCATCCCGCAGTTCGGGCCCGCCGCGGTGAGCCGGGTCGACCAGGACGTGATCGGCAAGGCCGGGGTCACCGACGTGATCGTGCTCGAGGGCATCAACGACCTGGGCATCCCGATCGGGGCGAGCTACGAGCAGATCGTGGCCGGGTACACGACGCTGATCGAGCGGCTGCGTGCCGCCGGGCTGGCGGTGCACCTGGGAACGATCCTGCCCGCGAGCAATGCCCTCGCCGACGGCATGCTCACGCTGCCCTACTCGAATCCGGTGCGGCAGCGGATCAATGCCTGGATCCGGACCCAGACCCTGTCCGACAGCGTGGTGGATTTCGATGCGGCGCTGCGTGATCCGGCGAACCCGGACGTGCTCGATCCGCGCTTCGCCGGACCGGACAATCTGCATCCGAACGCGGCGGGCTACCAGGCGATGGCCGCGGCGATCGACCTCGACGCCTTCGTGGGCTGTCGGTAGCGGCTCAGGCGCAGCCGAAGCGGAAGTCGGCGCGCACCTCGGTGCCCGCGGCCACGTCGAGCCGGGCCGGTTCCCGGTCGTTGAGGCCGCAGCCGCCGGGCACGGTCGTCACTCGCGCCTCGTAGCAGCCGATCGGCAGGGCCACCGTGGCGCTGCCGTCCTTGCCGCTGACCAGGGTGGCGACCACCTGGTCGGTGCCGCACGCGGTGACGGTGATCTCCGCGCGGTTCACCGGAATCGGCTCCAGGCCGGTGATCGCGCGGACGGTCAGGGTGCCCGAGCCGGGCGGCGCCGGATCGGCGGCCGCGGCAGCGGCCACCGCCAGCGGACCGAGCGCGATCAGTGCGAGCAACGTACGGCGCATGAACCTCTCCTCACCGGCGAGTCGGGTTGTCCGGTGGTGATGGTAGGCGTCCGCCGCCCGGTCGTGGCCGGTCCCACGCGGATGTCGTGCCGACGATTCGATGACGATGACGATGACGATGACGGGCGCGGTGTGCGGCGAGCGCTACCCGGTGACGGGGGAGATGCCCGCGCGTTCGCTCCAGACCTGTTCGGCAGGGACCGACAGGGTGGTCCGCTCCGGGTAGCTCAGGGCCGACAGCGCGCCGCCGAAGACGGCACCGGTATCCAGGCACAGGGTGTTGTTGACCCAGCGCAGGGTGGGGGCGGGGGTGTGGCCGTAGGCGACGGTGGCGGCGCCGCGGTAGTCCCTGGCCCAGTCGTAGCGCACCGGCAGGCCGTGCGCGTCGACCTCGCCGGTCGGGGCGCCGTAGAGGGCGAAGGCGCGGGCGCGGCTGGAGGTGCTGCCGTGCAGGCTTTCCGGGAGACCGGCGTGGGCGATCACCAGGCGGCCGCCGTCGAGCAGATAGTGGCCCGGCAGCTCGCGCAGGAAAACGTGGGCGGCGGCACGGAATTCGGGGGTCTCCTCGGCCAGCTGGGCCAGCGAGCGTTCCAGGCCGTGCGCCACCCGGACCGCGCGGCCGTCGAGCGCGCGGATCAGTTTGAACTCGTGGTTGCCCATCACACACAGGGCGCGGCGGGCGGCGGCCATGCCCATGACCAGGCGCAGGACGCCGGGGGTGTCGGGACCGCGGTCGACCAGGTCGCCGACGAACACGGCGGTGCGGCCGTCGGGGTGGATCGCGTCGACCGGGCGGCCCGCCGCGTCGCGCGCGATCTCGTAGCCGAGCGTGCCGAGCAGGGACTCGAGTTCGCTCCGGCAGCCGTGCACGTCGCCGATCACGTCGAACGGCCCGGTCAGGTCACGGCGATCACGGGGGAGGGGTTCGGGGCGGCGGGGCTCGGTCATCGTCGGTCCATCGTGGCCCGGCGCCGGTCGCCGCCGCAAGCGGGTTCACCGGGCCCGGGGTACCGCGGCCTCCGGCCAGACCCAGTTCGCGACCACGGGGATGTCCTCGCCGTGCTCCCTGGTCCAGGTGCGGGCGAGCAACCGGGCGTCGACCATCTCCGCGCGCAGCCCCGCCGCGCGCTCGCGCAGGCCGGGTACCCGGTCGACCACATCGATGACCAGGTGGAACCGGTCCAGGTCGTTGAGCATCACCATGTCGAACGGGGTGGTGGTCGTGCCCTTCTCCTGGTAGCCGCGCACGTGCAGTTCGGCGTGGTTGGTGCGGCGGTAGGTGAGCCGGTGCACCAGCCACGGGTAGCCGTGGAAGGCGAAGATCACCGGGCGGTCCCGGGTGAACAGCGTGTCGAAGGTCGCATCGGGCAGCCCGTGCGGATGCTCGTCGGCGGGCAGCAGGCGCATCAGGTCGACGACATTGACCACGCGGATCCGCAAGTCGGGCAGGCGATCCCGCAGGATGGCGGCGGCGGCCAGGATCTCCAGGGTGGGGATGTCACCCGCGCAGGCCAGCACCACATCCGGCACCGTGCCCGGGTCGTCGTGGTGGCAGGCCCACGGCCAGATCCCCACCCCGCGCGCGCAGTGCAGCGCGGCCTCGCTCACCGAAAGCCAGTCCGGCCCCGGCTGTTTGCCCGCGACCACCACGTTCGCGTAGTGCAGCGAACGCAGGCAGTGGTCGTAGGTGGACAGCAGCGTATTGGCGTCCGGGGGCAGATACACCCGCACGATCTCGGGGCTCTTGTTGGCCACCACGTCCAGGAAACCGGGGTCCTGGTGGGTGAAACCGTTGTGGTCCTGGCGCCACACGTGCGAGGTGAGCAGGTAGTTCAGGCTGGGGATCTTGCGCCGCCACGGCACCGCGAGACTCGCGTCGAGCCATTTGGCGTGCTGGTTGAACATCGCGTCGACGATGTGGATGAACGCCTCGTAGCAGGTGAAAACGCCGTGGCGGCCGGTCAGCAGATAGCCCTCCAGCAGGCCCTGGCACAGGTGCTCGGAGAGCACCTCGAGCGCGCGGCCGGTGGGGCTCAGCGACACGTCCCAGTGGCCCACCTCGGCCTGCCAGTCGCGGCCGGTCACCTCGAGGATGTCCTGGAGGCGGTTGCTGGCCAGCTCGTCGGGAGCCATGGTCAGGAAATTGTGCGGATTGTGGGCGGTGACATCGCGCAGCCAGCCGCCGAGCACGCGGGTCGCCTCGTGCTCGCCCGCGCCGGGCGACTCGACCGGCACGCCGTACTCGCGCCAGTCCGGCAGGTCCAGCGCGCGCACCAGCAGGCCGCCGTTGGCGACCGGGTTCAGGCTCATCGGCGCGTCGGGGACCTGGTCGAGCAGGATCTCGCGCGGCCGTCCGCCCTCGTCGAAGAGCTCCTCGGGGCGGTAGGAGCGCAGCCACTGCTCGAGCACCTCGCGGTGCCGGGGATCGGTGCGGGCGGCGGGCAGCGGCACCTGGTGGGCGCGGAAGGTGCCCTCGACGCGTTCGCCGTCGACCACCGGCGGGCAGGTCCAGCCCTTCGGGGTGTGCAGCACGATCATCGGCCAGCGCGGCCGGGTGGTGTCGCCGTGTTCGCGGGCGGCGCGCTGGAACTCGGCCACGCGATCGAGGCAGGTGTCCAGCGCGGTCGCCATGGCCTGGTGCACCGGCGCCGGGTCCTCGCCGGAGACGATCAGCGGCTCGTAGCCGTAGCCGCGCAGCAGCTCGATCAGCTCGCTCTCGGGGATGCGGGCCAGGATGGTGGGATTGGCGATCTTGTACTCGTTGAGCGCCAGGATCGGGACCACGGCGCCGTCGCGCGCGGCATTGAGGAACTTGTTGGCGTGCCAGCTGGCGGCCAGCGGGCCGGTCTCCGCCTCGCCGTCACCGATCACGCAGAACACCGTGAGCGCGGGATTGTCCAGGGCGGCGCCGTAGGCGTGCAGCAGGCTGTAGCCCAGTTCGCCGCCCTCGTGGAACGAGCCGGGCGTCTCCGGCGCGCAGTGACTGGGCACGCCGCCGGGGAAGGAGAACTGGTGGAACAGCCTGCCCATGCCCGCGGCGTCGCGCGGGATGTCCGGATACAGCACGGTGTAGGCGTCCTCGAGCCAGGCGCAGGCATTGGGACCGGGGCCGCCGTGGCCGGGGCCCGCCACGAACACCGCGTCGAGGCCGCGCCGCCGGATCTGCCGATTCGCGTGCGCCCACACCAGATTCAGGCCCGGCACCGTGCCGAAGTGGCCGAGCAGGCGCGGCTTGATGTCGGTGGGTTCCAACGGCGCGCGCAGCAGGGGATTGCGCATCAGATAGATCTGGCCGACGGCCAGATAGTTGGCCGCGCGCCACCACGCGTCCACCGCGACCAGCTCGTCCCGGTCGAGGGGGCCGGGCGCCTCGCCGAGGACGTAGGGCCGCGGGGCGATGGTCTCGCCCTCGCCACCGCCCACATTGTCGGCCGCGGTATCGATATCGCTGGTCTGGCTCATCGCGGGGCTCTCCTCGCTCGGCTGTGCCGCAGCGCCGTCCGCGCCGCCGGGGGACCTGCCGGATGACGCCCGACCCCGCGCGGCACCCGGGTGGAGAAACGCAGCACCGAGCCTACCGCCGTGCCGGGTCGACGCGCCGCCCGCGCGGTCGATTACTGTGCGGGCCATGCATTCTCTCGGCAGGATCATCGGCATCGGACTCGTCGCGGCGGCCGCGGTCACCAGCGCGGCCTGTGGCTCGGACTCGGAGTCGACCGGCTCGGCGACGACCAGCGTCACCGCGGGCGGCAGCACGGAGAGCAAGGGCCGCGAGTGCACGGCCGAGGACGTGCAGGTCGAGGGCGGCTACGGCGACGCCCCGCAGATCACCATCCCCGACGACTGCGACCCGCCCACGACGCTGATCGTCAAGGACCTGGTGCCCGGCAACGGCGCGGGCGCGGCGGCCGGACAGCCGCTGACCATGAACTACGCGCTGGTCACCTGGTCGGACAAGCAGACCCTGGACAGCTCGTTCCAGCGCGGCAAGCCGTTCCAGCTGACGCTGGGCGCGGGCCAGGTCATCGAGGGCTGGGACCAGGGCCTGCTCGGCGTGCAGCAGGGCGCGCGGCGGCTGCTGATCGTGCCGCCGGACCTCGGCTACGGCGCGGGCGGCAACGGCGTCCCGCCGAACGAGACGCTGGTCTTCGTCACCGACGCGGTGCAGGTCGGGCGCTAGCGCGCCGGTCGGGCAACCGCCGATTGCACGACCGCGAGGGCGGTCAACTACCCTGGTCGGGATGCGTACGCCGCACCCGGTCCGGGAGCGACGTCCCATGCGGGGACACCACTGAACTACGAACCAAGGAGCATGTCCGTGAAGAGCACCGTCGAGCAGCTGAGCCCGACCCGGGTCCGGATCAACGTCGAGGTGCCCTTCGAGGAGCTGAAGCCCGACTTCGACAAGGCGTACAAGGCGCTGGCCCAGCAGGTCAAGATCCCCGGCTTCCGTCCCGGCAAGGCCCCGGCCAAGCTGATCGAGACCCGCGTCGGCCGTGGCGCCGTGCTGGAGCAGGTCGTCAACGACGCGCTGCCGGGCCGCTACGCCGAGGCCGTGCAGACCGCCGAGGTGAAGGTCATCGGCCAGCCCGAGATCGAGATCACCAAGATCGAGGACGGCGAAGAGCTGGCGTTCACCGCCGAGGTCGACGTGCGCCCCGAGATCACCCTGCCCGACTACTCGGGCATCGAGGTGACCGTCGATTCCTTCACCATCGAGGACGCCGACATCGAGCAGCAGCTCACCTCGCTGCGCCAGCGCTTCGGCACCCTGACCGGTGTCGAGCGCGCCGTGCAGGACGGCGACTTCGTCTCGATCGACCTCTCGGCCACCGTCGACGGCGAGGACGTCCCCGAGGCGGCCACCACCGGCCTGTCGCACGAGGTCGGTTCGGGTCAGCTGATCGAGGGCCTGGACGAGGCCGTCACCGGTCTGAAGGCCGGCGAGTCCGCCGAGTTCACCTCCACCCTGGTGGCCGGTGAGCACGCGGGTAAGGAAGCCGTCATCACCGTGACCGTGCAGTCGGTCAAGGAGCGCGAGCTGCCCGAGGCCGACGACGAGTTCGCCCAGCTGGCCAGCGAATTCGACACCATCGACGAGCTCAAGGAAGACCTGAAGGGCCGCGTCGAGCGGACCAAGAAGGTCGAGCAGGCCGGGCAGATCCGCGACAAGGTGCTCGACACCCTGCTCGAGACCGTCGAGGTCCCGCTGCCCGAGGCCGTCGTCAAGGCCGAGGTCGACGCGGTGCTGCACGACGCCGTGCACGGCTTCGACCACGACGAGGCCAAGCTGGCCGAGGCGCTCGAGGCACAGGGCTCCTCCCGCGAGGAGTTCGACAAGGACACCAAGGAAGCCGCCGAGAAGTCGGTGAAGACCCAGCTGCTGCTCGACGCCATCGCCGAGGCCGAGAACACCCAGGTCGGCCAGCAGGAGCTGACCGAGCGGATCCTGTTCCAGGCCCAGCGCTACGGCATGTCGCCGGAGCAGTTCATCCAGCAGGTGCAGCAGGCGGGCCAGCTCGGCGCGGTCTTCGCCGACGTGCGCCGCGGCAAGGCGCTGGCCGGGGTGGTGACCCAGGTGAAGGTCACCGACTCCGAGGGCAACGCCGTCGACACCGCCGAGATGTTCGGCGAGGCCGAGGATTCCGCCGAGGCCGTCGAGGCAGCTGCCGAATAAGTTTGTGGGGCGTGATTTGATTGCGCACGTGAGGGAGCGCAGCGAGCGAACCAAGGTCGCAGTGCGCCTCGCGCAGAGCGGAATCGAGCGCAGCGAGATTGCGCTCTGAGCGAAGAAGGGCGGTACCGGGAGTTCGGTGCCGCCCTGCTTCGTTAGTGTTTGTGACGACGAACCGTTGGGCCGTTAGCAATCGGTGAGAAGAGAAGGCAGGTATCCGTGACAATCAACCAGGCAGGGGTCATGACAGCCGCTACTGCTGGTCTCAACCTCAGTGATTCGGTGTACGAACGGCTGCTGCGCGAGCGCATCATCTTCCTGGGCACCCAGGTCGACGACGACATCGCCAACAAGCTGTGCGCGCAGATCCTGCTGCTCTCGGCCGAGGATCCGACCAAGGACATCTCCCTCTACATCAACTCGCCCGGTGGCTCGGTCACCGCGGGCATGGCGATCTACGACACCATGCAGTTCGCCGAATGCGACATCAAGACCGTCGCGATGGGTCTGGCCGCCTCGATGGGGCAGTTCCTGCTCACCGCGGGCACCCCGGGCAAGCGCTTCGCGCTGCCGCACACCCGGATCATGATGCACCAGCCGTCGGCGGGTATCGGTGGTTCGGCCGCGGACATCGCGATCATGGCCGAGCAGTTCGCCCACACCAAGCGTGAGCTCAACGAACTGCAGGCGCAGCACACCGGCAAGACCGTCGAGCAGGTGACCGAGGACGCGGACCGCGACCGCTGGTTCACGGCGAAGGACGCCCTGGAGTACGGCTTCATCGACCACGTGGTCACCCACGCCAACCAGGCCAAGTAGCGCCGCCGCGCCCCACCCACTCGAGACAAGCTTGGAGACCAAGATGGCCAATCTGATCGACCCGCGCGGCCTCGGCGGCGCCGCCGCCGCGAACCCGCAGTCGCGCTACATCCTGCCGCAGTTCACCGAGCAGACGTCGTTCGGCATCAAGACCTCGGACCCGTACAACAAGCTGTTCGAGGAGCGCATCATCTTCCTGGGCAACCAGGTCGACGATGTCTCGGCCAACGACATCATGGCGCAGCTGCTGGTGCTGGAGTCCCAGGACCCCGACCGCGACATCACCATGTACATCAACTCGCCCGGTGGCTCGTTCACCGCGCTGATGGCGATCTACGACACCATGCAGTACGTGCGCCCCGACGTGGTGACCGTCTGCCTGGGTCAGGCCGCCTCCGCCGCAGCGGTGCTGCTGGCCGCCGGTGCGCCGGGTAAGCGCGCCGCGCTGCCCAACGCCCGCGTGCTGATCCACCAGCCGTCCTCGGGCGGGGTGCAGGGCCAGGTGTCCGACCTCGAGATCGCCGCGGCCGAGATCGAGCGGATGCGCCGCCTGATGGAGGTCACCCTCGCGCGCCACACCGGCAAGACCGAGGAGCAGATCCGCAAGGACACCGACCGCGACAAGATCCTCACCGCCGAAGAGGCCAAGGACTACGGCATCGTGGACCAGGTCTTCGACTACCGGAAGCTCAGCGGTCAGAAGTGACACGCCCGGGCCCGTCGCCGTGTTTGGGCGGCGGGCCCACCTTTTTCCCGCGGGTCGGCTCACAATGGTGAGAACCCGCACAACAGCGAACAGAAACATGCGCGAGTTGTCGACCTCATTCGCGCACAGCAGGTACGGTCGACTCAGGGACCACTGCTCTGATTGACGGCACCGAAAACGAGTTTTTCCGGCCCAATCGGGGGACGACGGTCGCACTCGGACAAGGAAGTAGGGACCTACGAGATGGCGCGCATCGGAGACGGCGGCGATCTGCTCAAGTGCTCGTTCTGCGGAAAGAGCCAGAAGCAGGTCAAGAAGCTCATTGCGGGCCCCGGGGTCTATATCTGCGACGAGTGCATCGATCTCTGCAACGAGATCATCGAGGAGGAGCTCGCCGAGTCGAGCGAGGTCAAGCTCGACGAGCTGCCCAAGCCCTCGGAGATCCGGGACTTCCTGGAGAACTACGTCATCGGCCAGGACACGGCCAAGCGCACCCTCGCGGTGGCGGTCTACAACCACTACAAGCGCATCCAGGCGGGCGACAAGGGTCGTGACAGCCGTGGTGAGACCGTCGAGCTGGCCAAGTCGAACATCCTGATGCTGGGCCCGACCGGCTGCGGCAAGACCTACCTCGCCCAGACGCTGGCCAAGATGCTGAACGTGCCGTTCGCCATCGCCGACGCCACCGCGCTGACCGAGGCGGGCTATGTCGGTGAGGATGTCGAGAACATCCTGCTCAAGCTCATCCAGGCCGCCGACTACGACGTCAAGCGCGCCGAGACCGGCATCATCTACATCGACGAGGTCGACAAGATCGCCCGCAAGAGCGAGAACCCCTCGATCACCCGCGATGTCTCCGGCGAGGGCGTACAGCAGGCGTTGCTGAAGATTCTGGAAGGTACTCAGGCGAGTGTGCCGCCGCAGGGCGGTCGCAAGCACCCGCACCAGGAGTTCATCCAGATCGACACCACCAATGTGCTGTTCATCGTGGCGGGCGCGTTCGCGGGCCTGGAGAAGATCATCTCCGACCGCACCGGGCACCGCGGCATCGGCTTCGGCGCCGAGGTCCGCTCCAAGGCCGAGGTCGACACCGACGACCACTTCGCCGACGTGATGCCCGAGGACCTGATCAAGTTCGGCCTGATCCCCGAGTTCATCGGCCGCCTGCCGGTGGTCGCCTCGGTGACCAACCTGGACAAGGACTCGCTGGTCAAGATCCTCTCCGAGCCGAAGAACGCGCTGGTCAAGCAGTACGTGCGGCTGTTCGAGATGGATGGTGTCGACCTCGAGTTCACCACCGACGCGCTCGAGGCCGTCGCCGACCAGGCGATCCTGCGCGGCACCGGCGCCCGCGGTCTGCGCGCCATCATGGAGGAAGTCCTGCTCCCGGTGATGTACGACATCCCCGGTCGCGACGACGTCGCCAAGGTGGTCGTCAACGCCGACACCGTCACCGAGAACGTGCTGCCGACCATCGTGCCCCGCAAGGCCCAGCGCGCCGAGCGCCGCGAGAAGTCCGCGTAGCGGACGTCCCAGACAGCACTCAGGGCTCGTGCTTCCCGGTCATCCGGGAGCACGAGCCCTGGGTTTTGTGACGGTCAGTTCTCGCGGAACGATGGCGCCGCGGCGAGCAGATCCTGCGCGTCGTCGGCCGGGATCTCGGCGGACGCGCGGGCGATGGCGGTGCTGTAGCGGGCGCTGGCGGCGTTGTGGATCATCAGGGCGACGCCGATCATCACCGGGGCGATGCCGTGCACGGCGGCGTCGTAGAGATTGCCCTCGCTGAAGTGCGGGTAGGTGTTGAGGGCGATGGTGAGGGTGAGCAGGAACAGCTCGGCGATCAGCACCTGGTTGCGGTTGCCGACCACGCCCCACTCCGAGACCCGGGTGGTGCCGATCATGATGATGATCAGGCAGACGCTGATCATCGCCTCCAGGCCGAAGCTGGCCCAGTAGAGCGGGTCGCCGGGGCCGCCGGGGGCGATGTTGTGCTGGACGTTGACCGCCGACCACAGCATGCCCGTGATCACCACGCCCGACAGCGCCCGCAGCGACCAGGTGCGGTGCTGGTAGAGCGAGGCCAGCCGGGCCCGCGGATCGGATTCGCGGCGCTGCGCGGCGATGGCCTTGCGGGCCAGCATCAGGTCCGCCATCTCGGCGCGCTCGAGCTCGGCATTGGTGTCGCGCAGCCGGTCGGCGTGGCTGGAGGCGGCCTTGATCTGCTTCCAGCGCTGATCGCGCTCGTAGGTGCGGATCTTCTCGGCCAGTTCGCGCTCGGCGCGCAGCTCGTCCTCGGACAGCGCGTCGGTCAGCGCGGGGTCGGATTGGTATTCGATGCGGCGCCGGGCCCGTTCCACCCGTGCGGGTAGCGAGACGACCTCGTCGTCGGGCAGGGTTTCCTCGCGCATCGCAACAACTCCAGTGGACAAAGGGTGTGCCGGGTCGCGTCATTCTTAGCGCATCGCGCGGCGGAGCACACATCCGCGGGCCGTGTCGCGCGACCCGCGGGAGGTGGCAAAACCTCTGGCGCACAACTGTGTAGCTGTCGCGAGCACTCGGCGGGGATACGGTGACGACCGGTGGGGCCGGTCGCGCCCGGGGTCGAGGAGCGTCGTTGATCCTCCTGGTTCGCCGTTGAACCTTGATCCCGTGAAGTGCTTCTGCTGGTGTGTCGTCCCAGGTGGGCGAGGTGTTACGCCGGTCACTTTTCGTCCGTTTGGTCCGTCTTGCAGGGCGTTCACCCATTACGACGGGCCGACCGCGCAAAACTCATCGGCGTATCCTCGCGGTGTGTCGGACTGGTGCTGCCGATCTCGTGCTGTTTACTCGGTCCGTCAATCAGATGTTCGAGTGACGAGTGGAAGCGGAGGAGACATGGCACTGCCTACGATGACCGCCGAACAGCGCACCGAGGCGTTGGCCAAAGCGGCTGCCGTGCGCAAGGCGCGCTCGGAACTGATCGGCAAGGTGAAGGAGGGCAAGGTCACCGTCGCCGATCTGCTCAAGAAAGCCGACAGCGACGACCTGGTCAAGAAGACCAAGGTCGCTGCCGTGATCAAGGCGCTGCCGGGTGTCGGCCCGGTGAAGGCGGCCAAGCTGATGGACCAGGCCGAGATTCCCGAGGATCGCCGCATCGGCGGCCTCGGTGCGCGGCAGCGCGCGGCGCTGCTCGACGCGCTCGAGGCCTGAGCCCGGCGTGCTCCGGCGCCCGTGGACTTCCACGGGCGTCGGGACGGTCACTGCTCAGACACAGTAGGTCAGCAGGAAATCATTGATGCGCAGGCGCCAGCCCGGCTGCAGCTCGATCGGGAGGGTGCCCACCCGGGACCATCGTTCGCTGTCGGGGGCGGCGAAGAAGGTGCCCGAGGTCGCGGGGGCTTCGCGGACGAACACCTTGCCACGGTCGGGGGCGACGAAGGCATGGACCCGCGAGACGAGCCGGTCGCGCTCGATCAGGATCGGGGTCGCGGCGGCGGTCCGCACCGAATCGTCACCCGAGGGATTGCGGCCCAGGACGTAGGGCCGATCCAGGGGATAACTCAGGCCGTCCTCGGTGACCAGCGCGCCGCGCGGGCTGGTCGTCTTGCTCAACGCCACCGGTTCGGCCGTGTGCAGGGCCTGGGACCAGGCCAGCGGTGCCGCGATCGCCGGGGTATTGCGCTGGCCGGTGCTCACCGTGACACCCTCGTCGGCACCGGGCCGCGCGTTCACCGTCGCGCTGTCGGGGCTGCCCGCCTCGGCGCGGCCCGGCGGCGCAGGGAAACCCGAGGTCGCGGGCAGCGAGTCGGCGGTGGTGGAGCCCCCGATCTGGGACTCGCCGGTGGTGGGTCTGCCGCCCGGGATGGGCTGGGATTCGCCGGGTGGTCTGCCGTCGGGGGCTCGCTGAGATTCTGCGGTGGTGGGTCTGCTGCCGGGGGCGGGCTGGGATTCGCCGGTGGCCTGCCGGTTCCCGTGCCCGCGGGGCGCTTCGCCGGTCGACGGCCGGGCGGCTGGGCGCAGGGCCTGGAAGCCGGTGGCCTCGGTCGGCGCGGGTTCGTCGATGGCGTCGACCCGGCGCGGGGCGGGATTGCGTTTGCGGCCGAGGGTGAGCACGAAGCCGTTGCCGTTGACGATGCCCGCGCGCAGGTCCGTGCGCGGATTGGCGCTGGTGGGGTCGGCCATCTCGGCGCCGATGGCTATGCGGCGCACGGGTTCGCGGATGATCTCGTCGACCCAGGTGAAGGCGCGGTCACCGGCCAGGCGCCGGTTGCCCTCGGCGCCGGAGATCTCCGCGATCACCGCGCCGCGCAACAGGATCAGGGTGCCGTCGCCGGTGGGGGCGAGCACGCCGAACGGTGGTGGCGCCGAGGCCCCGCCGAAGACCACCCCGGCCAGTCGCTGGGCCAGAGCGGCACCGGGCGCCGAGGCGGTGGTGCTGTGGGCGACGGTCTCGACCGCGCCGAGCAGACGATCGGTGGACGGGGTCTCCCCGGCCAGATAGAGGACGACATCCCCGAAACGGGCGACGATCCCGGTCCCCGGCACGATGGCCACGGTGGACGAATGCGCATGCATCAACGCCTCCTTGTCGGACTGGCTCCAGTAAGCATAGGTGGATCGACCGGCCCGCGCGGCGGGGTGAACGATCCGCGAACGTCGTTCGTGTCAAACGGCGTTCGGTCGCGTCGTATGATCGGCCGCATGAATGCCGCACCCGTCAGTCGCCGGGCTCGTCCGGCGAAAGCACCGCTGAGCCGCGAGGTCGTGATCGAGGCCGGATTGCGCATCCTCGACACCGCTGGTCTGGCGGCGCTCACCATGCGCCGCGTCGCCCAGGAACTCGATACCGGCGCCGCGTCGCTCTACGTCTACGTCGCCAATCGCGACGATCTGATGACCGGCATGCTCGACCAGGTGCTGTCCACCGTGCCCGTGCCCACCGAGGGGGACTGGCGCGAACGGCTCACCACCCTGGTCGAGGCCACCATCGAGGCGCTCGGCAGGCACGAGGGGCTGGCCCTGGTCGCCTTCGGGCGTGTGCCCACCACCGGGAACGCTCTCGGTGTGATCGAGCAGATGCTGGCCCTGCTGCGCGAAGGCGGACTCGACCCGGCGACCGCGGCCTGGGCGGTTGACCTGATCCACCTGCACATCACCGCCGAGGCGGTCGATCAGGCGGAGGACGACGGGGCCGCGGCCGGTGAGATCACCCGGCGCCTGGCCGAGCTACCCGCCGACCGGTTCCCGACCATCGTCGCGCTGCGCGAACACCTGCTCGACGACGACGCCGGAACCCGCGCCCGCTGGGCCCTGCGCGCCCTGCTCAACGGCGTGCTCGCGACCCCGGTGCCCGCGCGATGACCGGCCCCGCCGCGCAGACGGCCGCACGCCGTGAGCCCGTGGGCGGTCCCCTCCGCCCGGCCACCCTCGCCGAGATCGCCGACCTGCAGGAGATCGAGCGGCGGGCGGGCGCGCCCTTCGCCGAGATCGGCATGACCGCCGTCGCCGAGGACGAGCCGCCCGCCGCCGAGACGCTGGCCGAGTTCGTCACCGCCGAACGGGCCTGGGTCTGGCCCGACGCCGCCGACCGCCCGATCGGCTACCTGGTCCTGAGCCTGGTCGACGGCCAACCGCACATCGACCAGGTCTCCGTCGACCCGGCCCACGCGGGCCTGCGCATCGGCAAACGCCTGATCGACCACGCGGTGCGCTGGGCGAGGTCTCGCGGCCTGCGCGAACTCACCCTGACCACCTTCACCCAGGTCCCGTGGAACGGCCCGTATTACGAGCGCCTCGGCTTCCGCTACATCCCGGCCGCCGAGGAGACCCCGGAACTGCGCGCCATCCGCGCCGCCGAAACCGCGCACGGTCTGGACGAATGGCCCCGTGCGTCGATGCGCGCGGATCTGCGCACCTGGTCGCCAGGCTGACCGGATCTCTGGCGGCGTCTGCCCGTGCGGATCGGCGCACCTCGTCAAGGGTCGACTCGAGCCCGTCGATCCCGATGCCCGGACGGGCTGCCCGCCATTGACCGACCGCGCCGAGGTGGGGCGGTGGACGCCTGCCACGTGGGAGGCGGACGCGCCTCGGTGCACAGCCGCCGGTCGCGGGCTTCGGTGTGCCGAAGGCTGGGTTCGACGGTGGGAAGTCCGCGACGGGGCGGACCGGACGGACCGCTGGGTGCGCGGCATCCTGATGGTCGGCCGTGTGGTGTCGGCCGTCGGATTCGGTTCGATAGCCGACGACGACGGCTCAGTCGCGGGCTTCGGCGTGCCGGGCCAGCGCCGCCTCGGCGGCGGGGAGGGCGGCGGCGTGGTCGGTGGGGACCAGGCCGATCCGGGTGCGGCGGTCGAGGAGGTCGTCGACCGTGAGGGCGGCCTCGTGGGTGACGGCGAAGTCGAATTCGGCGGCGGTGACGTCCAGGCCGGGGGCGACCGGTTCGCGCAGGGCGGGGTCGGCGAGCCAGGCCGAGACGATCAGGCTCGCTTCGCTGCCGTAGCGCTCGATCAGCACCGGGGGCGCGTCGATGCGGTCGCGGGCCGCGCCGCTGACCGCGCCGACCAGGGGCAGCCGGGTGGTGCGGCACTGCGCGGCGGGTAGGCGCGCGGCGGACACCGCCGCGTCGACGGCATCCTCGGCCATCTGCCGGTAGGTGGTGAGCTTGCCGCCGACCACGGTGATCAGGCCGTCGGGGGAGGTCAGGACCGCGTGCTCGCGGGAGATGTCGGCGGTGCTGTCCTCGGCGGTTTTCAGCAGCGGGCGCAGTCCGGCGAAACGGCCGCGGATGTCGGCGCGGGTGAGTGGTTCGCGCAGGGCGGTGTTGATGGTGTCGAGCAGGAAGTCGATCTCGGCCTCGGTGGGCTGGGGCTCGTCGGGGATCGGGCCGGGGGCGTCCTCGTCGGTCAGGCCCAGGTAGACGCGGCCGTGCGCGGCGGGCAGCGCGAAGACGAAACGGCTGATGCTGCCCGGCACCGGCACGGTCAGGGCCGCGCTCAGCCCGCCGAAGGCGGCGGCGTCGAACACCAGGTGGGTACCGCGGCTGGGTCGCAGCTCGATGCTGTGGTCGACCTCGCCCGCCCACACACCGGTCGCGTTGATCACCGCCCGCGCGCGCACCGACAGCGTCTCGCCGCCGATCGTGTCGCGCAGCTCGACGGTGTCGCCGGTCGCGCGCACCGCTTCGACCCTGGTCAGCACGGTCGCGCCCTGGGCGGCGGCGGTGCGGGCCAGCGCGACGACCAGTCGCGCGTCGTCGACGAGCTGCCCGTCCCAGGCCTGCAACCCACCGCGCAGACCCTCGCGCCGCACGGTCGGGGCCAGCCGCAGCGCCTCGGCGGCGGCGACCCGGCGCGAGCGGGGCAGGGTAGCGGCGGAGGTGCGCGCGGCGATCCGCAGCGCGTCACCGGCGGCGAAACCGGCCCGGATCAGCGAACTCCGCGCCGCCTTGATGCCCGGCAGCAGGGGCACGAGCTGGGGGAGCGGCCGCACCAGATGCGGGGCCGTCGTGCGCAACAGGATGCCGCGCTCGACCGCGCTCTCGTGCGCGATGCCCACCCGCCCGCTCGCCAGATAGCGCAGGCCACCGTGCACCAGCTTCGAACTCCAGCGGCTGGTGCCGAAGGCGAAATCGTGGCGCTCGACCAGCAGGGTGCGCAGGCCGCGCGCGGCGGCGTCGAGGGCGACACCGGCCCCGGTGACACCGGCGCCGATCACCACCACGTCCACCTCGGGGTGATCGCCGAGGGCGCTCAGTTCGGTGCTGCGGCGGGTGGCGTCGAGGGCGGGGTGGGCATCAGGAGTCATCACAGTCCTTGTCGCGTGGCGGGATCAGGTAACCCTCGATCGCCCTCGACAGCTCGGCGTCGAACTCCGCACCGGCCAGCAGCGGCGACACCGTGCCCGCCGACTGCACCGCCGACTGGGCCATGAGCAGCAGCATGGCCGCCATCTGCTCGGGATCGCCCGCGCGGATCGACCCGTCGTCGTGACCCAGCCGGATCGCGGTCGCGAACAGCTCGATCAGCGTGCGCTGATTGCGGCCCAGCCTGCCGAACACGTAGGTCAGCATGAGGTCGGTGTCGGTGCGGAAGATCTTGGCGAACACCGCGTTCGCCCGGATCGCGCCCGCCCCGTCGACGATGCCGCGCACCAGCCGGTCCCGGCCGAGGCCGGTCGCGGGCATGGTCTCGGCCACGATCGTGCGCAGTTCGCGCACGAGCAGCTCGGCGATCAGCGACCCGGTGTCGGGCCAGCGGCGGTAGACCGTCGGCCTGCTGACCCCGGCCCGGCGCGCCACCTCGGTGAGCGTGGTGCGGCGCACGCCGAAGTCGACGACGCAGGCCCGGGTGGCATCCAGAATCGCCGTGTCGGTGGGCGAGAGCTGCTCGTCAGCGTGGGTCGCGAGGTCGATCATCGTGCTTCACCGCCGGTGGGTTCGCCGGCGCCGGGGTGTGGCGCCGTGGTCGAGCTGGAACGCCCAAGGGTATCGAGCGGACCAGCGGGGTCACCGCCGTGAAACGGCGGCAGTGACATCCGACAGTGTTCGGACGCCGACTCGAGGACATCTCGTTGTGGTTACTGCTTGACATCTTATGTCATTATGTAACGCATGGTCGAGACGTACGAGGAAAAGTCCTCTCCCGCCACCGCGGCACCGAGCATGGTGTGGGATGCCTGGGGTGTCCCCGCAGGACACCAGCCCCTGTCCGAGCAGATTCGCGGGTTGCTCGCGCAGGTGTTCGGGATCTCCGGCGATCCGGTCCCGCGTCGCGCCGAGACCGAGGTACCGCTGCGCGCGAGCGCGCTCACCGCGGCCGACCGGGCGGGCCTGAGCGCCCTCGTCGGTGACGAACATCTCACCACCGACGACGTGGTGCGGCTGCGACACGCGGGCGGCAAGAGCACCCCGGATCTGCTGCGCCGCCGCGCATCCGGACCGCAGGACGCCCCCGACGCCGTGCTCTACCCGGCCGACCACGCCGAGGTGCTCGCGCTGCTGCGCTATTGCGCCGAACACGCCGTCGCGGTCGTCCCGTTCGGTGGCGGCACCAGCGTCGTCGGCGGGCTCGACCCGGTGCGCGGCCGGTTCGGCGCGGTCGTCGCGCTCGACCTGCGCAGGCTCGACACCCTCACCGAGGTGGACCCCGTCGCCGGGACCGCGACCCTGGGCGCCGGGATCACCGGCCCGCAGGCCGAGGAACTGCTGGCCGGGCACGGCCTCTCGCTCGGCCACTTCCCGCAGAGCTTCGAGTTCGCCAGTATCGGCGGGTTCGCCGCCACCCGGTCCTCCGGGCAGGCCTCGGCGGGCTACGGCCGCTTCGACGACATGGTCCAGCGCCTGGTGGTCGCGACTCCGGAAGGCGGCCTGGACCTGGGCCGCGCCCCGGCCTCGGCCGCCGGGCCCGACCTGCGCGAGCTGTTCGTCGGCTCCGAGGGCACCCTCGGCATCATCACCTCGGTCACCGTTCGGGTGCATCCCGTACCGGCCACCACCGCCTATCAGGCCTGGTCGTTCCCCGATTTCGGGACCGGCGCCGCCGCCCTGCGCGCGGTCGTGCAGGCCGGTGCGGCCCCGACCGTGCTGCGGCTGTCCGACGAGGCCGAGACCGGCCTGAACCTGGCCCGCTCCAGCGATGTCGGCGGCACCCCGGTGGCGGGCTGCCTGGCCATCACCACCTACGAGGGCACCGAGGCCCATGTCGCGGCCCGCTCGCGCGAGGCCACCGAGCTGCTGAGCGCCGCGGGCGGCACCCCGCTCGGCGAGGCGGCGGCCCAGCAGTGGCAGCACGGGCGCTTCGCCGCCCCGTACCTGCGCGACGCCCTGCTCGACCTGGGCGTGCTGTGCGAGACCCTGGAGACCGCGACCACCTGGTCGAACCTGGACAACCTCAAGGCCAAGGTCACCGGCGCGCTCACGGAGGCGCTCGGCGCGCAGGGCACCCCGGCCCTGGTCATGTGCCACATCTCGCACACCTACCCGACCGGCGCCTCGCTGTACTTCACCGTCGTGGCCAAGCAGCTCGACGACCCGCTGGCACAGTGGGCCCAGGCCAAGCGCGCCGCGGGCGACGCCATCGTCGCCGCGGGCGGCACCATCACCCACCACCACGCCGTCGGCGCCGATCACCGGCCGTGGATGCGTGCCGAGGTCGGTGAGCTGGGCGTGCGCGTGCTGCGTGCGGTGAAACGCGAACTCGACCCCGCCGGAGTGCTCAATCCTGGAAAGCTGGTGCCGTGAACGAACATTCGGTACGGCGCGTCCTGGTCGTCACCAACCCGCACTCCGGCGTCGGCCGGGGCGAGGGCGTCGCCGGTGCGGTGCTCGACGTGCTACTCGGTGACGGTGTGGCGGTGACCGAGGTCCGCGAGGACAGCGCCGCGGAATCGGTCGAACGGGTCCGCGCGGCCGTCGGCTCGGTCGGCGAGCGCCCCGACGCCGTGCTGTGCGTCGGCGGCGACGGCCTGATGAACGCGTTGCTGCCCGCGCTCGCGCACAGCACTGTGCCGCTGGCGCTGGTGCCCGCGGGCACCGGCAACGACCTGGCCAGGGAACTCGGCATCCCCGTCGACGACCCGCGCGCGGCCACCGAGATCGTGCTGCGCGGTCGCTCGCGCACCATCGACCTCGGCCGCATCGAATCCCTGCACGAGACGCCCACCTGGTTCGCCACGGTCGTCGGCACCGGCTTCGACGCGCGGGTCACCCTGCGGGCCAACGAGATGCGCTATCCGCGCGGGCGGCTGCGCTACACCTTCGCCGCGGCCGCCGAGCTGCTGCGCGGCTACACCCTGCCGTTCCGGATCGAGCTGTCCGGCCTGGCGCCGGACGCGCTGGACAATCCGCCGGGCACGCACACCGTGGTGGAGCTGGCCGCGGTGATGGCCCCGATCGGCAACACCCGCACCTACGGCGGCGGCATGCTGGTGTGCCCGGAGGCCCGCGACGACGACGGGTATCTCGACGTCACCGTGGTCGGCGCCGTCTCCCGGCTGGAGATGGCCCGGCTGCTGCCCGCGCTGTCGGCGGGCAAGCGGATCGACCATCCCTCGACCAAGCGCTACCGGGCGCGCCGGATCACCGTCACCGCGCCCGACGGCTACGCCACCGCCGACGGCGAGCCCGCCGGGATGCTGCCGGTGACCGTGCAGGCGATGCCGGGCGCGCTCACCGTGATGGTGCCCTGATCAGGCGGCGTCGAAGACGATCCGTGACACCGCGCTGAGCGTCGGGCGGTCGATGATCACCACCGAGCCCGAGGCCAGCGGCGCGCCGGTGGGTGCCGGGGTGCCGGGCCGGGCGCCCAGCTCGCGCATCATCCGTTCCCAGCGGCGGCAGTGCGCGGTGAAGGCCAGCCCGTTCACCCGGCGGCCCCGGGTGACCTGACCGTGCCTGGCCTGCGGCGCGGGCACATCGATGAGCACCAGGTGCAGCTCGCGCCGCCCGGCCGCGGCCCAGCGGGTGATGAGCCTGCGGCTCCAGCCGAAGGTGGCGCAGTCGTGCACGGCGACCGGGCCCTCGGTGCCGCGCAGCGCGTCACGGATCGCGCGGTAGTGCGCCAGATGCACCAGCGGGCGCCACAGCGCGTACGGCACCGCGCCCAGCCGGTGCCGGAGCCGGTTGCGGGTGTGGTGCGAGTCGAGCACCAGCGCGCCCGAGGCCGAGCGCACCGGCTGTTCTGCTTCGGGGCCCGCGGCGAAGAAGCGGTGCAGGGCGGTGGATTTGCCCGCGCCGGGCACACCGGCGAAGACCAGCACGCTGGCGGCGGGGTAGTGGAGCTCCGCGACCTCGCTCGCGCGCAGGTCGACCAGGTCGACCGGGGCGACGGTGCGCGGGGGAGCGGGGGAGGCGGCGGAATCGAGCGGCGGCGTCACCCTCTCCAATCTCCGTGAAAACGGACAATTCGGCAATCCGGGATCACCCCCAATTTTCCCCGGGAGGGTTGTCCGACAACACTTTCCGCGTGTCGCGCGGTGCGTCGGTGTGCGGAATCCCAAGGCCACCGGGCGAAACTGAGAATTACATATGGATTCTGCGTACGGCGTCGAAACGTCGGTAGGGTCGACAGCAGTAGACGGAATCTTCGGTGTCCCTCATCCATCGAAGGTTCCGTCTCTGTTTTCCGGGCATCGACGCGAACGTCCCCCGAGACGGGGCGGGTTGGCGGGGCCCTTAGGATTGGTGAGTGACCAGCGCAGCCCCAGACAACTCGCGTAATCGTGCCGATGCCCTGCCCAAGAGCTGGAACCCCGGCGAGGTAGAGGCCGACCTGTACGAGGGCTGGGTAGCGGCCGGATACTTCGGCGCGGACGCGAGCAGCGGCAAGCCCGCGTACTCGATCGTGCTGCCGCCGCCGAATGTCACCGGCACCCTGCACATGGGCCACGCCCTCGACCACACGCTCATGGACACCCTCACCCGCCGCAAGCGGATGCAGGGCTACGAGGTGCTGTGGCTGCCGGGCATGGACCACGCGGGCATCGCCACCCAGAGTGTGGTGGAGAAGCAGCTCGCCGCCGACGGCAAGACCAAAGAGGAATTCGGCCGCGAGCTGTTCATCGACAAGGTCTGGGACTGGAAGCGCGAGTCCGGCGGTGCCATCCAGTGGCAGATGCGCGCGCTCGGTGACGGCGTGGACTGGAGCCGCGACCGCTTCACCATGGACGACACGCTGTCCCGCGCGGTCCGCACCATCTTCAAGCGCATGTTCGACGCGGGCCTGATCTACCGGGCCGAGCGCCTGGTGAACTGGTCGCCGGTGCTGAAGACCGGTATCTCCGACCTCGAGGTGGACTACAAGGACGTCGAGGGCGAGCTCGTCTCGCTGCGCTACGGCTCGCTCGACGACAACGAACCGCACGTCGTGGTGGCGACCACCCGCGTGGAGACGATGCTCGGCGACACCGCCGTGGCCGTGCACCCGGATGACCCGCGCTACGCGGCGATGATCGGCACCACCGTCTACCACCCGATCACCGGCAGCCAGATCCCGATCATCGCCGACGACTACGTCGACCCGGAGTTCGGCACCGGCGCGGTGAAGATCACCCCCGCGCACGACCCCAACGACTTCGAGATGGGTCTGCGGCACAACCTGCCGATGCCCACGATCATGGACGAGGGCGGCCGGATCACCGGCACCGGAACCGAATTCGACGGCATGGACCGCTTCGAGGCCCGGGTGAAGGTGCGCGAGCGCCTGGCCGCCGAGGGCCGCGTGGTCGCCGAGAAGCGGCCCTACGCGCACAGCGTCGGCCACTCCGAGCGCTCCGGCGAGCCGATCGAGCCGCGCCTGTCCATGCAGTGGTGGGTCAAGGTCGAGTCGCTGGCCAAGGCCGCCGGTGACGCGGTGCGCGACGGCGACGTGAAGATCCACCCGGCCAGCCAGGAACCGCGCTGGTTCGACTGGGTCGACAACATGCACGACTGGTGCATCTCGCGGCAGCTGTGGTGGGGCCACCGCATCCCGATCTGGTACGGCCCCGAGGGCGAGATCGTCTGCCTCGGCCCGGACGAGGAAGCCCCCGAGGGCTGGGTGCAGGACCCGGACGTGCTCGATACCTGGTTCTCCTCGGGCCTGTGGCCGTTCTCCACCATGGGCTGGCCCGAGGCCACCCCGGAGCTGGCGAAGTTCTATCCCACCAGCGTGCTCGTCACCGGTTACGACATCCTGTTCTTCTGGGTGGCCCGGATGATGATGTTCGGCATGTTCGTCAGCGACGACCCTGCGCTCACCGTCGGCAAGGGCGGCCAGAAGCAGGTGCCGTTCGAGGACGTCTTCCTGCACGGCCTCATCCGCGACCAGCACGGCAAGAAGATGTCGAAGTCGCGGGGCAACGGCATCGACCCGCTGGACTGGATCAACTCCTACGGCGCCGACGCGCTGCGCTTCACCCTGGCCCGCGGCGCCCAGCCCGGCGGCGACCTCTCGGTCGGCGAACCGCACGCGCTGGCCTCGCGCAGCTTCGTCACCAAGCTGTTCAACGCCACCAAGTTCGCGCTGATGAACGGCGCGCGCTCGGGCGAGCTGCCCCCGCGCGAGACGCTCACCGACACCGACCGCTGGATCGTCGACCGGCTCGACGAGGTGCGCGCCGAGGTCGACGCGGCCTTCGACGCCTACGAGTTCGGCAAGGCCTGCGAGGCGCTCTACCACTTCGCCTGGGACGAGCTGTGTGACTGGTACCTGGAGCTGTCCAAGGTGCAGTTCGCCGAGTCCGACGCGCGCGCCGAGAGCACCGCGGTGGTGCTGGGCACCGTGCTCGACGCGGTGCTGCGCCTGCTGCACCCGGTGATCCCGTTCGTCACCGAGACCCTGTGGAAGGCGCTGACCGGCGGCGAGTCCGTTGTGGTCGCGCCGTGGCCCGCCGCCAGCGGCGTCGCCACCGATACCGTCGCCGCCCAGCGGGTCGCCGACGCGCAGCGCCTGATCACCGAGATCCGCCGCTTCCGCAGCGACCAGGGCCTGGCCGACAAGCAGAAGGTGAAGGCCACCCTGGTCGGCCTGGACGAGGCGGGCCTGACCGGCTTCGCCGCCCCGGTGGCCAACCTCGCCCGGCTCACCGAACCGGGTGACGACTTCGCCACCACCGCCGAGGTGCAGGTGCGCCTGTCGAACGCCACGGTCACCGTGCAGCTCGACACCTCCGGCGCCATCGACCTCGTCGCCGAGCGCCGCAGGCTGGAGAAGGACCTCGCGGCCGCGCAGAAGGACCTCGATCAGACCACCGCCAAGCTCGGCAACGCGGAGTTCCTGGCCAAGGCGCCCCAGCAGGTGGTCGACAAGATCACCGGCCGCCGTGACGTGGCCGCCGCCGAGGTCGCCCGCATCGGCGCCCGCCTCGCGGAGCTGAGCGCCAAATGAGCGATACCGAGCCGGACCCGCGGTTCGGGGGCGAGGACTACGAGGCGGCCCGGCTCGGTGGCGGTCCCTCCCCGGTCGAGCTGGCCGAGCTGGCCCTGGTCGAGGCCGAGCTGGACAAGCGCTGGCCCGAAACCAAGATCGAGCCCTCGCTCACCCGGATCAGCACCCTGATGGACCTGCTGGGCAACCCGCAGCGCAACTACCCGGCCATCCACATCGCGGGCACCAATGGCAAAACGTCGGTGACCAGGATGATCGACGCGCTGCTCACCGCCCTGCACCGGCGCACCGGCCGGATCACCAGCCCGCACCTGCAGCTGGCGACCGAGCGGATCAGCATCGACAACACCCCGATCAGCCCGGCCCGCTACGTGGAGACCTACCGCGAGTTCGAGCCCTACATCGCGATGATCGACCAGCAGTCCGCCGCGGCGGGCGGCCCGGCGATGAGCAAGTTCGAGGTGCTCACCGGCATGGCCTACGCGGCCTTCGCGGAGGCGCCGGTGGACGTGGCCGTGGTCGAGACCGGCATGGGCGGCACCTGGGACGCCACCAATGTGATCGACGGGCAGGTCGCGGTGATCACCCCGATCGGCCTGGACCACACCGACTACCTCGGCCCCGACCTCGAGTCGATCGCCAAGGAGAAGGCCGGGATCATCAAGCGCGCCCCCGAGCAGCTGATCCCGGTCGACACCGTCGCGGTGATCGCCCAGCAGGAGCCCGAGGTGATGGACGTGCTGTTGCGCCGCGCCGTCGAGGCCGACGCGGCGGTGGCGCGCGAGGGCGCGGAGTTCCGGCCGCTGGAACGCGCCGTCGCCGTCGGCGGGCAGCTGCTGACCCTGCAGGGACTCGGTGGCGTCTACGACGAGATCTTCCTGCCGCTGCACGGCGAGCACCAGGCGCGCAATGCCGCGCTGGCGCTGGCCGCGGTGGAGGCGTTCTTCGGCGCGGGCGCCGAGCGTCAGCTCGACATCGACGCGGTGCGCGCGGGCTTCGCGAGCGTGGCCAGCCCGGGCCGGATGGAGCGCCTGCGCAACGCGCCGACCATCTTCGTCGACGCCGCGCACAACCCGGCAGGCGCGCACGCGCTGGCGAACACCCTGACCACCGAGTTCGACTTCCGCAAGCTGGTCGGCGTGGTCGCGGTGCTGTCCGACAAGGACGCGGCGGGCATCCTCGACGCGCTCGAGCCGGTGTTCGACGAGATCGTCGTCACCAGCAACGGCTCACCGCGGGCGATGGACGTCGACGCCCTGGCCGACCTGGCCGTGCAGCGCTTCGGCGACGAACGGGTGATCACCGCCGACACCCTGCCCGACGCGCTGGAATCGGCGATCGCGCTGGCCGAGCAGGCCGGTGACGACGGCGATGTGATCTCGGGCGCGGGCGTGATTGTCACCGGGTCGGTGGTGACCGCGGGCGCCGCGCGCGCCCTGTTCGGAAAGGCTCCGTCATGAGTGAGGTTCCACCCCCGGCCACCGATCCGTGGAAGGGGCTGCGCGGTGTCATGGCGGGCACCCTGGTCCTCGAGGCCATCGTGGTGCTGCTGGCGCTGCCGGTGGTCGCCGATGTCGGCGGCGGGGTGACCTGGTTCTCCGGCACCTACCTGGTGACGCTGTCGGTGCTGATGATCCTGGGCGCCGGTGTGCAGCGCAAGCCGTGGGCGATCCCGTTCAACCTCGGCCTGCAGGTGCTGTTGCTGCTGGGCACCTTCATCCATCTCTCGATCGGCATCATCGGGCTGGTGTTCGCCGCGGTGTGGGCCTTCATCCTGGTGCTGCGCGCGGATGTTCAGCGCCGGATGGACGCGGGGCTGTTGCCGAGCCAGCGGATGCGCCGGGGCTGATCGCCCGCCCCGGCCCGGGCCCCGATCGGCGCGGGAGCGGGCGCGCCGCTAGGGTTAGCGCGTGACTGAGCAGACGTTGGTACTCATCAAGCCGGACGGTGTCTCCCGTGGACTCGTCGGCGAGGTGCTCGCGCGCATCGAGCGCAAGGGCCTCACCCTGAAGGCCCTGGAGCTGAAGAACGTGTCCGTGGCGCTCGCCGAAGAGCACTACGCCGAGCACGCCGAGCGGCCGTTCTTCGGCTCGCTCATCGAGTTCATCACCTCGGGCCCGGTCGTGGCGGCCGTGTTGGAGGGCCCGCGCGCGATCGCCGCGTTCCGTCAGCTCGCCGGTGGCACCGACCCGGTCGAGAAGGCCACCCCCGGCACCATCCGTGGTGACTTCGGTCTGGAGACCCAGTTCAACCTCGTCCACGGTTCCGACTCGCCCGAGTCCGCCAAGCGCGAGATCGCGCTCTGGTTCCCCGAATTTCCTGCTTGATCTGCTGTCCTCGCTCGTCGCGCCCCTGCTGGGCGCGGCGAGCTCGAGTGAGGCGAGTTCGCGCGAGTTGCGCCGATGGCGATCCCCGCGCGAACCATATGGGATACTGACTACGGACGTGTTCGATGCCGAACCCTGTCGCGCAGGTACGTGACAGCGGCGCCGGACATGACCGGATGACACCGCGGTTGGATGCCGATCATCGCTGCCACGGACGACCCTGTTGCTGGGGACGCCCGCACCGGCACGCTGGATGAGCGCTCGAAACGCGGCGTCGCCGTACAGCCAGGCGCCGTGTGACCGGTTGGCCCGCCAGATGATCGATTTCCAGGCGCGACCGGGGACACGGGGCGAGACCAGATGACCCTCGCACCATCGGGTGCGAGGTGCACGGACGATGCCCCCGCGTCGGCCGCGTACACCCGTACCGGGGATGGACGCGCCCGGGGGCCCGAGGAGACTTCGTGGCCGATCAAGAGCCGCTGGACACAACACAACAGGATGCCGATCAATTGCCGGAGCGAATTCGAGTTCATGCACTGGCCAAGCGACTGGGAGTAACCAGCAAGCGCATCCTGGCCAAACTGGCCGAACTGGGAACCGAGGCGCGCAGCGTCCAATCCAATGTCGACCGGGCGGTCGCCGAGACCGTGCGCGACGCGATCGCCGCCGACACCGCGACCGGCGAATCCCCAGCATCCCCGGCGCCGACCGCCGCCACCCCCGCCGCCGAGCAACCGGCCGACACCACCTCCGCGCCCGCCGCGGCACTGTTCTCCGCCCCCGAGGTGGCGCGCACCGACGAGGTCTTCCCCTCTACGGCCGATGACGCGCACACCGGGCTGTTCACCCACCGGGAGACCGAGACCCCCGCCCCCGCCGAGCCGGTCGCCTTCGAGGCGCCCGCCGTGGCCGCGCCGCTGTTCCTGCCGCCGGACGCCACCGCCGCCGAGGAGGCCCGCAAGCGCCGCCGCAGCACGCGCGCCAAGCGCACCGACGAGCCCGCCGCCGAGGAGCGCGAGGCCGAGCCCACGGTGGCCGAGGCCGAGCCTGCCGAGGCCCCCGTCGCCGAGACCACCGAGACCGACACCGACACCGACCAGTCCGGTGACCACGACGCCGACGGCCAGCCGCGCCGTCGCCGCCGCGGCCGCCGGGGCCGGGGCCGCGGTCGCGGCGAGCAGTCCGCCGACGGCGACGACACCGAGACCGACGAGTCCGACACCGACGACGAGCCCGCTGCCACCACGAGCGAGCCGAGCACCGAGACCGCCGAGCAGACCGACGACTCCGACGAGGACGACGAGGACGCCCTGCCCGAGGGCGCGAGCCGTCGCCGCCGTCGCCGTCGGCGTCGCAAGGTCGGTGGCGAGTCCGGTGAGGACGCCACCGCCGACGACGATCCGCCCAACACCGTCGTGCACGAGCGCGAGCCGCGCAACAAGAGCCGCGGCCGCTCCGGGTCCGACGAGGTGCAGGGCATCTCCGGGTCCACCCGGCTCGAGGCCAAGCGCCAGCGCCGCCGCGACGGCCGCGAGGCCGGGCGCCGCCGTCCGCCGATCCTGACCGAGTCGGAGTTCCTGGCCCGCCGCGAGGCGGTGGACCGGGTGATGGTCGTGCGCGAGAAGTCCTTCGACGCCGCCGAGCACGCGCCGGGTCACCAGATCACCACCCAGGTCGCGGTGCTCGAGGACAACATCCTCGTCGAGCACTTCGTCACCAGTTCCGGCCAGGCGTCGATGGTGGGCAATGTCTACCTCGGCAAGGTGCAGAACGTGCTGCCCAGCATGGAGGCGGCGTTCATCGACATCGGCCGCGGCCGCAACGGCGTGCTCTACGCCGGTGAGGTGAACTGGGAGGCCGCCGGTCTGGGCGGTAAGGAACGCAAGATCGAGCAGGCGCTCAAGCCGGGCGATCAGGTGCTGGTGCAGGTCTCCAAGGACCCGGTCGGGCACAAGGGCGCCCGCCTGACCACCCAGATCTCGCTCGCGGGCCGCTTCCTGGTGTACGTGCCGGGTGGCACCTCCACCGGGATCAGCCGCAAGCTGCCCGACACCGAGCGCAAGCGGCTCAAGGAGATCCTGCGCGACATCGTGCCCGCCGACGCGGGCGTGATCATCCGGACCGCGTCCGAGGGTGTCAGCGAGGCCGAACTGGCCCGTGACGTCGAGCGGCTGCAGGCCACCTGGCGCACCATCGAGGAGGCCTCGAAGGGTGCGGGCAAGGAGGCACCCAAGGCGCTCTACGAAGAGCCGGACATGCTGGTCAAGGTCATCCGCGATCTGTTCAACGAGGACTTCGCCAAGCTGGTCATCGAGGGTGACCGCGCCTGGACCACGGTCGAGAACTACGTGCGCACCGTCGCGCCGGACCTGCTGCCGCGGGTGAACCGGCACGAGAACAACGGCGTCGACGTGTTCGACACCTTCCGGATCGACGAGCAGCTGGCCAAGGCGCTCGACCGCAAGGTGTGGCTGCCCTCCGGCGGCACCCTGGTGATCGACCGCACCGAGGCGATGACCGTCGTCGACGTCAACACCGGCAAGTTCACCGGTTCGGGCTCGTCGAACCTCGAGGAGACCGTCACCAAGAACAATCTGGAGGCGGCCGAGGAGATCGTGCGCCAGATGCGGCTGCGCGATATCGGCGGCATGATCGTCGTCGACTTCATCGACATGGTGCTCGAGTCCAACCGCGATCTGGTGCTGCGCCGCCTCACCGAGGCGCTCGGCCGCGACCGCACCCGGCACCAGGTCTCCGAGGTCACCTCGCTGGGCCTGGTCCAGATGACCCGCAAGAAGCTCGGCACCGGCCTGGTCGAGGCGTTCTCCACCACCTGTGAGACCTGCCACGGCCGGGGCATCCTGGTGCACTCCTACCCGGTCGACGCCGGGTCCTCGGCCGAGGAGCCGCGGGCCAAGGAGGGCGGAACGCGGCGCCGCCGCGGCAAGGACAAGGACCGCGACAAGCAGCCCGCGGCCGCCACCCCGGCGTCCAACGGCACCGCGCCGCACCCCGAGCACGGGGAGGAGGACATCGCGGTCAAGCGGGCCCACCCGGTCGCGCTCGCGATGGCCGCCCACCACGGCGAGGAGGGCGAGTCCGCCGACGAGGCGACCGCCGAGACCGTGACCGCCGAGGCGGAGACCACGCAGGCGCCCGCCGAACCGGCCAGGCGGTCGCGTTCGCGGTCGCGGCGGGCGAGCCGGAACGCGGGTGCGCAGGCGGAGACGGCCACGGAGAGCCCGGCGCTGACCGGGGTCATCCCGGCCGAGCCGGAAGCGGCTGCTGACGCCGAGGCCGCTGTCGAAGCCGACGCGGTCACCGAGGCCACGATCGCCGAGCCAGCGGCCGAAGCCGCCGAGGCCGAAGCCGCTGCCGTCGAGCCCGAGGTGGCGGTCGCCGAGCCCGCAGCCGAGCCCGAGCCCGCCCCCGTCGCCGAGGAGCCCGCACCCCGGACCCGCAGGCGCCGGGTGGCCCGTTCGACCGCGGCTCCCGCGCCGGACAGCGCGGGCGCGGTGTTCGTCCTCTCGGCGAGCGAGCAGCCGCCCACGGCCGTGGTGGACTTCGCCGCGGAACCGGTGGTGGTCCCGGAACGCAAGCCGCGCAGGCGCGCGGTGGGCCGTCCCGCGGGCGCCCCGGCGGACGGCACGAATTGATCCGGCGCTCCCTCGATTCGGCCTTGACCGGCCGAATTGGGGGAGCGGTAACCGTTCTGGTAGCCTAGGTCGGTCGCTGCCCCGCGATTGAGCATCCGGCCGCACGGCCGGATGATTCCGCAGGCAGCCGAAGTTCTTCCCCCGCCGATGCGGGGATGAGCCCAGAAATACCGCGTCGCAGTTTGTGGCGCGAACATGTGCAGGACCAACGTGAGTGGAGGAAGCCGACCGATGGCAGCGTACGCAATCGTCAAGACCGGCGGAAAGCAGTACAAGGTCGCGGTCGGTGACCTGGTGAAGGTCGAGAAGATCGAGGGCGCGCCCGGCACCGCCGTGGCCCTGACCCCGGTTCTCGTCGTCGACGGCGCCGAGCTGACCACCGACGCCGACAAGCTGGCCAAGATCTCCGTGGCCGCCGAGGTCGTCGACCAGACCAAGGGCCCGAAGATCCGGATCCACAAGTTCAAGAACAAGACCGGCTACCACAAGCGCCAGGGTCACCGTCAGCCGCTGACGGTCATCAAGGTCACCGGCATCAAGTAAGAATTCCCGAGGAGACGAAGCAATGGCACATAAGAAGGGTGCATCCAGCTCCCGGAACGGTCGTGATTCCAACGCCCAGCGCCTCGGCGTGAAGCGCTTCGGTGGCCAGAAGGTCAGCGCGGGCGAGATCCTGGTCCGTCAGCGCGGAACCCACTTCCACCCCGGCGTGAACGTCGGTCGTGGTGGCGACGACACCCTGTTCGCCCTCGCGGCGGGCGCGGTCGAGTTCGGCACCAAGCGTGGCCGCAAGACCGTCAACATCGTCGTCCCGGAGCCGGTCCAGGCCTGACCGCCTGGAGCGTCGGCTCCCCACGGACACCGGAGCGGGTCAGGGTTGTTTCCCTGACCCGCTCTGTCGTGTCCGTCACCCCCTACCGCCAACGACCAGTCAGAAGGAGGAGGATCAACCCATGTCCAAATTCATCGACCGCGTCGTGCTGCATGTTCGTGCCGGTAGAGGTGGACACGGTTGCGCCTCGGTGCATCGTGAGAAGTTCAAGCCGCTCGGCGGGCCCGACGGCGGCAACGGCGGCAACGGCGGGGACGTGATCCTCGAAGTCGACGCCAATGTCCACACCCTGCTCGACTTCCACTTCCACCCGCACGCCAAGGCGGGCAACGGCAAGCCGGGCGAGGGTGGCAACCGCGACGGCAAGCAGGGCACCGACCTGGTGCTCAAGGTGCCCGACGGCACCGTGGTGGTCGACGGCGACGGCAAGGTCGTCGTCGACCTGGTCGGCGTGGGCAACCAGTTCGTCGTCGCCAAGGGCGGCCGCGGTGGCCTGGGCAATGCCTCGCTGGCGTCCAAGGCGCGCAAGGCGCCCGGTTTCGCGCTGCTCGGCGAAGAGGGCGAAGAGCTCGACCTGGTCCTGGAGCTGAAGTCGGTCGCCGACGTCGGCCTGGTCGGGTTCCCGTCGGCGGGCAAGTCCTCGCTGGTGTCGGTGCTCTCCGCCGCCAAGCCCAAGATCGCCGACTACCCGTTCACCACCCTGGTCCCGAACCTGGGCGTGGTGGCCTCCGGCGATACCACCTTCACCGTCGCCGACGTGCCCGGCCTGATCCCCGGCGCCAGCGACGGCCGCGGCCTCGGCCTGGACTTCCTGCGCCATCTGGAACGCTGCGCGGTGCTCGCGCACGTGGTCGACTGCGCCACCCTGGAACCCGGCCGCGACCCGGTCTCCGATGTCGACGCGCTCGAGGCCGAACTGGCCGCCTACAAGCCCGCGCTGTCCGGGGACGCGAGCCTGGGCGAGCTGGCCGACCGGCCGCGCGTGGTGATCCTCAACAAGACCGATGTCCCCGACGCGGCCGAGCTGGCCGAGATGGTGACCGCCGAGTTCACCGAACGCGGCTGGCCGGTGTTCGAGATCTCCGCGGTGAGCCGGGCGGGCCTGCGCCCGTTGACCTTCGCGCTGGCCGACATGGTCCGCCAGTACCGCGAGGATCACCCCAAGGCCGCCGCGAAGCGCCCGGTGATCCGCCCGATCGCGGCCGACGAGTCCGGTTTCAGCGTGATCGCCGATCCGCAGGAGCCCGGCGGTTTCATCGTGCGCGGTACCCGCCCGGAGCGGTGGGTGCGCCAGACCCAGTTCGACAACGACGAGGCCGTGGGCTACCTCGCCGATCGTCTCGCGCGGCTGGGTGTGGAGGCCGAGCTGGTCAAGCAGGGCGCCGAGCCGGGCTGCTCGGTGACCATCGGCGACGTGTCGTTCGAATGGGAGCCGCAGGTCGCCGCGGGCGTCGACATCGTGCCGACCGGCCGAGGGACCGACGTGCGACTGGAGAACAACGACCGGGTCGGCGCGGCCGAGCGCAAGCACGCCTCGCGGGCGCGCCGCGGCCTGCTCGACGAGAACGGGAAGTAGGGTCCGGCCGCGGCGGCCCGGCCGGAAAACCGGTGTCGTGCGCGGTCGTTCGATCGGCATACTGCGGTGGGTCACCGGCGTGAGCCGGGACCGTCGACGACGGTGATCGCGGTGCAGGGAGTAGAGCAATGCGGGTGAGTTCGGAACTGAGCGCGGCGCGCCAGGCCATCGTGTCGGCGCGCGCGGTCGTGGTGAAGATCGGATCGTCGGCGCTGACCAGCCTCGAGGGCGGTCTCGACACCGACCGGCTGGACCGGCTCGCCGACGCCGTGGAAGCGCGGATGCGCGCGGGGTCGGATGTGGTGGTCGTGTCCTCGGGCGCGATCGGCGCGGGCATCGCGCCGCTCGGCCTGTCGCGCAGGCCCAAGGACCTCGCCACCAAACAGGCCGCCGCCAGTGTCGGCCAGCTCGCCCTCGCGCACGCCTGGGGCACCTCCTTCGCCCGGTACGACCGCACCGTCGGCCAGATCCTGCTCTCCGCCGACGATTTCGCCCGCCGCGAGCACCACCGCAACGCCCAGCGCACCCTGGACCGGCTGCGCTCGCTCGGCGCGGTCGCGGTGGTCAACGAGAACGACACCGTCGCCACCGAGGAACTGCGCTTCGGCGACAACGACCGCCTCGCCGCCCTGGTGGCGCACCTGGTCGGCGCCGACGCGCTGATCCTGCTCTCCGATGTCGCCGGGCTCTACGACGGCGACCCGCGCAAGGGCGCCGCCAGCTTCATTCCCGAGGTCCGCGGCAGCGCCGATCTCGACGGTGTCATCGCGGGCAGCGGCGGCGCGCTCGGCACCGGCGGCATGGCCTCCAAGCTCTCCGCCGCCCGCCTCGCCGCCGACGCGGGCATCCCGGTCCTGCTGGCCTCAGCCGCCGAGGCCGCGACCGCCCTCACCGACGGCACCGTCGGCACCGCCTTCGCCGCCCGCCCGGTCCGCCTGTCCGGCCGCAAGTTCTGGGTCCGCCACGCCGCCGACACCCGCGGCGCCGTTCTGCTCGACGCGGGCGCCGTCACCGCCGTCACCGAACGCCGCTCCCTGCTCGCCGCGGGCATCACCGGCATCCGCGGCCGCTTCTTCGGCGGCGACGTGGTCGACCTGGTCAGCCCCGACAACCAGGTCATCGCCCGCGGCGTCGTCGAATACGACAGCACCGAACTCACCACCATGCTCGGCCGCTCCACCACCGACCTCCCCGACACCATGCAACGCCCGGTCATCCACGCCGACGACCTGGTCAAGGTCTGAGTCCACACGCCGGGCCCCGTCGCCCTGCTCCGCACTGCCGGATCGGGCGGATGCGCCACGGGGCACTCCGGCCCCCGCCCGGGCCGCTGGCATTTCACAGGCGGTGAGCGGGTTGCCCGTTTCTCGTCTTGCCCGCGAGGATTTCGCCGACGGAGAGCGGGTTGCCCGTTTCTCGTCCCGCCCGCGAGCAATTCGCCGGTGGACAGCAGTCGCCCTGCTCATCTCGCCGGGTCGTCATCCACGCCGACGACCTGGTCGAGGTCCGAGCGGCGTCCCCGGCGCCCAGATCGCGATGCCTTGCTTCGCGCTGCCGGATCGGGCGGGTTGCACCGCCGGGGAACCTTCGGCCCACCGGGCACCCAGGCGATCAGTCGCGAGCACTTCCCGGCTGAGAGGTCGCCCCTTTCTCACCCCGCCTGGTCACCCAGGCGGCCGCGAGACTTCGATCAGGGGCGGGGCGGGATGACTCCTGGCTGGTCCAGGTCCGCCGGAGACAGCGGGGGTGGGGCCGGTGCGGGCTGGGGGCTCTGCGCGCCGGGGATCGGCCCGGTGACACCCGGTTGACCACCCGGGTCGGACATGTCGGGTCCGCCGGGGACCGGTCCGGGTAGCGGAGCCGGAACCTGCTGGGGCGCAGGCTGTTCCACCGGAGGGGGAGCCTCGTTCGACGGCGGTGCCGGAGCATCCGGTGGGGGTGCGGGCTGGTCCGGAGTCGGCGGCTCCTGCGCCGTGGGCGGGCTCGGCTGCGGTGGCTCCGGGTTCGGGAGCGGCGGCTGGTCCTGGGTAGGTGCCGGGGCTTCGGTGGTGGTCGGGGTCGATTCCTGTTGTGTCGGTGCGGGAGGCGCGGGTGCCTCGCTGGAGGGTGCGGGCGCTTCCGGGGGTTGCGGATCGGCCTGGGGCGCAGGGGCAGGGGCAGACGGTGGTGCCGTCGTTTCGGACGTATTCGGCGCCGGAGGTTCTGTGGGTTCGGGCGTACTCGGGGTCGACGGAGGAACGGTCGCCTCGGGGGCGCCCGGCGCCGGAGTCGTTGGTGCCGGGGTGTTTTCGGCAGGCGCCGGGGTGCTGTCGGTCGGTGGAGGAGTTGTGGGTGCCGGGCTTTCGGGTGCGCTGTCGGTCGGTGCCGGAGTACTTTCGGCAGGCGTTGGGGCGCTGTCTGTCGATGGGGGAGCCGTTGGCGCCGGGCTTTTCGGTGCGCTGTCGGTCGGTGCCGGGGCATCCACAGCGGGCGGTGTCGAGGTGCCGGGGTTCTGGGGTGAATTGTCTTCCGGCGCAGTGCCTTGCGGCGTGTCCACCTGCGGCTGGCCCGGTGAAGTCTGCGGTCTGGACGGTGAACCGTTCTGTGGGGCGGGTGATTCCGGGCCCCGGGTGCCGGGTGGTGCGGGGAGGGCGGGGACGCCGGTGCCCGCGAGGGAGTACGCGGGCTTGTAGATCATGTTCATGGCCAGCACGGCTTCCTGGCGTAGGGCCTCGGCCGCCATCTGGGCGTCGATCACCTGGGCCGATTCCAGCAGCCGCGCGATGGTGCCGATGGGGCCCGAATCGCCGGGCGCGACCACGGCCAGTTTCACCGCCTCGGCGGCGGCCGCCACCCCGCCGAGCCGGGCGCCGACCTCCGCGGCGACCCCGGCCAGGTCGTCGAGGGCGGCGGCGAAGCTGCGGGTGCTGGCGAAGGCGGCCTCGGCGGCGGCGCCCTCCCAGCCCGCCTCGTTGATCACCCGGTCGGCATCGGCCTTGGTGATCGGCATGGTGGTGCTCAGCGCCGCCGCGGCCTCCAGCCAGGCCATCGACGCGCCGAGCACGGCCCCGGCGTCGATCTGCTGGGTGCGGGCGTAGATCTGTTCGTGCGGCATGGATTCGAAATGCTCCATGGCGCTGATGTAGGTGGGGTCGGTTCCGCTCATCAGCGCATCCGGGTTTCGACGGCGCGCAGGGCGGCGGCGGCCGCGGCATCGGCCTCGTCGTAGAGGCCCCCGCTGAGCAGGAACGCCTCTTTCATCCGGTAGGCCGCCTCGATGTAGTGATCGATGAGCGAGGCCGCGTCGCGGGCCTTGTGCGCGAAACCGGCCTGCAGCTGCTGCGCGGAGACGAAACCTCCGAAACCGCCTGCCTCGGACGCGGATTCGAGGCGCTGACGTAACTGCCCGAGCTGGTCGGCCTGCTGTTCGTAGAGCTGTGCGCAGCGGCGCGCGGCCTCGGGTTCGAACTTCAGCGTCCCCGTCGCGGCGGCGGTGCGGAACCGGGAGATCTCGGCCCGGCTGCTCTCGATCGTCATCGCGTCTCCCCTCCAGATGATGCGTCTGCGGTCCAGGCTAGCCGGACCGTCTGCTGTGCGAACTGTGCGCCGGTGCCAACCTGCGCTGGAGCTGGGCGGCGAGCTGACCGGTCGTCGCGGGCACCACGTGCACCGTTTCCCCTGCTCGGAGCAGGTAGCGGCCGTCTCCGGCGACGTCGATCCAGCTGTAGTGCACCGGCGGGGCTGGCGTGTCGCGGTCCAGCCCCGTCTCGATGCGGATATGGCCCTCGGCGGTGTGCCTGCGCCGCAATAATCGCTGGATACGGGGCACCGCCGGGTGGGTGGCGATCACCGTCTCCTCGTCGCGCACGGCCTCGGTGGCGGCCTCGCGTGCGGGTTCGCGACCCGGCGGCGTGTCGGGCAGACACGCGGTGATCCGGGCGCCCATTCCGGCGGTGTGCCCGATCGAAACCCGGACGCTGCCACCGTAATCGGGCCGGTTGCCGGGTTCCTGGCGCACCAGCACGGCCCGGTCGTAGACGGCGCAGGCGAGCAGGCGGACCTCGCTGCCCGGTGTGTGCCCGCCGCCGACCAGCACGATCCGGGCGTGGGGTGCGGCGATGATCCGCAGACAGGCGGTCAGGTCGGGATCACCGCCGCCGGGTAGTCGCTGATCGAGTCCGGCGCGCAGCCGGGTGGCCTCGTGTTCGGTGTGCGGTGATTCCAGCACCCGGATCGGAAACGGCAGGCGATCCTGACCCGATTCCCGCCAGACGTGCGCGAATTCGTCAGCGGTGAAGGTCCATCCCATTGCCGATCCCATCCTTACCGAGCCAGGACCAGGACAGCCTATCCGTACTGTCCGATTCCGGCCTACCGTTCACCTGTCATACATCCGAACGGAAATGTTGCGCGGGAACCGGATCGTTCAGTAGCCGCGGGCCGGATCGATGAGCGCCGCGAGCGGCTCGTCCGCGACGAACCGGGCCACATTCGCGCCCACGTGATCGGCGAAGGCGGCCAGCCGCAGCTGCGGTGGGTTGGAGTCGTGCGGGGTGATGATGGCGTTCGGCAGGTCCCACAGGGGATGGCCGTCGGGCAGCGGCTCCGGCTCGGTGACATCGAGTCCCGCGCCGCCGATCACGCCCCGCGCGAGCGCGTCGACCAGCGCCGCCGTGTCGACCAGGCTGCCTCGGGCCACATTGATCACCCACGAGGACGGCTTGAGCCGGGCCAGCTCGTCGGCGCCGACGAGGTGGCGGGTCTGCGCGGTCGCGGGCGCGGCGATCACCACGTGGTCGGTGTGCGACCACACCCGGCCCAGCTGCTCGGTGGGCACGGTCTCCACATCGCCGGGAATGCCGGGCCCGGTCACCGGGCGCCCCGAGCGGTTCACCGCGATGACGTGCGCGCCCAGCGGCGCCAGCAGCGGGATCAGCGCCCGGCCGATCCCGCCCGCCCCGACGATGGTCACCGTCTTGCCGCGCAACGACCCGACGTGCGGGAAGAACTCGCGCTGACGCCAGGAGCTCGCGCGCAGATGCTCGGGCAGATACCGCACCCCGGCCAGCAGCAGCGTGAGCGCGTGCTCGGCGACGCTGTGGGCGAACGCGCCCGCCGCGGAGGTGAATGTCACGCTGGGGTGGGCCTCGAACACCCCGGCCGCGAAGAAGTCCTCGATGCCCGCGGCGGGCAGCTGGACCCAGCGCACGGAGCCGGGCAGCGTCCGCGGGAAGTCGCCCGGCGTGCCGATCCAGATCAGCGCGTCGGCCTCGGCCAGCGCGCCGATCCGCGCGCCCGCGCCGAGCACGGCCTTCTCCAGCAGCCGCGAGGCAGGCTGATCGGGTCCGATCGCGATCGTGGGTTCCTGCACTGAGACCTCCTGGGTCATCGGCGTGACCGGGGCGCGCGGCGGCTCCGGGTGCGAGTGTCGATTCTTCCCGCTCGGGCGCGCCAGCGCAGCCCGGCGATCAGCCCGCGCGGAAGGGTTCCGCTCACTCGTCGAGGTCGACCGGTTCGTCGACGCCGTGCCGGTCGGCCAGTTCCAGCAGCGGGGTGAGGTCGAAGACGGCGTCGTCCATCCCGGCCTGGATGTCGCCGAGTTCGGCGTAGCGGGCGGGCACGGTGGACAGGGTGAAATCGCGGGGGTGGATCGCGTCGATCTCGCTCCAGCGCACCGGTGTCGAGACCGTCGCGGCAGGCACCCCGCGCACCGAGTAGGCGGCGGCGATGGTGTGGTCGCGGGCGTTCTGGTTGTAGTCGACGAACAGCTGCGCCGGATCGCGGTCCTTGCGCCACCAGGCCGTGGTCACGTCGGCGGGCGCGCGCCGCCGCACTTCGTGCGCGAATGCCAGTGCCGCCCGGCGGACCTGCTGGAAGCCGAACTCCGGCGCGATCCGCACGTACACGTGCAGGCCCGACCCGCCGGAGGTCTTGGGCCAGCCGACCGCCCCGAGCTCGTCGAGCACCTCGTGCACCACCCCGGCCACCCGCCGCACCCGTGTCCAGGGGCAGTCCGGCATGGGATCGAGGTCGATGCGCCATTCGTCGGGGGATTCGGTGTCGGTGGCCCGGGAGTTCCAGGGGTGGAATTCGACCGTGGACATCTGCACCGCCCAGATGACGTCGGCGAGTCGCTGGACGCACAATTCGTCGGCGTGTCTGCCGTAGCGCGGAAAGTACACGCGCACCGTCGAGATCCAGTCCGGCGCACCGCCGGGCAGCCGCTTCTGGTGTACTTTCCCGCCCGGGAGGCCCTTCGGGAAACGGTGCAGCATGCACGGCCGGTCGCGCAGCGCGTTGACGATGCCGTCACCCACGCTCAGGTAGTACCGCACCAGGTCGAGCTTGGTCGCGCCCAGCTCGGGGAAGTACACCCGGTCCGGGTTGCTCACCCGCACCGTGTGCTCGCCGACCGGCAGTTCGACAGCCGGAGTCGCTGACTTGGCCACAGCGGCAACCCTAGCCGAGCGAGCCCACCGCGCCGCGGAGCACAGCGCGGTGGGGCAGCGGGCGGCTACAGCTCGTACACCCCGAACGCCCGGTTCTGGATGCACATCGGCATCACGTGGACGCGGTCGGTCCATTCGAACTTGGCCGCCGCCTCGACGGTTCCGCGCTCGTCCATGCACACGCTCGCGGTGCCGGGCATGGTCAGCGGGTTCAGCACGGCCAGCGGGATACCGGCGTGGATGCCGCTGTAGAGGCCGCCGCTGAAGCACAGCGGGGTGATCGGGATGCCGCGCGCGGCGCTCTCGCGGTCGGCGGCGGCCTGGGCGCCCGGTACCCCGGCGCAGTCGAGCGGGTTCTCGTTCGTCGCCTGCGCGGGCGCGGTGAAGAGGGTGAATCCGGCCGCACAGCCCGCGGCGACGGCCATCAGGTTTCGAGCAAATGTGGTCCTGGTCATAGCCGCATTGAAGCACTGGTGCCCGGGCGCGCACCTAATCGGCGGCGGCGTGTCGAGCGGGAGTCAGTGGGCCACTGCTTCGAGCACACAGTCCGGCGCGGCGGTGGGCACCGTGCGGGTGAGAGTGAAGCCGCTGCGCGCGAGCAGGTCGCGGAACTGGGTTTCGGTGCGTTCGTGGCCGCCGTCGGTGTTCACCAGCATCTCCAGATCGATGAACTTGCCCGGGTGCGGCCGGTCGTGCTCGGGCAGCACCAGCTCGATCAGCAGCAGCGTCGCCGAGGGGGCCATCGCGCGGCGCACGGTGCGCAGGATCTGCTCGGCCCGCTCGTCGGACCAGTCGTGCACGATGTGCTTGAGCAGGTAGGCGTCGGCGCCCGCGGGCACCTCCTCGAAGAACGACCCGCTCTCGACCGTGCAGCGGGCGGCCAGCCCGGCCTCGGCGAGCTCGGCGGTCAGGTCGTCGACCACGCCGGGCAGGTCGAACACGGTGCCGTGCGCGGCCGGATGCCGCCGCAGGATCTCCGCGAGCAGGTTGCCCTGCCCGCCGCCGACATCGACCAGCGCGTCGAACCGGCCGAAATCGTAGGCGGCGAGCAGCGGTTCGATCGAGAGCGTGCCGACACTGGACATCGCCCGGTCGAACAGGTCCCCGATCTCGCGGTGGGTGGCCGCGTACTCGAAGAAGCTCGCCCCGTCGATGGCCGGGCCGACCGCCTCGCCGGTGCGGACCGCGTCGCTGAGATGTGACCAGTGGCTGCGATGGAACGGCGAGCCGAAGAAGCGGGCCACATCCCGCAGCGTCACCTCGGCGTCGCTGCGCAGGGCCGTGCCCATCCGGGTGAGGGTGTAGGCGCCGTCGCGGCGCTGCCCGAAGACCTGATAGCTCACCAGCAGGCGCATCAGCCTGCGCAGGCCCTCCTCGTCGACGTCGAGTGCCCGCGCCAGCTGGCTCGCCGTGCGCGGGCCCGCGTCCAGCTCGTCGGCGATCCCGAGGTCGGCGGCCGCGCTGATGGCCTGGGAGAGGAAACCGGCGATCTGCAATTCGAGCAGGGCGATGTGCCCGGGGACCAGCCGCCGGTACAGGCCGCCGAGCAGATCGCGCACTCGATCCAGGGCGCGGAGCACGGGCAGCGGGGGAAGCTTCGGTGCGGTGGATGTCACGACGACTCCGTCTCGGCCGGTTGACCTGCGCGTAGAGCTCGAGGGTACGGGACCGCGGCGGGGGCGGGCAGCCCCCACGCGCGGACTGATCAGGTCGGGGTGGCCAGCGCGAAGGGCAGCACGGCGTCGGCGCCGCTGGTGCGCAGGGCGTGCGCGGCCACCGTCATCGTCCAGCCGGTGTCGGTGAGGGTGTCCACGAGCAGGATCGGCCCGGCGACGCCGGACAGATCGGGCACCTCCCACGAGTCGAACAACCCGGCCACCCGGTGCGCCGAGTTCGCGGCCGAGACCGGCGGGCGGTCCGGTCGGTCGCGCAGTGTGCCGAGATCGTCGAGCCTGCCGACCTGCGCGAGCCGGGCCGCCAGGCTGGTGGTCAGCTGGGGGTGGCGCGCGGATTCCAGGGCCAGCACCGCGACCGGGCGGGTGTCCCAGGTCCAGTCGCGCAGGACCGCGATACAGGCGTCGAACACCGCGTCGGGCACGGGTGCGTCCGGCTCGTCGAGCAGCGCGCGCAGGCGGCGGCCCCACCCGAGGTCGGTGAGCCTGCCGAGGACCCGGCCGGTCTCGGCACCCGCGGTGATCTTGCCCGAGAGCGGCACACCCAGTTTCGCCATCCCGCTGGGCCACTGCTTGCGCGGGGCCAGGTCGAGGCCGGGGCGGTCCAGGCGGGCGCGGGTCGCGGCGACGGCGGTCTCGTCGACGGTGGTGTCGGGGCGGGTGCCGGTGCAGTTGTCGCAGCGCCCGCAGCCGGGAGTGGTGGCGTCGAAGGCGGCCAGGCCGGGGTCGTCGAGCTGGCGGCGCAGGAAGGTCATCCGGCAGGTGGGGGTGGATTGGTAGTCGATCATGGCCTGCTGTTCGCTGTCGCGGGCGGCGGCCAGGCGTTCGTAGCGTTCGGTGTCGTAGGTCCAGTCCTGGCCGGTGGACAGCCAGCCGCCGCGCACCCGGCGCACCGCCCCGTCCACGTCGAGCACCTTGAGCACCATCTCCAGCCGCGACCGGTTCAGCTCCACCAGCGGTTCCAGCGCCACCGTGGACAGCGGGCGGTCCGGGTCCAGCGCGGCCAGTACCGCGCGCACGATGTGCTCACGCGGGAAGGCCACGGAGGCGAAGTAACTCCAGATCCGGGCGTCCTCGGGGCCGGGCAGCAGGACCACCTCGGCCCGGTCGGTGCCGCGCCCGGCGCGACCCACCTGCTGGTAGTAGGCGATGGGGGAGGACGGCGCGCCCACGTGCACGACGAAGCCGAGATCGGGCTTGTCGAAGCCCATACCCAGCGCCGAGGTGGCGATCAGCGCCTTGACCTCGTTGTTCAGCAGCGCGGCCTCGAGCACCTCGCGTTCGGCCGGGTCGGTCTGACCGGTGTAGGCGGCCACGGTGTGGCCGTGCGAGTTCAGCAGGTCGGCCAGGTCGTGCGCGGCGGCGACGGTGAGGCAGTAGATGATGCCCGAGCCGGGCAGCCGGTGCAGCTGTTCGCCGAGCCAGGCCGTGCGCTGCACCGCGTCGTCGAATCGCACCACCGACAGGTGCAGCGACTCGCGGTCCAGGGTGCCGCGCAGCACCAGGGTGTCGGTGCCGATCTGTCCGGCCACATCGGTGACGACCCGGTCGTTGGCGGTGGCGGTGGTCGCCAGCACCGGGACGTCGGACCCCAGATCCGCGATGAGGGTGCGGATGCGGCGGTAGTCGGGCCGGAAATCGTGGCCCCAGTCCGAGACGCAGTGCGCCTCGTCGATCACCACGAGCCCGGCGTCGGCGGCCAGCCGCGGCAGCACCTGATCGCGGAAATCCGGATTGTTGAGCCGCTCCGGGCTCACCAGCAGCACGTCGACGCTGCCCTCGGCCACCCGCTGATGGATCTCGTCCCACTCGGTGACATTGCCGGAGTTGATGGTGGCCGCCACCACCCCCGCCCGTTCGGCGGCGGCCACCTGGTTGCGCATGAGCGCGAGCAACGGCGACACGATCACTGTCGGCCCGCGCCCGGCTCCGCGCAGCAGCTTGGCGGCGATGAAGTACACCGCCGACTTGCCCCACCCGGTGCGCTGCACGACCAGGGCCCGGCGGCGTTGCACCACCAGGGCCTCGATCGCCGTCCACTGGTCCTCGCGCAGCCGGGCGTCCGGCCCGGCCAGCTCACGCACCAACTCCTCGGCCCGTTCCCGCAGGTCGGGAGCCGTCAGATCGAGCACATCACCGCCAGCCGCTGAGGTCATGCCCCCATCCTGCCCGAGGCCACCGACAGCTAACCCTTGACGCAGAGCACCTGGCGCAGCGTGGCCACCACGTCGACCAGGTCGGACTGCGCGGCGATCACCTCGTCGATGTCCTTGTACGCGGCCGGGATCTCGTCGACCACGCCCGCGTCCTTGCGCGATTCCACGCCCTCGGTCTGGGCCACCAGATCCGCGACGGAGAACTGCTTCTTGGCCGCGGTCCGGCTCATCCGCCGGCCCGCGCCGTGCGAGGCCGACTGGAACGAGGCCGGATTCCCCTTACCCCGCACCACGTACGAGCGCGTGCCCATCGAGCCCGGGATCAGCGCCAGCTCACCCGCGCCCGCGCGCACCGCGCCCTTGCGCGTCACCAGCATCGGCACCCCGTCGATGAGCTCCTCGGCCACGTAGTTGTGGTGGCAGCTGATCGGCTCGTCGAAGCGGACCTCGCGCGCACCGAACTCCGCGCGCACCGCCTGGCAGACCAGCGCCAGCATCACCGCGCGATTGCGCGCCGCGTACTCCTGGGCCCAGGTGAGATCGCGTCGGTAGGCCGCCATCTCCGGCGTTCCGGCCAGGAACACGGCCAGGTCGCGATCGGGCAGCGACTGGTTGTGCGGCAGCGCCCGCGCCACCGACATGTGCCGCTCGGCCAGTTCCTTGCCGATATTGCGCGACCCGGAGTGCAGCAGGATCCAGACCGCGTCGTCCTGGTCCAGGCACACCTCGATGAAGTGGTTGCCGCCGCCGAGCGACCCGATCTGCTTGTGCGCCTTGGACTCCAGCGCCGAGACCCCCGGATGCAGTTCACCGAAGGAACGCCAGAATCGCTCCCAGCCGTTGGCCCGCGTGGCCGCCTGCCCATGCGAAACCGCCATCTCGGCACCGAGCTCGGTGACGTTCACCGCGTTCTTGTGCGCCTGGAAGCCGACCGGGACGGCCCGCTCGATCCGGCTGCGCAGCGAACGCAGGTCATCGGGCAGATCGGCGGCGGTGAGATCGGTCTTGACGCTTTCCATCCCGCACCCGATGTCGACCCCGACCGCGGCGGGCGCCACGGCGTCCCGCATCGCGATCACCGAACCCACCGTCGCGCCTTTGCCCAGGTGCACATCGGGCATTACGCGCAGGCCGTGTACCCATTCCAGCGCGGCGATATTGCGCAGCTGGCGCAGGGCGGCCTGCTCGATCTCGTGCTCGTTGGCCCACATGAGCGTCTGCGCCTTGGTACCGCGCAGCTCGACGGGAAACATGGTGGTTCCTTTCCTGGTTCTCGCCTCCACGGTAGGAAGATCGGCGGGCGGGCGCATCCGAATATTCGCTCAGGCGGCCAGTGTCGCGGCGGTGCCGTCGAGCCGGGCGTAGCGTCCGCCCCGGCGCAGCAGGCTGGCGTGGTCACCGAGTTCGGCGACCCGGCCGCGGTGCAGGACCGCGATCTGGTCGGCTTCGCGAATGGTGCTGAGCCGGTGCGCGATCGTGATGACCGTGCGCCCCCGCGCGACCACGTCGATGGCGGCCTGCACCGCGCGCTCGGTCTCGTTGTCCAGCGCGCTGGTGGCCTCGTCGAGCACCAGCACGCGCGGGTCGCGCAGCAGGGTGCGGGCCAGCGCGATGCGCTGTTTCTCGCCGCCGGAGAACCGGTGTCCGCGCGAGCCGACCACGGTGTCGTAGCCCTGTGGCAGCGCGGCGATGAGCTCGTGGATCTGGGCGGCGCGGGCCGCGCGCTCGATCTCGGCGTCGGTGGCCTCGGGCTTGGCGTAGCGCAGGTTCTCGCGGATGGTCGTGTGCAGCAGGTACGACTCCTGCGACACCACCCCGACGATGCGGGCGAGGGTGCCCAGTTCCAGGTCGCGGACGTCGATGCCGTCGATGCTCACCCGGCCCGCGGTCGGGTCGTGCAGCCGGGCCACCAGCGCGGCGAGCGTCGTCTTGCCGGAGCCGGTCTCGCCGACCAGCGCCAGCGTCGAGCCGGGCGCGACGACCAGCGAGACGTCGTCGAGCACATCGGGCCCCTCGGCGTCGTAGCGGAATCCCACCTTCTCGAACCGGACCTCACCCACCACCTCGCGCGGGTCGAGCGCGACCGGCGCGGCGGGCTCGTCGATCTCGACCGGCAGATCGAGATAGCCGAAGATCCGGCTGAACAGCGCCATCGAACTGGTCACCTCCACGCCCACATTGAGCAGCGACATCAGCGGCCGGAAGAGCCCGGCCTGCAGTCCGGTGAAGGCCACCAGGGTGCCGATCGTCATCCCGCCGCTGGTCGCGGGGAAGCCCGCGGCCAGGTAGATCACGGCCGGGATCGCCGCGAACAGGATGTTCATCGTCGCCATCCGCCAGCGCCCGGCCAGCTGCGAGCGCACCTCCAGGCCCACCAGATCGTGCGAGGACCTCTCGAAATGGGCCGAGGCGAGCGGCCCGGTGCCGAGGGTCTTGCCCAGCAGCACCCCGCTCACCGAGAGCCCCTCCTCGACCTGCCCGTGCAGATCGGCCAGATGACGTTGCCGCTGGGTGGTGATGTCGCGGCGCAGCAGCGCCACCCGCCGGGTCAGCCAGATCGCCGGCGGCAGCACCACCACCGACAGCAGCGACAGCCGCCACGACAGCACCGCCATCGCGACGGCCGTGCCAACCACGGTGGTGACATTGCTGGCGACCGCGGTCGCGGTACTGGTGACCACCGACTGCATGCCGCCGACATCGTTGATCAGCCGCGACTGCACTTCGCCGCCGCGTGTCCGGGTGAAGAACGCCAGCGACTGCCGCTGCAGGTGGCGGAACACGTCGGTGCGCAGCGTGTGCATGACCCGCTGGCCGACGGTGGTGGACAGCAGCGTCTGGATCACGCCGAGCACCGCGGTGACCACGGTGACGGCCAGAATCCCACCCACCGCCCAGAGCAGCAGCGTGATGTCCTGATGCGGCAGCGCCTCGTCGATCACCAGGCGCAGCAGGAACGGCGAGGCGAGGCCGATCGTCGAGGCCGCCACGATCAGGACGGTCAGCGCGACGAGCGGGAGCCGGTAGGGCGCGAAGAGCGCGGCGACGCGGCGCAGCGACACGGGGGATTCGCGCAGCTGGGCGCGGTCGGCCGGGTCGGGACGGCGGGCGCGGCCGCCGCCGGGAGAATCATGGTCGGCCATGCGACCTCCTCGGGGTCGAGCGATTATGCTGAGGTTACCTCACTATCTGGTAGGGGAAACAAGTGGAGAGGCGGGTTTATGCCCGACAACGAGAGCGAGCTGCTGATGCAGGTCGCCCGGACGCTGCGCCGCCGCTGGTCGGCGGCGTACGCCCCGCTGGGGCTCACCCCGCACCAGGCCCGCGCGCTGCGCGTCACCGGCGAACACGACGGGCTGCGCCTGTCGGCCATCGCCGAGGCCCTGCGGATCAGCCCGCGCTCGGCCACCGAGGTGATCGACGCCCTGGAACAGGCGGACCTGGTCACCCGCCGCCCCGACCCGACCGACCGCCGCGCCGTCCTGGTCACGGTGACCACGCGGGGAAGGCGGACACTCGCCACCTTGGCCGCGGCCAGAACGAAAGAAGCCGACGAGTTCTTCGCCCGGCTCACTGATCAGGAGCGGACCGCCCTGCGCGACATCCTCGGCAAGCTCGCCCCCTGAGAGTCGTCCGCCGATCCGGGTCGGCGCGAACTCGTCGCTCGGTGGTGGGCGGCCGGTTCGGACGGTCGCCGCGGTGAGCTCACTCGCTGAGCGTCGGGGCCGGTCGAGACCGGCGCGGGCGGCACGCGCGCCGCCCAGGGTCAGCCGTCTTCTGGGATCGCGGCGGCGATCTGGGCGCGATCGGGGATCGACGAGCTCGCCCCGAGCCGGGTCGTCGCCAGGGCGGCAGCGGTATTCGCCCAGGTCATCGCGGCGGCGGGTCCGCCGTGCCAGGTGGCGACCAGCGCTCCGGCGAACGTGTCACCGGCGCCGGTCGTGTCGACGACATCAACCGGGTGCCCCGCCACCGCGATCTCGTGCCCGTCGGCCGCGCGATACACCGCCCCCTCACCACCGCGCGTGCGCACGCTGTGCGCGACCCCCGCCAGCTCGGCCGCGTAGTACTCGGCCTCCAGCGCGTTCACGACGGCGACATCGACGCGGGCCCACAGCTCGGCGGGCAGCGGCCGGACCGGCGAGGGATTCAGCACCACGACGGTGCCCGCCGCGCGGGCGTGCCGGGCGGCCGCCACCACCGTCGCCACCGGGATCTCCAACTGGCACAGCAGCACATCCGCCGCCGCGATGGCGGCGAGATCGGCGGGCGACAGCTCGGTCAGCCGACCGTTCGCCCCGGCGACCACGATGATGCTGTTCTCACCGGCACCGTCGACGACGATCGTGGCGACCCCGCTCGGCCCGCCCACGGTCCGCAGCAGCGCGGTGTCCACGCCCGCTTCGCCGAGACCGCCGCGCAGCGTCGCGCCGAAGGCGTCCTCCCCGACCGCGCCGATGAACCGCGCCCGCGCCCCGGATCTGGCCGCCGCGATCGCCTGATTCGCCCCCTTGCCCCCTGGCACTGTCGCGAAGCCGGTTCCGAGCACCGTCTCGCCGGGAGCGGGCCTGCGGTCGGTGGTGGTCACCAGGTCCATATTGACGCTGCCCAGCACGACGACGGTCGGTGCGACTCGGTCCATGGTGGCGAATCTAGTGCTGCCGCGGTGTGATCGAGCACGAATCGCCCGGCGCCGCCAGGTCGCGGCGAGACCTGTGGATAACTTCGTCCGAGCGCCGGTCGCGGCCGTATTCCGGAGTCCGGGTCGCGGCGAACCGGACAGGCGGACTGCGTAGGCTGATAGCCATGACGGTAGAAGTGACCCCCGAGCTCGACATCCGCGCAGCGGTGCACGACGCCGCCCGCCGGGCTCGTGTCGCGTCCCGTGTGCTGGCTCAGCTGACCACGGCGCAGAAGAACGAAGCCCTGCACGCGGCGGCCGACGCCCTGCTCGCCGCCGCCGACCGCGTGCTGGCGGCCAATGCCGCCGATATCGCCACGGCCCAGGCCGCGGGCACCGAGGAGAACCTGCTCGACCGGCTGCGCCTGACCGCGGCCCGCGTCGACGGCATCGCCTCCGGCCTGCGTCAGGTGGCCGGACTGCCCGACCCGGTCGGCGTCGTGGTGCGCGGCTCCACGCTGCCCAACGGCCTCGAGATCCGGCAGACCCGGGTGCCGCTCGGGGTGGTCGGCATGGTCTACGAGGCCCGCCCCAATGTCACCGTCGACGCGTTCGGCCTGGCCCTCAAGTCGGGCAACGCGGCGCTGCTGCGCGGCTCGTCCTCGGCCGCCCAGTCCAACGCCACCCTGGTCGAGGTGCTGCGCGAAGCGCTGACCGCCCAGGGCATTCCGGCCGACGCGGTGCAGCTGCTGCCCAGCCACGACCGCTCCAGCGTCACCCACCTCATCCAGGCCCGGGGCCTGGTCGACGTGGTGATCCCGCGCGGCGGAGCGGGCCTGATCAACGCCGTCGTGCGCGACGCGCAGGTGCCCACCATCGAGACCGGCACCGGCAACTGCCACGTCTACGTGCACTCCGCCGCCGATCTGGACATGGCCGAGGCGATCCTGCTCAATGCCAAGACCCGCCGCCCGAGCGTCTGCAACGCCGCCGAGACGGTACTCATCGATGCCGCCGTCGCCGAGACCGCCGTCCCGCGCCTGAGCGGGGCCCTCGAGGCCGCGGGCGTCACCATCCACGGCGACCTGCCCGGCCAGGTGCCCGCCACCGACGCCGACTGGGGCGAGGAGTACCTCACCCTCGATATCGCACTGAAGGTCGTCGACGGCATCGACGCCGCCGTGGACCACATCAACACCTGGGGCACCGGCCACACCGAAGCCATCGTCACCGCCGACCTGGCCGCCGCGCGCGAGTTCACCAGCCGCGTCGACGCCGCCGCGGTGATGGTCAACGCGTCCACCGCGTTCACCGACGGTGAGCAGTTCGGCTTCGGCGCCGAGATCGGCATCTCCACCCAGAAGCTGCACGCCCGCGGCCCGATGGCACTGCCCGAACTCACTTCCACCAAGTGGATCGTGTGGGGCGACGGCCAGACTCGGCCGGTGTGACCGTGGCACTGGTAGAGGAACCGATCTTCACCTCGGTCGACGAGGTCGTCGAGCGTCTCGCCGCGACCGGCTATCTGGCCGACAAGGCCACCGCCACCTCGGTCTTCCTGGCCGACCGGCTGGGTAAACCGCTGCTCATCGAGGGCCCCGCCGGGGTCGGCAAGACCGAGCTGTCGCGCGCGGTGGCCCAGGTCGCCGGGGCCGAGCTGGTCCGGCTGCAGTGCTACGAGGGCGTCGACGAGGCCCGCGCGCTCTACGAGTGGAACCACGCCAAGCAGATCCTGCGGATCCAGGCCTCCAGTGAGAACGACTGGGCCGAGACCAAGGCCGATGTCTTCACCGAGGAGTTCCTGCTCTCGCGCCCGCTGCTCACCGCGATCCGGCGCACCGACCCGACCGTGCTGCTGATCGACGAGACCGACAAGGCCGATGTCGAGATCGAGGGCCTGCTGCTGGAGGTGCTCAGCGATTTCGCGGTGACCGTGCCGGAACTGGGCACCATCACCGCCACCCGCAAGCCCTTCGTGGTCCTCACCTCCAACGCCACCCGGGAGCTGTCCGAGGCGCTCAAGCGGCGCTGCCTGTACCTGCACCTGGACTTCCCCGACGAGGAACTGGAACGGCGCATCCTGGCCAGCCGGGTACCCGAACTGTCCAGCACGGTGGCCGAACAGCTGGTGCGGATCGTGCACGTGCTGCGCGGCATGCAGCTCAAGAAGCTGCCCTCGGTCGCGGAGTCCATCGACTGGGGCAACACCCTGCTCGCCCTGGGCGCCGAGGACCTCGACGACGCCACCGTGCGCGCCACTCTCGGCGTGGTGCTCAAGCACCGCAGCGACCACCAGCGCGCGCTGGCCGAGCTGAAGCTGGCCTGAGCATGACAGCGCCCGCGCCGCACGGACTCGGTGGACACGTCGCCGGTTTCGTCGCGGCGCTGCGGGCCCGCGGCGTGCCGGTTGGCCCGTCGGAGACCATCGACGCTGGCCGGGTGCTCACGGTGCTCGACCTGCTCGACCGCGAGGCCGTGCGCGAGGGCCTGGCCTGCGCGGTGCTGCGCCGTCCCACCCATCGCGCCACCTTCGACGACCTGTTCGATCTGTGGTTCCCGGGCGCGGTGGGCGCGCGCAGTGGTGAGGTCGCCGACCTGCCGCGCACGCCGGAGGGCGCCGTCGACCTGCCCGCTCTGCGCGAGCGCCTGGCCGAACTGCTCGCCGACGAGAACAGCGGTCCCCAGCTCGAACAGCTGACCGGCCAGGTGGTCGAGCAGCTCGGGCAGTACCAGTCCGCGCGCGGTCCGTCGTTCTCGGCGTATCAGGCCATGAAGGATCTCGCGCCGCAGACACTGCTGGCGCGAGTGCTCGCCGGGCTGGCACTGCCTCCGGACGCCGGGGCTCGCGACACCGAGGTCGCCCGGCGGCTGGCGCGCGAACGCATCGACCGGTTCCGGGCTGGGGTGCAGGCCGAGACCAACCGGCGCGTGGCCGAGCAGATCGGCCGGGACCGGGTCGCGACCTACGGTGTCACCCGCCAGGCCGAGGACACCGACTTCCTGCGCGCCTCCGAACGCGAACTCGCCGAACTCAAACGCGGCACCCAGCGGCTGGCGCGCATCCTGGCCTCGCGACTGGCGGTGCGGCGCAAGCACTCCCGTCGCGGCGAGATCGACCTGCGCAAGACCCTGCGCGCCTCGATGTCCACCGGCGGCGTCCCGATCGACCTGGTCAACCGCAAGCCCCGCCCCGGCCGTCCCGAGCTGGTGCTGCTGTGCGACATCTCGGGCTCGGTCGCCGGATTCAGCAATTTCACCCTGCTGCTGGTGAGCGCCTTGCGCGAGCAGTTCTCCCGGGTCCGGATCTTCGCTTTCGTCGACCGCACCGACGAGGTCACCGCCTACTTCGATCCGCACGCGGGCCTCGACGACGTGCTCACCCGGATCTTCACCGAATCGCGCATCATCGACGCCGACGGGCACTCCGACTACGGCCAGGCCCTGACCAGTTTCGCCGACAATTTCGCCGACGCCGTCACCAGCCGCAGCTCGCTGCTGGTCCTGGGCGACGGCCGCACCAACTACCGCAACCCGCGATTGAACACCCTGCGTGAACTCGCCGCGACCGCCCGGCACGCGCACTGGCTCAACCCGGAGCCGAAAAACCTGTGGGGCACCGGTGATTCGGCCGCCCAGGAGTACGGCTCGGTGATCGAGATGCACGAATGCCGCTCCGCCCGGCAGCTGACCGAGGTGGTTTCCCGACTTCTCCCCGTGTGAAGGAGCTGCGTTGGATCCGCTGACCTACTGCCTGGCCAAACCCGGTGCCTGGGAAGACGAACCGTGGGAAGGCGATGTCGTCGCGAAGGTCGGCGACAAGATCTTCGCCTTCCTCGGCACGGGCACCGCGATCGGCCTCAAATGCGGTCGTGACCGGGCCGAAGCCGACGAGCTGGTGTCCGTCTACCCCGATGATGTCAGCGCCTCGGCCTATATCGGCCGCTACGGCTGGAACAGCATCCGCCTCGGCGGCGCGGTCCCCGAGGACGAACTGCGCGAGCTGATCGACGCCTCCTACGACGCGGTCGTCGCCAAACTCCCGAAGTCCAAGCGCCCGGGGACATAACGGTTTTCAGCGGACGTTAAGCCACTTACAGGGTGCCGGTACCAGGATCGCGCACATGCTGGCAGGGGCGTCGCGCGACGACGAGCGAGCCGATCGACGCGGATCGGACAACGACGATGACCTAGCGGTATCGCGGGTGCGGTCCCCCCGGTGACCGATCCGCACGTCGAGAACAGCGCCGCCGAACCGGCCCGCGACACGCAACCCGAACACCCGCTGGCCCTGATCGGCCCCGGCGCCCTCGCCCTGGCCGACCAGTCAGGGCTCGATTCCGGGATTGCGCCCGCGCCCGGGCCAGGGTTCACGCCGATGCCCTCGCCGGGCCAGGGACCTGTGCCCGTGTTGGGCCCGGGGCTTGTGCGGGTGCTTGTGTCCAGGTCAACGCCGGGGACCGGTTTTGGGGAGGCGCCGATGTCGGGTCTCGGCCCTGGCGCGGGTGCGCGGGCCGCGCGGCGGCTGGCCGTGGTCGCGGCAGCCCGGCTCGTCGACGCCCCGGCGTCCGCCGAGGAACAATTGCGCCGTGCGCTCGTGGTCGGGGCGGGCGAGTTGGTGGGCCGGGAGCTGGCCCAGTTGCGCACTCAGCTGGTCACCGCGGTGTCCGCGCAACCCGGCCGCGATCGTGATGTCGCCCGGGCCGCGGCCGCCGCGGCGGCCTGCTGGCAGCCGATCTCGCGGGCCGACGCGGCCCACCTGTGGCTGGTGGCCGGGCGGGCCTGGCATCGGGCGGGCAGGCACGGCGAGGCGGTGACCGCGTTCGATCGCGCCCTGCTCGGCGACGCGCTGCGCTATCCGCCCGGCGAGCTGTCGCTGGCACGCGCCGAGTTCGCCGAGTCCCTGATCCGGCTGCGCCGCTACCGCCAGGCCGCCTGGCAGTTCACCGAGGCCGCGCGCCTGCTCTCCGGTGCCCCCGCCGACCGGCACCGCCACGCCGACCTGGTGTGGTCGGCGGCGGTGGCCCGCGAATGTTGCGGCCAGGAGTCGCTGGCGCTGGGCCTCTACCTGCGCGCGGCCGGTCTGTGGGGCGAACAGGGCCGGATCGTCCCGCGTGCCCGGTGCCTGCGCGCGGCGGCCTGGCTGCAGCTGCGCGGCCCGCACGGATCGGCGCGCGGGCCGTGGTGGGTCACCATCGACGTGCTGCTGGCCGAACTCGGCCGCCTGGTCGCCGAGAACCCGGCCGTGCACGTCGCCGAGGAGCTCGACCGCACCCGCGCCCAGTTCGCCCAGATGTGCGCCCAGGCGTCGGGCCTGGGCTGACCGGCACGCTCCGTTAAGCTCGGACCTCATGCACGAAACAGCTCGGCCGCGCCGCAAGCTCGGCGTGATGGGCGGCACCTTCGACCCGATCCACCACGGCCACCTGGTCGCGGCGAGCGAGGTCGCGAACCGGTTCGAGCTCGACGAGGTGATCTTCGTCCCGACCGGACAGCCATGGCAGAAGGCGAACAAGCAGGTCAGCCCCGCCGAGGACCGCTATCTCATGACCGTGATCGCCACCGCGTCCAACCCGCGGTTCTCGGTCAGCCGGGCCGACATCGAACGCAACAAGGTCACCTACACGGTGGACACCCTGCGGGAGATGCAGAGCGCCCATCCCGACGACGAGCTGTACTTCATCACCGGTGCGGACGCGCTGGCCAACATCCTGACATGGCAGGATTGGACCGAACTGTTCGAACTGGCGAAGTTCGTCGGGGTGAGCCGTCCGGGGTACGAGCTGAACACCGACCATCTCGAGGAGCATCTGCGGGACCTTCCCGCCGACGCCGTCACGATGATCGAGATCCCCGCGCTGGCCATCTCGTCGAGCGAATGCCGCCGCCGCGCCGCGGAGGGTCGGCCGGTCTGGTACCTCGTCCCCGACGGCGTGGTGCAGTACATATCGAAGCGGCACCTGTATGGGCCCGCAGGAACGGAAGGTAGCTGACGTTGAGCGAGACGAGCGTGGTTCTGGTGTGTCAGGGGGAGCCCGCATGAGTGCCTCCGCCGAATCGATCGAGATGGCCAAGGTCGCCGCGCTGGCGGCCGACGACAAGCTCGCCACCGATGTCGTCGTGCTCGATGTCTCCGAGCAGCTGGTGATCACCGACTGCTTCGTGATCGCCTCGGCGCCGAACGAGCGCCAGGTCAACGCGATCGTCGACAATGTCGAGGAGAAGCTGCGCGAGGCCGGGCACAAGCCGGTCCGTCGCGAGGGCACCCGGGAGGGCCGCTGGGCGCTGCTCGACTACGTCGACATCGTGGTGCACATCCAGCACAACGACGAGCGCAACTTCTACGCCCTCGAGCGGCTCTGGCGTGACTGCCCGGCGGTGCCGGTGGACGGCATCGAAACCCCCGCCACCCCGGCGGCCGACGACGACGCACAGGTAGAGGGAACCACCGAGTGAGTAAGTACGCCCATGTGCGCACGTTGATCCTGCTGCGGCACGGGCAGACCGAATGGAACGCCGCGGACCGGATGCAGGGCCAGATCGACACCGATCTCACCGAACTCGGCAGGCAGCAGGCCAAAGAGGCCGCCCGCGAACTGGTTTCCCGCAATGCCATCGCGATCCATGCCTCCGATCTGCGCCGGGCCAAGGACACCGCCCAGGCGCTGGGCGACATCAGTGACATCCCGGTGGTCACCGACCGGCGCCTGCGCGAGACCAACCTGGGGGACTGGGAAGGGCTGACCCATCTCGAGGTCGACGCCGACTACCCGGGCGCGCGCGTGCAGTGGCGTCTCGACGCCACCTACACACCGCCCGGTGGGGAGAGCAAACTCGAGGTCGGCGCGCGAGCGCTGCCGCTGGTGCGCGAACTGTACAACGAGCGGCAGGATTGGCCCGGCCGGACTATCATCCTGGTTGCGCACGGCGGGCTGATCGCTGCCCTCACGGCCGCGCTGCTGGAACTGCCGCCCGGCAGCTGGCCCGCCCTGGGCGGGCTGGCCAATACGAGCTGGGTGCAGCTGTCCAGCCACGGCCCTGACATCGACCGACCCGGCTGGCGACTCGATGTTTGGAACGCAGCGGCGAAGGTAGCTCCCGATGTCCTCTGAAGAGCCCGTCCGATCGGTACCGGACGAACTGTTCCAGCAGGTGACGGCCAAGCCCGGACGGCAATTGCCGGACGCGCTGTTCGGCCCCCCACCCGCTCGCCCCACACGCCCCGAGCGTGAGGAGCCGATCCGTTCGGTACCGGACGAACTCTTCAAGCAGGTCACCGCGCGCACGGCACGTTCGCTGCCGGACGCGCTGTTCGGCCCGCTGCCCGCCCCGGTAGCGGCCGACCCGGACTCCGCCTCCGGGACAGGGGATTCCGAGACATCGCCGGTCGGTTCCGCCGAGGGCGACGCGGTCTCGGATGCCGCTGTTCGGGAACCGGATGCCGCGCCGGATGAGGTCGCGGTCGAGACGGTGAGTTCCGGTGTGGCGGTGGATGGCGATGTCGCGTCTGCCGCCGCCGATTCCGTTGCCTCGGACATCGATACCGATTCCCCCGCAGTGGGTTCCGAGGGCGGCTCGATCGCCTCCGGCGAGTTGGCGTCGGCGGAATCCGTGCCCTCGCCGGATGCTGTTGCGTCGGATTCGGATTCGATCTCGGCCGTGGCTGATTCCGGGCGAGCCGAAGTGGCGGATGCCGAACCTGCTGTCGACGTTTCCGACGCTGTTGTCGTCGCCGAGGCCACCGAGGTGCTGGACAGCGCCGAGGACGCCGTCGCTACTGCTGTCGAGGTTCTGTCCGACAACAGCGAGAGCGCGGTCGACAGCACCGATGTTGTCGGAGCCGTGACGACTCCGGAAATCGGCGATGCCGGGGAAGCGTCCGACGCGGCTGCCGTGGTCGAAAATGTCGTCGAGACAGCCGAATCCGCTACGAGCCCGGAATCCACGGTGGCGGACTCCGCCACTGTCGAGAATCTCGTTGCCGCCCCGGCTGGCTCGGCCGATGTCCTGGCGAAATCCGCGGCAACACAGAGTGAGCCGATCGCGACCACCGGTGCGGAGGGGGTTCTGACCGAATCCGATCCCGCCGAACTCCCCGTCGCGGAGGCAGCGCCGCGGCCGGTGCTGCTGGTCATCGCCGATTCGCTGTCCTACTTCGGGCCCAAGGGCGGTCTGCCCGCCGACGATCCGCGCATCTGGCCGAATCTGGTTGCCGCCGAACTGGACTGGGATGTCGAGCTGGTCGCCCGGATCGGCTGGACCTGTCGCGATGCCTATTGGGCACTGATCGGCGACCCGCGGGTCTGGGCGGCGGTCCCGCGCGCCGGTGCGGTCGTGTTCGCCGTCGGCGGCATGGACACCCTGCCCTCGCCGCTGCCGACCGCGCTGCGTGAACTGATCCGCTACATCCGCCCGCCGCGCCTGCGCCGCGGGGTGCGCTCCACCTACAACTGGCTCCAGCCCAAGCTGTCGAAGCTCGGTCGGCCGGTGGCGCTGCCCCCGAAGGTGAGCGTGGACTACCTGGAGCAGTCGCGTGCGGCGCTGGCGCAGCTGCGCCCGGAACTGCCCGTGGTCGCGGTGCTGCCGTCCGTGCACCGGTGCGAGGCCTACGGTCGGGTGCACCGGGGCCGGGCCAAGGCCGTCAAGGCGCTGCGGGCCTGGTCGGGGCGCACCTCGGTGCCGCTGGTCGATCTCGGCGAGGCCGTGCGCGAGAACATCGACTCCGGCGCGGCGAACCCGGACGGCATCCACTGGGGCTGGGACGGGCACACCGCCGTGGCGACGGCCATGACCAAGACGCTGCAGGAGGTCCGGTAGTCCGTGACCGTTGTGGTGGTCACCGATTCGGCGGCGGGCCTGTCCGCCGACCTCGTCGCCGAACTCGGTATCGAAGTGGTGCCGTTGCATGTGCTCGTCGGCGATCGTGAGATCCGCGAGGGCGTAGATCCGGTGGAGTTCGACTACAGCGCCGACTCGGTCAGTACCTCGGCCGCGTCGCCCGGCGAGCTGCGCGCCGCCTACGAGCGCGCACTGAACCACAGCGACGGCGACGGCGTGGTAGCCGTGCATCTGTCGCGCACCCTGTCCGCGACCTGGGAATCCGGGCGCCAGGCGGTGCGCGACATGGGCGCCGAAGACCGGGTGCGCCTGGTCGATTCGCTCGGCGCGGGCCTGGCCACCGGGCTGCCGGTGCTGGCCGCCGCCCGGCGGGCACGCGCGGGCGAGGCGCTGGACACGGTCTACGAACGCGCGGTGGCCGCGGCGGCCCGGGCACGCACGTTCATCCTGGTCAACCGCACCGAGCAGCTCCGCAAGGGCGGCAGGCTGAGCAGCGCGGCCGCCTTCTTCGGCAGCGAGCTGGTCACCAAGCCGCTGCTGCAGCTGGTCGAAGGCAAGCTGGAGCTGCGGGAGAAGGTCAGGACCCGGTCGCGCGCCTACGCCAAACTGGTCGCCGCGGTGCTCGACGCGGCCGGTGGCGACGGTGCCGCGCTCGGCATCCAGCACCTCGGCGCCCCCGATGCCGCCGAGAACATCGCCGCGCAATTGCGTGAACAGGCGCCGGAGCTGCAGGAACTCCACGTCGCCGAATTCGGGCCCACCCTCGGTGTGCACCTCGGCGTCGGCGCGCTCGGCGTGGTGGTGCTGCCCGGCGGCTGCCACTGAACCAGGCCGTCGCCGCGATGCGGCGCGCCGCCCCGGACCGGCGACGCGGTGCCGCGCGGTGCGCACGCGGGGCTCTACGATGCCCCGGTGACCGCATTCGACGACTTCGACTACCTCGACACCGCGAACCTGCCGCCGCGCAGGCAACACATTCTCGCCGTGATCCGGGATTCGGTGCTCGCGCACGGCTATTCGCCCAGCGCCAGGGAGATCGCCGACGCGGTCGGCCTGCGGTCCACCTCCACGGTCGCCAAACACCTGAAAGCCTTGGAGGAGGACGGTTTCCTGCGCCGCGGCGCGAGCCTGACCCGTCCCATCGACGTCCGCCTGTTCCTGCGCACCGCGCCCGGCGCGAACTCCGCTGCCGGGGTGACCGTCCCCGTCGTCGGCGATATCGCCGCCGGTACCCCCATCCTGGCCGAACAACACACCGACGACGTCCTCACGCTCCCGCGCGAACTGGTCGGCCGCGGTGAGGTTTTCGCCCTGCGCGTGCGCGGCGACTCGATGATCGACGCCGCCATCTGCGACGGCGACCTCGTGGTGGTCCGCAGGCAGCAGGAGGCGACCTCCGGTGACATCGTCGCCGCCATGATCGGCGAGGAAGCCACCGTCAAGGTCTTCCGCCGCCGCAACGGCCACATCCACCTCGAACCCCGCAACCCCGCCTACTCCGTGATCGACGGCGATGAAGCGGTCATCCTCGGCCGCGTCGTCTCGGTGATGCGCAGCATCTGACACCCTCACCCCACGCCGAACCAGTCCAGCGACTGCCCGTGCGGGCCCGCGTAGGCCAGCGCCACCTCGTCGAGCGCTACGACCATTCGCGCCGCGTCCGAATCCCGCTCGGGCAGCTGCTCGGTGAGCCAGGGCAGTACCCCGGTGCCTTCCTGGGAGATCCAGTGACACGGCAGTGCCCGGACCGTCGTCCGGAACTCCGCCCGCTCGGCCGGAGACAGATAGGTGAGCACGGCACTGTGGAAGACGACCACCGTGCTGTCCCGGGGCGCCGCTTCCACCAGGTCGGCGACCTTCTCGATCAGGTCGCCCGCGAGGATGATCGGTGGGTCCGCCGCCGCGATCGCGCAAGCTGCCCGCAGCCGCGACACCCGGTCGTCCTGACCGGGCCAAACGAGGGCTGCCAGCCAGTCGCGATCCCGGCTGTCGGCGGCGTCAGGATCAGGTTCGGTTGCTGCTTGTCCGGGGGTAAGGCGGCGATGAGCGCCAGGGTTTCCGGGTCGGTGGCGATATCGAGCGCCCGCCGGTGATAGAGCGGGGAATTGCCGCGTGCTTCGCGGAGTGCGAACTCGCGGAATCGCTGTGCTGGATGCATGTATCCATCCGTACTGCGGAGTCGTCATGCGCGCACCGTATCCGTTCGGGTCGCGTCGAAAGTGTGGTCTTTGTGCGCGGAATGCGTAGTTGTCCACAGGTTTCGAGTTATCCACAGGCTGATCGAAAGGCCTGGTCGCGGGGCGGGTAGTGCGGTCGTGTCGGCATACCGTCGGCGGCATGTCACGACACGAAGAGCACGAGCGGGTGCGTCAGCGGTTGGGTGGGATGGCGGTGCGGGACCCCGGGTGGGCCGGTGGACCGCCCGGGCACGAGCACGGCCGGAGCAGCGGGGGTGGCCGCGGTGGAGGGCACTGGGACGACGAGGTCGCACCGGCGCGGTCCGACGAGGTGAGGTTGCCGAGCTGGCTCGACGAGGGAGCGTCACGACGCCGGAACCGGCTCGTACCGGAGCGGTTTCGGGGGGCCCGGATGGACCCGGGACGGCGGGGTGCGATAGCGCTGGGCGTGGTCGGGGTCGTCGCGGTGGTGGTCACCGGCGTGGTGGTGATGCGAGATCAGCCGTTGTCGCAGGCGGTGCCGCCGGTTCCGGTGGTGCGGGCCGAGGCCGCGCCCGCACGCCCGGAAACGGTGGCCGCGGTCGCCGCGATGACGGACACCGGTACTGGTGTGGGTGCCGACGTGGTGGTCAGCGTCGTGGGTCTGGTCGAACGTGCCGGTCTGCACCGGTTGCCCGGTGGGTCTCGCGTCGCCGACGCCATCGAGATGGCCGGGGGCGTTCGCGACGGTGCCGACCTGACCGGCTTGAATCTGGCCCAGCGCCTGTCCGACGGCGACCAGCTCGTCGTCGGCGCCACCGGTCCGCAATCGGAACCGCCCCGGCTCGGCAGCGCAATGATCAGCGCGTCCGGGGGAACACCCGCGGCCGGTCCCACCTCATCCGGGGTCACCGGTCCCAAGCCGACCGGCGCGGGCGCAGGCAAGGCTGCTGGCGTCGACCTCAATACCGCCACCGAAGCTGAACTCGATGCGCTTCCCGGCGTCGGCCCGGTCACCGCCAAGGCCATTCTCGCCTGGCGCGCAGCCAACGGCCGCTTCACCGATATCGCCCAGCTGGGCGAGGTCGACGGCATCGGTCCCGCACGTCTGGCCCGGTTGCGCGAGCTGGTGACCATATGACGACGCCTCGTCGGCCGAACCTGACGACCGAAACCCTTTGCGCGGCATGGCGACTGTCAGGCGGGGCAACGAGATCCGTGGACGATTCGGGCGTCGGCGGTTGTCCACGTGCGGTCACCGCTCCCTGGGCCGAACACGAAGTGACTGCGGCTCAGGGGAATTCCGCCACGATGGCTTCCAACGATCTCGACTGCACCTGGGGCGGCTGTGGCGCTGCTGCCGATACCGGTTCGGAGAACAGGCTCCTGTCGGGCTGCCCGGATGGCTCCGCTGACCGGCGTCGTTCAGTGTCGGCTCTCGGTGCGATCGGGGAGGCGGATTGCCGGGAAGGGAAGCTCACGGGCTCGTTGAACTCGGTGTGGCCGCGGCGAATCGGCTCGTTCGCTCTGCCCACGGGGACGGAGCGACAGGACGGGGCCGGGTGGTCGTGGCCTACCGGTGCGGTACCGGGATGACCGGTCGATCTCGCTCCGGAGTCGGGCGGGCGGTGTGTGCTCGGGAGCGGACGTCAGCCCCTGGTGATCGCCTGTGCGGAGCACGCGGACGCCCGCGATCGGATCAGGAGTGTGGTGCCGCCCGGTCTGCTTGCGCGGTGTGCGGATGAAGGTGCTGGGGGAGGAAATCGCTGACGTCGAGGACGAGCGGGAGCGGCAGGTTCTCGATATGCGGCTGGTGCCCGCCGCGGTGGGATGCTGGATGGCGACGATCGTGGCGATCGGAGCCGGGTGGGTCGCGGGAGCAGTGCTGTCGGTGGCCGCCGTGGTCGTCGCCATCGGGTTGTGGGTGGTGCTGCTGTGGGCGATCGCGCATCGGCGGGAGCGATGGCGGGTGGTGGCGGTGGCCGGATTGGCGGCCGTGCTGTTGTCCGCGGGATTCGGGGCGGCCGGGGCGTGGCGGGAGTACCGGGTGCAGGCGCATCCGCTGCGGGACATGGTCGGGCGGTCGGTGAGTGTGGTGGCGGTGGTCACCGATGACGCCAAGCCGATGCGTGGCGGCGGGTTCGGTGGGCAGCGCCGGTGGATCGTGCACGCCGAGCTGCGGGAATTCGGTGGCGGCAGCGGGTGGACACGCGCAGGTGGGGCCGTCGTGGTGCTGGCGGGCGGTGGTGAGTGGGCCACGCTGTCACCGGGACAGCGGGTGCGGTTCCGGGCGGAGGTGAGCCGGCCGAATCGCGCCGATCTCACCATCGCGGCGCTGAACGCGTCGGCGCCGCCGGAACGGCTAGGTGAGCCACCGTGGTGGCAGCGGGTGGCGGCCGGGGTGCGGGCGGATCTGGTGGCGGCGGCCGGGCGGGCGCTGCCACCGGACGCCGCGGGCTTGCTGCCCGCCCTGGTCGTCGGTGACACGGTTGCGCTGCCCGATCATGTCCGGGACGCGTTCGAAATCGCCGGGCTTCAGCACCTGTGCGTGGTCAGCGGGGCGAACTTCACGATTCTGCTGACGGCGTTGCTCGCGCTCACCCGGTTGCTCACCGCCGGGCCCCGGATCAGCGCGGTTGCCGCCGCGGGCGTGGTCGGAGTGTTCGTTGTCATCGCGCGTCCCGACCCGAGCGTCCTGCGCGCAGCGGCAATGGGGTCGGTGACGGTGCTCGCGCTCCTGACCGGACGGCGGAAGCAAGCGTTACCCGCGCTGTGTGGCGCGGTGATCGGATTACTCGCGGTCGCACCGCAATTGGCGATGAGCGCGGGGTTCGCTCTGTCGGTACTGGCCACGGCCGGGTTGATCCTGCTCGCGCCGAGCTGGGCGGACTGGCTGCGGGCACGGGGATGGTGGCGCGCGCCCGCGGAGGTGATGGCGGTGGCCGCGGCGGCTTTCGTGGTGACTCTGCCACTGATGGTGGCGCTGTCGGGCCGGGTGAGTCTGGTCGCGATCTTCGCGAATGCGCTGGTGGCTCCGGTGGTGGGGCTGATCACGGTGATCGGGGCGGTGGGCACCGCGGTGGCGTGCGTGTGGGGTGATGCCGCCGTGTGGGTGCTGTGGTGTGCGCGGCCGCCGATGTGGTGGTTGCTCGGAGTGGCCGATCGGGCAGCTGCGGTGCCCGGGGCGACCATGACGGTGCGCTCGGGCACCGTCGGGGGAGTGGTGGCGGCGCTGATCGTCGTCGCGGTGATTGCCGCGCTGCGGTGGCCGCGGACCCGGCGGTTGCTCGCGGTCGTCGCGTTCGGGATCTCGATAGTGCTTGTGCCACTTCGCCTGTGGACTCCCGGCTGGCCGCCGTCGGGCTGGACTCTGGCGATGTGCGATGTCGGTCAGGGGGACGGACTGGCCCTGTCCGTCGGGCCCGGTGCCGCCGTGGTCATCGACACCGGCCCCGACCCCCGCCTCATCCGCCGATGCCTCGACGCGCTGCACATCACCCGGATTCCCCTGCTCATCCTCACCCATCCCCACGCCGACCACATCGACGGACTATCCGGTGCCCTCCGCGGCCGCACCGTCGACGCCATCGCTACCGCGCCAGGCGAACTCCCCACCACTTCGCCCGACGGCGCCCGATCTCACAGCACCACGCCGCCGTGCGACGCGGCCGCTACCGCCGCGAGTACCGGTACAGCCCTCACCGATCGGGAATCGTCGGTGGCGGATGGGTGGGCTGATCGTGACCACAGGAAGGACCATGTGGGCGACCACGGGGAGGAAGGAGGAATTCGGCGGGTCGCCGAGAGCGCCTGTGCGGCAGGTGTTCCCATGATGGAGTTGTTCGCGGGCGAGATATTCGCCTTCGGGGAGGTGGATCTGGCGGTGCTGGCGTCGGGAGCGGGGGCATCTACGAGCACGGCGGCGGATGAGGCCAATGATCGGTCGCTGGTGGTCATGGCGCGGACGGCGGTCGGGTCGGTGTTGTTCACCGGGGATATCGAGGGCGCGGCGCAAGCCAGGGTGATGCGGGAGCACGATGTGCGGGCCGACGTTCTCAAGGTGCCGCATCACGGGTCACGGACGACGACGGCGGAGTTCTTCCGGGCGGTGCGGCCGCGGCTGGCGTTGATCAGTTCCGGGAGGGACAACACCTTCGGGCACCCGCATCCGACAGTCACCGCCACGCTCGCCGCGCTGGGCAGCACCATCGCCCGGACCGATCGCGACGGTGACGTGATCGTGCTCGGCAGCAGTCCGGCGGACCTGCGCATCATCACCTCCCGGCGCCGATCCGCTCGCTCACGCGCGGGACCGGGAGCGGTACGCCCACCTCCCGAGGGGAGGCCGACCGGGCGCGGGATGCTCCGGCATGGGGCGCGCCGGTTGTCGGGGGTGGTCCGTAGGATCGGCTCGTGAGCGAACGACCTGCCGCGGTGCATCTGGTTCTCGGGGACGAGGAGCTGTTGGTCGAACGCGCGGTGGCGCAGGTCACCGCGGCGGTGCGGGCCGGGGCGCCGGATCCGGAATCGGTGCCGGTCGACCGGCTGCGGGCCGGTGACGCGAGCACCGCCGAACTGGCCGAGCTGCTGAGCCCGTCGCTGTTCGCCGAGGACCGGGTGATCGTGCTGGAGTCCGCGGCCGAGGCGGGAAAGGACGCGGTGGCGGTGATCACCGCGGCCGCGAGCGACCCGCCCGAGGGCGTGGTGCTCATGGTGCTGCACTCGGGGGGTGGCCGGGCCAAGGCGCTGGCGCCCGCCCTGCAGAAGCAGGGCGCCGTCGTGCACGAGTGCGCCAAACTCACCAAGGCCGGTGAGCGGATGGAATTCGTGCGCGGGGAGTTCCGGGCTGCGGGGGTGAAGGTCCCCGCCGACGCGGCCCAGGTGCTGATCGAATCGGTCGGCTCGGAACTGCGCGAATTGGCCGCGGCCTGTTCGCAATTGGTCGCCGATACCGGCGGCAAGGTCGACGTGCACGCGGTGCGGCGCTACTACTCCGGCCGGGCCGAGGTCACCGGCTTCGATGTCGCCGAGCTGGCCGTGGCCGGGGATCGTCCCGCCGCGATGGAGGCCCTGCGCTGGGCCACCGATCGGGGCGTGCCGCACGTGCTGCTGGCCGACGCGCTCGCCGACTCGGTGCACACCATCGCCAAGGTCGGTTCGGCGGGCCGCGGCGACCCGTTCAAGCTGGCCCAGCAACTCGGCATGCCGCCGTGGAAGGTGAAGAAGGCCCAGGCGCAAGCGCGCGGCTGGAATCCCGCCACCATCGGCACCGCCCTGCAGGTGGTCGCCACCCTGAACGCCGATGTCAAGGGCGGCGCCGCCGACGCCACCTACGCCGTCGAACACGCCCTCTCCCGCATCCTGGACCTGCGCGCCGCCGGTTGACCACGGCCGCCCTTCGCGCCCGAGGGCATCCAGGGTGGGGGCGCCGCGAACCCGCACGCTTGACCTGAACAAAGGTTCAGGAAGCAGGATGCTGGGCATGGACACGAATACCACCCAGCCCCCGGTGATCGACGACCACACCGTCGATCACACCGCCGACATCGCCGCGATCCGCGCGATCATCGCCGACACCCAGACCGCGATGAACACCAACGACCCCGAACTCCTGACCGCGCCGTTCGCCGCGAACGCCACCGTCGGCAATGCCGCGGGCATGCTGATCAGCGGCCGCGAGGACCTGCTCGCGGCGAACCGGTTCGGGCTGGCCGGGTTCCTGAAGGACGAGTACGTCCGCTACGACGTCACCGACATCCGCTTCCTGCGCCCCGATATCGCCCTCGCGTACAAGCAGGCCCGCGCCACCACCCCCGAGGGCGACCTGATCGACACCGAGGCGGCGATGATCGCGCTGTATGTCCTGGTCAAGGAGAACGGCCGCTGGTGGACGGCGGCCCGGCAGAACACGCTGGTCCCGAAGGCCTGAGCACGGCCCGGCAGACAGAGGACACCCGGCGGTCGCCACCAATTCGCGATCCGATCGCGATCTCCGATCACTCCTGGCGCTGGCAGAGTCGATCGGGACATGGACGAGCCGACCGCTAGCCGAACCGATGAGCGCGGGAAAGGTCGCCGCGCTCGTCGGTCGGCGAGGGGCTGGGCCAGGGGGATCGGGAAGGGGATCGCCGCGGGACTGTCGGCCGCGATCGTCGCGGTGACCGCGTACGGCTGGTCGACGGCGGGCAATTTCGACGCGGGATTCCTGCGGTCCTACGCCCTGGGCGAGGACGCGCCGCACTCGCTCGGCGGCGACCTCAATATCCTGCTGATCGGCCTGGACACCCGGCGCGACCAGAACGGCGACGAGCTGCCTCCCGAGGTGCTCGAGCAACTGCACGCCGGGGACGGCGACGAGGGCGGCTACAACGCCAACACCCTGATCCTGGTGCACATCCCGGCCGCGATGGACAAGATCGTCGCGGTCTCCATCCCGCGCGACGACTACGTGCCGGTCACCGGCATCCCCGGCTACACCCACGCCAAGATCAAGGAGGCGTACGGGCTGAAGAAGGCGGCCGTGCAGGACCAGCTGATCGCGCGCGGGATGACCGACCGGCGCAAACTCGAACAGGCGGGCCGGGAGGCGGGCCGCGCCTCGATCGTGGGGGCGGTCCGCGACCTGACCGGGGCGCCGATCGATCGCTTCGCCGAGATCACCCTGGCCGGTTTCTACGATTTGGCCGACGCGCTCGGCGGTGTGGAGGTGTGCCTCAACAATCCGGTGAGCGACACCGAGTTCTCCGGGGCCGATTTCCCGGCGGGCCGCCAGCACCTGGATCCCGCGCAGGCCCTGGCCTTCGTGCGGCAGCGGCACGGTCTGGAGAACGGCGATCTCGACCGCACCCACCGTCAGCAGGCCTTCCTCACCTCGGTGGCCCGGCAGCTGCACAGCGCGGGCACCCTCACCGATCCCGGCAAACTCTCGGCGCTGATGGATGTGGCGCACCGCAATATCGTGCTCTCCGACGGCTGGAGCATGACTGATTTCGTGCGCACCCTCGGCAGCGCCGACGACCCGCAGGTCGAGTTCCGCACCCTGCCGGTGCTGCGCTACGACGTGATCAACGGCCAGGACGTGAACATCGTCGACCGCGCGGCCATCCGCCGGGAGATCTCGACCGCCTTCGGCACCCCGTTCGCCGACCCGGCGCCCACCACCACGACCCGGCGGCACACCCCGCCCGCGGCGCTCCCGGCGGAAGCGACCAGCGGCAGGCAGATCGGTACGACCAGCTCGGTGACGGAAACTCCCGACGCGGGCAGACCGGTCCGCAGCGACATCACCTCGGGGGAGATCCCCTGTGTGAACTGAACCGGACGATCACTCACCGACCAGGGCGAGCTGCTCCTCGTCGTCCCCGAGGTCGTCCTCGAGATCCTCGTAGCGGCCCTCCCACTCCTCGTAGAGCGGGACCTCCTCCTCGCGGGTCACGATCCAGGCGGGGGAGTAGCCGCCCTCCTCGTCGGGCACCATCACATTCTCGATCTTGAGGCCGAGCCCCAGGATCTCCGCGGCGCGGATCACCTCGGCCAGGTCGTCGCCTCGTACCACCGTCTGATTCGCGTAGACCGTCAACATGCGCGGAATGGTAGCCGACGACAAAAGCCGCCGTGGTCATCGAGGCCACGGCGGCTGCGTCTTGCGAAGTATTGCTGAGCGGGAACGAGCCCGCTCCGATCAGATCTTGTTCAGAGCCAGCGCGAGCGCGGACTTCTTGTTGGCCGCCTGGTTGGCGTGGATGACGCCCTTGGAAGCGGCCTTGTCGAGCTTGCGGCTCGCGAACTGCAGCTGCTCGGCAGCCTTTTCCTTGTCACCGCTGGCAGCGGCCTCGCGGAAGTTGCGGATCGCGGTGCGCAGCGCGGACTTGACCGACTGGTTGCGCTTGCGCGCCGCCTCGTTGGTACGGATCCGCTTCATCTGGGACTTGATGTTGGCCACGCCTGTATCCTCTGGTTTCCTGTCGCTGGGTGGTAGGTCTTGAAAGCTCGTCGGGCGCGCGCCCACGATGCAGCAGGTGGTGCTGAACTACGGGTAACACCGCGCCGAATGTCGAGGTTACCAGCTCGGCACCGGCGGGCGAAATCGGCCCTGCGCCGGATGACCGCCCGGCCGCTGGATTTCACCCGTTTCAGGTGATGCAAGAAATTTACCTGTGTCTCACAGAACCCGGCTGCCGGGTGATGCACAGTTTTTCCCATGACCTCCACCACAGCGCCGAGTACGGGTCGATCCGCAGCACCGGCGTCGGTGGGGTCGTCCGGGCGGCAGTCCGGCTTGTTCGAGGGGTACGGGCCGGGCCGTTTCGCCGACGCTTTCGACGAGATGTTCGACGCCGCGGGCCGGGTACGCGCCCCCTACCGGGGGATCCACGCCGCGATGGCGGCCATCGACGTCGACGATCTGGCCAAGCGCTCCGACGCGCTGGATCGCGCCTTCATCGATCAGGGCATCACCTTCTCGCTGTCCGGGCAGGAGCGCCCGTTCCCGCTGGACCTGGTGCCGCGGGTGATCGCCGCCGCGGAGTGGGCCAAGCTGGAACGCGGCATCAAGCAGCGGGTGACCGCGCTCGAGCTGTTCCTGGCCGATATCTACGGCGAGCAGAACATCCTGCGCGACCAGGTGATGCCCAAGCGGCTGGTGACCTCGTGTGCGCACTTCCACCGGGAGGCGGCCGGGCTGGTGCCGCCCAACGGGGTGCGCATCCACGTCTCCGGCATCGATCTGGTGCGCGACGAACGCGGTGACTTCCGGGTGCTCGAGGACAATCTGCGCTCGCCGTCGGGGGTCTCCTATGTGATGGAGAACCGGCGCACCATGGCCCGGGTCTTCCCCGATCTGTTCTCCTCGCACCGCGTGCGCGCGGTCGGCGACTACCCGGGGCATCTGCTGCGCGCGCTGCGGGCCTCGGCCGCGCCCAACGAGGCCGACCCGACCGTGGTGGTGCTCACCCCCGGCGTGCACAACTCCGCCTACTTCGAGCATTCGCTGCTGGCCCGGCAGATGGGGGTGGAGCTGGTCGAGGGGCGCGATCTGTTCTGCCGCGACAATGTCGTCTACATGCGTACCACCGCGGGCGAGCGGCAGGTCGACGTGATCTACCGGCGCATCGACGACACCTTCCTGGACCCGATGCACTTCCGGCCCGATTCGGTGCTCGGGGTGGCCGGGATCCTCAATGCCGCGCGGGCGGGCAATGTGGTGATCTCGAGCGCGGTGGGCAACGGGGTCGGCGACGACAAGCTGATCTACACCTATGTGCCCACGATCATCGAGTACTACCTCGGTGAGAAGCCGGTGCTCCCCAATGTCGACACCTTCCGCTGCTGGCTCGACGACGAACGCGCCGAGGTGCTCGACCGGGTCGGCGAGCTGGTGGTCAAGCCGGTCGAGGGGTCCGGCGGGTACGGCATCGTCATCGGGCCCGACGCGGGCCCGCGCGAGCTCGACGCGGTGCGGCGCAAGATCAAGGCCGACCCGCGCGGCTGGATCGCCCAGCCGGTGGTGCAGCTCTCGACCGTGCCGACCAAGATCGGCGACGACCTGGTGCCCCGGCACGTGGACCTGCGCCCGTTCGCGGTCAACGACGGCGACGACATCTGGGTGCTGCCCGGTGGGCTGACCCGGGTGGCGCTGCCCGCGGGCTCGCTGGTGGTGAACTCCAGCCAGGGCGGCGGCAGCAAGGACACCTGGGTGCTGGCGGGCCGCTCGGGTCCGGTCGAGCGGGAACTGGCAGGCTCGGAGCTGGTGAGCGACCCGCCCCAGGCCGATTCCTTCGAGCTCGGCCGTGAGCTCAGCGCGCCGCAGGCCAATCAGCAACAGCAGCAACAACAACAGACGCAGCGGCTGATCGGGGACTGACACACATGCTTGCTCGCAATGCCGAATCCCTCTACTGGATCGGCCGATACGTCGAGCGCGCCGACGACACCGCGCGCATCCTCGACGTCGCCGTGCACCAGCTGCTCGAGGACGCCACCGTCGACGCCGACCGCACCTCGCGGGTGCTGCTCAAGGTGCTCGGCATCGAAGCGCCCGAGGGCTTGCGCCTGGATGTCTGGTCGGTGACCGACCTGGTCGCGTTCAGCCACGCGCACGGGGTCTCGATCAGCGATTCCATCGCCAAGGCCCGCGAAAATGCCCGGGGCGCCAGGGAAGTCACCTCCAGCGAGATGTGGGAGTGCCTCAACGCCACCTACAATGGCCTGCCCGCGGCGGAGAAGGCCGCGCGCGGCCTGGGCCCGCACGAGTTCTTCTCCTTCGTCAAGGACCGCGCGGCCATGTTCACCGGGCTCACCGACTCCACCCTGAGCCGCGACGACGGCTACCGCTTCCTGCTGCTGGGCCGCTGCCTGGAACGGGTGGACATGATGGTGCGCCTGCTGCTCTCGCGCGCGGGCGACCGCACCTCCTCGCCCGCCTGGGTGACGGTGCTGCGCTCGGCCGGTGCCCACGACACCTATCTGCGCACCCACCGCGGCGCCCTCGACGCCGCCCGGGTCGCCGAATTCATCCTGATCGACCGGCTTTTCCCGCGCTCGGTGTTCCACACTCTGCGGGTGGCCGAGGACTGCCTGACCGAGCTCGACCAGCGGCCGGGCAGCCGGGTCGGGGCGCGGCACGAGGCGCAGCGGGTGCTCGGGCGGGCCCGCAGCGAACTGGAGTTCCTGCCGCCGGGCGTGCTGCTGGAAGACCTGCAGAGCAGGCTGCTCGCCCTGCAGAAATGCTGCCGCGAGGTGAGCGAGGCGGTCTCGCGCCAGTACTTCCACGCCACCCCCTGGGTGGCCTGGACCGATGTGCGGAGCAACCAGGACCCGCGCGTGGCGGTAGAGGGGGAGCTGTGAGCTGGCGCATCAGGGTGGTGCACACCACCGGATATGTCTACGACGCGCCGGTGACGCGCTCGTTCAACGAGGCCCGGCTCACGCCGCGGGCCGACAGCAGGCAGAACGTGATCCTCAATCGCGTCGAGACCGTCCCGGCCACCAGGGCCTACCGCTACACCGACTACTGGGGCACCGCGGTCACCGCCTTCGACCTGCACGCCCCGCACACCGAACTCGAGGTGACCGGCTCCTCGGTGGTGGAGACCGAGCCGTTCGCCGAACCGGCCGGGGAACTCACCTTCGAGGACCTGCGCGGCGCGCGCGTCGTCGACCGCTTCGACGAAATGCTCAGTCCCACCGCCTATGTGCCGCGCGACCGCAAGCTGGCCACCGTCGCCCGGCAGCTCTCGCGCGGCGAACCGCCCGCCAAGGCGGTGGTGCGCGCGGCGGAGTGGGTGCACAAAGAGATGGACTACATCGCGGGGACCACCTCGGTGCACACCTCCGCGCTGCAGGCCTTCGCCGAGCGGCGCGGCGTGTGCCAGGACTACGCGCATCTGACGCTGGTGTTGTTGCGCAGCATGGGGATTCCGAGCCGCTATGTGTCGGGCTATCTGCATCCCAAGCCCGGCGCGGCGCTCGGGGAGACGGTGGCGGGGCAGTCGCACGCCTGGATCGAGGCGTGGACCGGGCAGTGGTGGGGCTACGACCCGACCAACAATCTGGCGGTCAACGAACAGCACGTCTCGGTGGGGGTGGGGCGTGACTACGCCGATGTGCCGCCGCTGAAAGGCGTGTTCTCCGGGGGCGGCTCGACCGATCTGGAGGTCGTTGTGGAGGTCACCCGGCTCGCGTAATCTCCGAGTGGATCGTGCGGAACCCCGCTCGTCGCGGGGTCAGTCCTGGCGAAGGCGGTGGGTGATGACCGAGGTGGTGCCGGATTCCAAGAAGTGGGCGGCCGAGGGGCTTGGCACGTTCGTTCTGGTGATCGGTGGTGTCGGCACGGCGGTGCTGGCGGGGGAGCGGGTGGGCGCGCTCGGCGTGGCGCTGGCCTTCGGTCTCACCCTGATGTTCCTGGTCTACGCGCTCGGGCCGATCTCGGGATGTCATGTGAACCCGGCGGTCACGCTGGGGCAGCTGCTGCTGGGCCGGATCAGCCCGCGCAACGCGGGATTCTACGTGCTCGCCCAGATCGTCGGCGCGCTGCTGGCCGGGCTGGTGCTGTTCGCCATCGCGAACAATCTGCCCGCCTACGACCGGCCGGTCGACGGGCTCGGCGCCAACGGCTGGGGCGCGCACAGTCCCTCGGCGGTGACCGGGCCGCTGAGCGAGGTGGTCTTGCAGAACGGCTACGGGCTCGCGGCGACCATCATCATGGAGGTGATGCTCACCGGCGTGCTGGTGTTCGTGGTGCTGGCCTCCACCGACCAGATCTCCGACGCGCCGCTGGCGGGCATGTCGATCGGCGCGGCGTTCGCCATCGTGAACCTGGTGGCGATCCCGGTGGACAACGGCTCGGGCAACCCGGCCCGCAGCATCGGGGTGGCGCCGTTCCAGGACGGCGCGATGGGGCAGCTGTGGGCGTTCGTGCTGTTCCCGCTGATCGGCGGGGCGCTGGGCGCGCTGGTGTACGGGATGATCTTCGGGCGGTCCAAGGAGATCGCGCCCTGATCGTCGGGGCGAACCCCCGCCTCCGGTGAGCCGGGGGTTCGCAGCGGTCAGCTCCAGTGATATTCGGCGACGAGCCGGTGCGCGACCAGGTCGAAGGTCTTGCGTTCGACGATCGCGCCCTCGCGCCGGATGCCGTCCTCCGGCACGTCGAGCACCCGGTCCAGGCGGACCCAGCTGGGCCTGCCCTCGTTGTCCCAGGGCCCCGACCCGATGCCGACCCAGTTGCGGTCGTGCGCGCGTTCGGCTTTGGACGACAGCATCAGCCCGAGCAGGGTCTTGCGGTCGCGGCCGACCACCAGGACCGGGCGGTCCTTGCCGTTGGTTGGGTCCTCTTCGAAGGGCACCCAGGTCCAGACGATCTCACCGGGATCGGCGCGACCGTCCAGCTGCGGGCAGTAGACGATCTGCCGGGCACGGTGCGCGGTGGGCACCGGAGTCGATGCGGTCGGGCGGACGGCGACGGAGGGGCCGGGCTTGCTGCCCAGCGCCTCCACCAGCTTCTCCAGCAACCGCGGCCCCTGCTTGCGCACGATCTTCGGCCCCTGCTCCTTGGCGATCACGCCGAGCTGCTTGCCGAGTGTGTTCCAACTGCTGGCCATCCCTGAAATATAACGGTGACTCGGCGCTTCGGTGCACCGGTGACAGGGCCACCGATCCGGCCATGGGACGATGGACCCAGTTCGCCGATACCCCTCGAGGAGTGGAGTGGCTTCCAGCTTTGCCGACACGACGTTCACCGATCCGTCCCGGATCAGGAACTTCTGCATCATCGCGCACATCGACCACGGCAAGTCGACGCTGGCCGACCGGATGCTGCAGCTGACCGGTGTGGTCGAGGAGCGCGCGATGCGTGCCCAGTACCTGGACCGGATGGACATCGAGCGTGAACGCGGCATCACCATCAAAGCGCAGAACGTGCGCCTGCCCTGGAATGTCGACGGCGAGGACTACGTCCTGCACATGATCGACACCCCCGGCCACGTCGACTTCACCTACGAGGTCTCGCGGGCGCTCGAGGCGTGTGAGGGCGCGATCCTGCTGGTCGACGCCGCCCAGGGCATCGAGGCGCAGACGCTGGCGAACCTGTACCTGGCGATGGAACGCGACCTCGTGATCATCCCGGTGCTGAACAAGATCGACCTGCCCGCCGCCGACCCGGACCGCTACGCCGCCGAGATCGCGCACATCGTGGGCTGCGAGGCCGACGACGTGCTGCGGGTCTCCGGCAAGACCGGTGTCGGTGTCGACGCGCTGCTGAACAAGGTGATCGCCGAGGTCCCGCCGCCGGTCGGCGACGCCGAGGCCCCGGCCCGCGCGCTGATCTTCGACTCGGTCTACGACACCTACCGCGGCGTGGTCACCTACGTGCGTGTGGTCGACGGCAAGCTCACCCCGCGCCAGAAGATCAAGATGATGTCCACCGGCGCGCAGCACGAGCTGCTCGAGATCGGCATCGTCTCGCCCGAACCCAAGCCCACCCAGGGCCTGGGCGTCGGCGAGGTGGGGTACCTGATCACCGGTGTGAAGGACGTGCGCCAGTCCAAGGTCGGTGACACCGTCACCTCGGCGCGCGACGGCGCCGCCAGCGCCCTGGCGGGCTATCAGGAACCGCGCCCGATGGTCTACTCGGGCCTGTACCCGGTCGACGGCTCGGACTACCCCGACCTGCGCGACGCGCTGGACAAGCTCCAGCTCAACGATGCCGCGCTGACCTACATGCCGGAGACCTCGGTAGCGCTGGGCTTCGGCTTCCGCTGCGGCTTCCTCGGCCTGCTGCACATGGAGATCACCCGCGAGCGGCTGCAGCGCGAGTTCGGCCTGGACCTGATCTCCACCGCGCCCAACGTGATCTACCGGGTGGTCATGGAGGACGGCACCGAGCACATCGTCACCAACCCCTCCTACTGGCCCGAGGGCAAGGTCCGCCAGACCTTCGAGCCGGTGACCAAGTGCACCGTGATCGCGCCGAGCGAGTTCGTCGGCACCATCATGGAGCTGTGCCAGAGCCGCCGCGGCGAGCTGCTCGGCATGGACTACCTGTCGGAGACGCGCGTGGAGATGCGCTACACGCTGCCGATGGCCGAGATCATCTTCGACTTCTTCGACTCGCTCAAGTCGCGCACCCGCGGGTACGCCTCGCTCGATTACGAGGAGGCGGGCGAGCAGTCCTCCGCGCTGGTCAAGGTCGACATCCTGCTCCAAGGCGAGGCGGTCGACGCGTTCAGTGCCATCGTGCACAAGGACGCCGCGCAGGCCTACGGCAACAAGATGACCACCAAGCTGCGCGAGCTCATCCCGCGCCAGCAGTTCGAGGTGCCGATCCAGGCCGCGATCGGGTCCAAGATCATCGCCCGCGAGAACATCCGGGCGATCCGCAAGGACGTGCTGGCCAAGTGCTACGGCGGTGACATCAGCCGTAAGCGCAAGCTGCTCGAGAAGCAGAAGGAAGGCAAGAAGCGCATGAAGACCATCGGCCGGGTCGACGTGCCGCAGGAGGCCTTCGTTGCCGCGCTGTCCTCGGACGCGGCCGCCGACAAGCCCAAGGGCAAGTAGCGCTCAGCCCGGCCCGGCGGGGAGGCGTACCAGCAGGCGCGCCCCGCCGAGTGGGCCGGAGGTGAGTTCGGCGCTGCCGCCGTGCAATTCGGCCTGCTGACGGACCAGGGCAAGGCCGAGACCGGAACCGGGGGAGCCCGGGCGTTTGACGAACCGCTCGAACGCGGTGTCGGCCAGGTGATCCGGGACGCCGGAGCCGTCGTCGTCGACGGTGATCTCGATGTCGGTGCCCGCGCGCCGGGCCGCGACGGCGATCGTCGCCGCGTGGCCGTGGTGTACCGCGTTGGTGATGCCGTTGGTGACGATCAGCAGGATGCCGCCGGGCAGACCGGTCAGCGGGACCGGTTCGCAGGCGGTCAGCGCGATGTCGACGCCGGGTCGCGCGCGGCGCGCGTTCTGCACGGCCCGGTCGAGGGTGTCGCACAGGTCGAACGGTTCGAAGGCGGCCGGGTCGGTGAGTTCGCCGACGGCCAGGCGTTCGAGATCGGTGAGGGTGTGCTCGATCTGGCGTTCGGCGGCCAGCACATCGGTGAGTACCGCGCCGCGCTGCTCGGCCGGGAGCTCGGTGCCTGCGAGCACTTGCAGGTCGGTGCGCATGGCGGTGAGCGGGGTGCGCAATTCGTGGGCGCACACCGCCGCGAAGTCCCTGGCGCTCGCCAGTGCCTGCCGGGTCTCGGCGTGCGCGGTCTCCAGCCGGGCCAGCATCCGGGTCATCGCGTCGGAGAGTTCCTCGGCCTCGCGCACCCCGCGCCCGGACAGTGGCGGCAGTTCGTCGAGGGTGTCGATCTCGTGGGTGGCGGTGGCCAGCCTGCGCAGCGGGCGCGCGGCGAAACCGGCCAGCACCCAGCCCAATCCGGCCGCGACGAGCACGCCGCCGATCCCGATGCCGAAGCCGATCAGCTGGCTGCGGGTGATCGCGGCGTCGACCAGGTCGCGGTCGGGGTCCAGCCGCACGACCAGGCCGGGCGCGCCGTGCACGGTGGCCAGCGCGGAGTCGGGCACGGTGACGGTGTCGGCGCGACCGGGCGGCGCCGGGGTGCCCGGAATGGGCAGGGCGGGCGTGAAATCGCCGTCGTCCGCCACCCGCACGTGCATGGTCGAGATGGTCTGGTCGAGCTGGCGGGTGCCCGCCACCTGCAACAGCGCCGCGTAGGTGAGCCCGAGGGTGATCGCCACCAGCGCGGCCACCAGCGCCGACACCAGCGCGACCCGGGTGCGCAGCGACCACGAGCTCCTCATGACGCGTCCCGCAGCACGAACCCGACCCCGCGCACGGTGTGGATCACCCGGGCCACCCCGTCGGCCTCCAGCTTGCGCCGCAGGTAGGAGACGAACACGTCCACCACATTGGTGTCGGTGCTGAAGTCGTAGCCCCAGACCGCGGACAGGATCTGCTCGCGCCCGAGCACCATCCCGGCATGCCGGGCCAGCATGGCCAGCAGCTCGAACTCGCGTTTGGTGAGCTCGACCGGCGCGCCGCCCGCGTAGACCCGGTAGCCCGCCAGGTCGATCACCACCGCGCCCACCTGCACCGTCGCCCCGCCGCCGGTCACCGGTCTGCGCCGCAGCAGCGCGCGCAGCCGGGCCACCAGTTCGCCGAGGTCGAAGGGTTTGGTCAGGTAGTCGTCGGCGCCGCGTTCGAGGGCGGCGATCCGGTCGCTGACCGCACTGCGGGCGCTGAGCACGCAGATCGGGATGTCGTTGCCCATCGCGCGCAACGCGGTCACCACGCCGACGCCGTCGAGCTCGGGCATGTTCACATCGAGCACCATGGCGTCGGGGGCGGCCGAGCGCACCAGGGTGAGCGCCGCCGCGCCGTCGGCCGCGGTGAGGACGTCGAAGCCCGAGAGCTCCAGGCCGCGCCGCAGCGAGGCCAGCACGCGGACCTCGTCGTCGACGACCAAGATCTGCTGTCCGGTCATCCGCTCACCCTAGTGCGATCACGCATCCGGCCTGGTCAGCGCCGGGACGGCAGGGCGGGGGCGGTCAGCGCCGGGGCGTGCTCGCCCGCCTCGATCCGCATACACTGCCCGTCCGCCAGCGGCGGCAGCGCGCCCGGGGCCATCGGCCGGGCGGGGGCGACCTCCACGTCGCCGCGCTCGATGGTGATGGTGTGCGAGAAGTGCCCACCGTCACCGTGCTCGAGCGGCGGTTCGCCCGGCGCGGTGCAGACCACGATCGTGTGGTCGGTCTCGGCGGGGGTGCCCGGGCTCGCGGCGGCCAGCCCGGCGGCGGTGACGGTGAACACGGCGGCGCCACCGAGCAGGGCGGCCGCGCGGACTCGGCGACGGGACGGGGTTGCGATCATGTTCAGCTCTCCTGACGTGGGGTTTCGCCGACCTGTGCGGCCGGTGGAACCGACGCTAAGCAGCCGATCTTCACGCGGTGTTGATCAATCGTTAGAGTTCTCTGGGGATCCGGTCCCCCTGGTTTCCACGGCTCGCCGAAAGCTGTTGCTCGCCATAGGGTGGTACCGGCCGTTCTGTCCGAAACGACAGTGCGGCGTTCCGGAAATAGTGTTGGATGTTTCTCACTTCGCCTCGATCGGGTGGGGACAACAGCGATGCGAGTGTTGGAGCTTGGGATGACGCGTGATCTGCCTGACGATGACGGTGCCGCGCGCGCGGAGGGTGCGGACACCGCCTACCGGGTCGCCAACGGTGTGGCCAGGGTCGCCAGGGCGGGTGCCTATGTGACCGGTGGCGCGCTCGTCGCGGCCAACGGGACCACACCCGAGCACGGCGCCAGCACCGCCGACAGCCGCTACGCGGGCTGGTCCTCGCACGTCTCGCCGGACCCCGATCCGGATGTGCCGAGCCCGATCGTCACCTTCCCGGACCTGGCCTACGAGCCCGAGCCGCCGGCCACGCCCACCCCCTTCGGCGGGCAGCCGCCGATGGACCACGACCTGACCATGGTCGCGCGCGCGAGCGAATCCGAGTGGGAGCCGCGCATTCCCGGCTCCGACGGCGAGCGCGAGATGCGCATCCCCGGCTCCGGGGAGACCTCCACCGGCATCGGCATCCCCTCGTCCGCGCACCCGCCGTCGCTACCCAGCTTCCGCGGCGGTGACGACACCGACACCGACATCGACAACGGCATCGGTCTGCCCGGCTCGCACCCGGGCCTGGGCCTGCCGGGTCACGGCATCGGCATCCCCGGCTTCGACGGCCTGCCCGGCCACGGCGTGGGCATCCCCGGTTTCGACGGCGTGGGCCTGCCCGGTCTGCCCGGTCCGGGCAACCCCGGCGGGGCGGCGGGCACCGGCGATGGCCTCTTCGACGGCATCGGCGACCTGGGCGGCATGTTCGACGGCTTCGGCGCCATGGTCACCTCCGAATGGCAGGTCGACATGCACGCCGGGCTCGACGGCGTGTGGTTCACCTCGCAGATGAAGGTCGACCTGCAGGTCGGCAAGGTCGGCGACCAGCTCGACGATTACGGCCAGTACCTGGGCAGCGGGCTGAAGGTCCCGGGCGCCGACGGCACGGGTGCGCAGAACGGGGCCGGTCTGCCCGGCACCTCGTCGGGAGCGCCCGGTCTGCCCGGCTCGTCCTCCTCGGGGATCGGTCTGCCCGGTTCCTCGACCACGGCACCCGCCCCCGTCGCGCCCGCGGCGGCGCCCGCGCCGGTCGCGCCCGCGCCGGTCGCCGCGGCCCCCGCGCCCGCTCCGGCCCCGGCGACCCCGTTCGCCCCCGCGCCCGCCCCGGCACCGGCGCCCATCGCGCCCGCCCCGGTCGTCGCCCCGGCCGCCGCGGCCCCGGTCGCGGTGAGTCCCGTGGTGAACACCCCGCTGCAGACCACCGTCCAGCCCGATGCCGCGACCACCCCGATCGCCAATGTGCTCGGCGGCCCCGGCGTGACCGCGCCCGCGGTGCCGGTGCCCGGGCTGTTCGCCCCGGTCACCACGCCGACGAAGCCGGTCGTCGAGCCGGACCTGTCCGGTGGCACGCAGACCACCACCCCGTCGACCGCGCCGGGCACCACGTCGCCCTCGACCGTCCCGACGATCGACCTGCCGACCACCACGGTGAAGGTGCCGCTGCCCACGGTGACCACCCCGTCCACGCCGGACGTCACCACCGGCCCGGGCAGCACCCTGCCCACCACGCCCGGCCAGGTCACCCCGACCACCCCCGACGACACCGTGACCAGTCCGCCGGGAACCTCCGGCAGCGTCACCCCGCCCGCCACCTCCGACACGGTGACCACCCCGCCCGGCACCTCCGACGGCGGCACCACGCCCTCGACCGCGCCCACCACCCCCACGGTCGACGTGCCCACCGCCACCCAGCCCACCCAGACGCAGCCCACCCAGACTCAGCCCACCCACACCCAGCCGACGCACACCCAGCCCACCGCGCAGGTGCCCACCCAGCAGCCGACCGTGGACATCGACACTCCGTCGGTGGTCACCCCGCCGCCCGTGGTCACCCCGCCGACCACCGTCGCGCCGGTGAAACCCCCGGTCATCGAGACCAAGCCGATCGCCGCCGATTTCGACCACCACGGCGCCAGCTACCATGGCGTATCGGCCGGACTGTTCGATTCCGGCATCTCCGGGGTCGATCCCGTGGTCACGGTGTTTCCCGTCGATCACCATGGGTATGACTTCGTCATCTGAAATGACGGCGTCTCGCCTTTGCGATACGGCCGGGCACGTGCAACGAGAGTGAGGGACAGTTGTCTGCCGCAGCCGGACTGCAGGCCGCGACGGTGAAGCATCCGGATGTGATGGCTCCGGTCGTGTCGCTCGTCGACGAACTGCGGGAACTGGTCCGCTCAGGCGGCCGCGACGACCTCGACGCCCGCCTCGGCATGGTGCGGGCCCGCCTCAGCGACACCCGGGTGCGCCTGGTGGTCGTGGGCGAACCGCAGGCCGGGATGAGCACCCTGGTCAACAGCCTGGTCGGCAGCCCGGTCAGCGCGACCGACGGCAAGCCGAGCGTTCCGGTGATCGTCGAATACGGGCCAGCGCCCAGCGCCACCCTGGTGAAGTCCGCGCCGCGCGGCCGGGTCGAACGGGTGCCCGTCGACCCACAGAACCCGGGCCCGGCCCTGACCACCCTGGGCGTGCTGCGCGCGGAGTTCGCCGAGCCGAGCAGGCTGCTCGCCGACGGCCTGGTGGTGATGGACGCCCCCGGCCCGCTGGCCCGCGAGGGCGCCGCCTGGTCGATGATCGCCGCCGCCGACGTGGTGCTCTACGCCACCGACTCCGCCGCCGAACTCACCGACGCCCAGCTCGAGTACCTGCGCCGGGTGGAACAGATGTGTCCCTCGGTGGTCTGCGTGCTCACCAAGATCGACCGCAACCCGCACTGGTCGCTGACCCAGCGCCGCAATCGCGCGCTGCTCGACGGCGCCGGACTGAACTTCGCGGTCGCGCCGGTCTCGGCGCTGCTGCACCAGCGCGCGGGCGAGATCGGCGACCAGCAGCTCGACGCCGAATCCGGGGTGCCCCAGCTCGTCGACCACCTGCAGGACTACGTGGTGGCCCAGGCGGACGCGGTGGCCATCGCGGCCGCGGTCCGCGATATCGCGCTGGTCACCGACCAGCTCAGCGTCACCCTGCGGGCCGAGGCCGACGCGCTGCGGGATCCGCGCCGCCGCGCCGAGATCACCCAGCGCCTGGCCGCGGCGCGGGCCGAGGCCGACCAGCTGCGCCAGCGCACCGCCACCTGGCAGGTCACCCTGGTCGACGGCAGCTCCGAACTCGCCGTCGACATCGAACACGACCTGCGCCACCGGCTGCGCACGCTGGTCCGCGAGGCCGAGACCGAGATCACCCGTACCGATCCCGCCCGCAAGTGGTCGGAGTTCGGCACCGAGCTCGACGCCCGGATCTGCGAGGCGGTCGAGGAGAACTTCGTGATGGCGCACTATCGCGCCGTCGAACTCGGCGAGCAGGTCGCCGCCAAGTTCCCGCCGGACAACCGCACACCCCCGCTGCCCGAACTGCGGCTGACCAACCCCGGTGACGTGCTCGATCCGGTGCAGTCCCTGGAAGCGCTGGAGAGCGCGAAATCCAGTGTGGGACAGCAGGCGATCACCGCGCTGCGCGGCTCCTACGGCGGCATCCTGATGGTCGGTCTGGCCACCAGCCTGCTCGATATGGGCCTGGTCAACTGGTACTCCGCGGGCGCGGGCCTGCTGCTGGGCGTGCACGCGCTGTGGGACGATCGCGGAAATCGCAAGCAGCGCAGGCAGGCCGAGGCCAAGGTCGCCGTCGCGCGGCTCGCCGACGACGTGATCTTCCAGGTGGGCAAGGAATCCCGCAATCGCCTGCGCGGGCTGCAGCGGGTGCTGCGCGATCACTACACCGAGATCGCCACCGAGGTGGCGCGCACCGCCGACGAGGCCCTGCGCGCGGCCGAGGAGGCCGGGCAGCGCTACGGCAACCAGCGCGAACTGCGCATCACCGAGATCGACGCGGGCCTGCGCACGCTCGCTGGGCTGCGCGAGCGCGCCGAACGGCTCACCTACTAGGACCGCAGCGGCGGGGTGTGCGCGGGCTGGAACTGGCCCGCGTTGCGCGAGTCCTCGGCCCGGATCACGTGCGTGACCGCGTTGATCAGGGCCAGGTGGGTGAACGCCTGCGGGAAGTTGCCCAGGTGCCTGCCGGTGCGCGAATCGATCTCCTCGGCGTAGAGGCGCAGCGGGCTCGACAACCCGAGCAGCCGCTCGCACAGGTGCGTGGCGCGTTCCAGCTCGCCGATCTCCACCAGCGCCGAGACCAGCCAGAACGAGCAGATGGTGAAGGTGCCCTCCTCCCCGGCCAGCCCGTCGTCGGTGGTGTCGGTGCGGTAGCGCAGCACCAGCCCGTTGACGGTGAGCCGGGTCGCGATGGCCAGCACGGTGGCGCGGATGCGGTGGTCCTCGGGCGGCAGGAACCGGGTCAGCACCGCCAGCAACAGTGAGGCGTCGAGGGTGTCGCCGCCGTAGGTCTGGGTGAACACGCCCTCGTCGTTCACGCCGTGGGCGAGCACGTCCGCGCGGATCTGCTCGGCGATGTCGAACCATTCCGCGGCGCGCGCGTGCTGCCCGTGCATCTGGGCCAGCCGGGCGCCGCGGTCCAGCGCCACCCAGCACATGATCTTCGATGAGGTGAAGTGCTGCGGTTCGCCGCGCACCTCCCAGATCCCGCGATCGGGCTCGCGCCAGTTGGCGATCGCGGCGTGCACGGTCCGTTCCAGCAGCGGCCACAGATTCTCCGGCACCTGCCCGCGCGATCTCACGTGCAGGTACACCGCGTCGAGCATGGTGCCCCAGATGTCGTGCTGGTCCTGGTCGTAGGCGGCATTGCCGACCCGGACCGGGACCGCGCCGTCGTAGCCGGACAGCGTGGGCAGCTCGTACTCGGTGATGTGGCGTTCGCCGCCGATGCCGTAGAGCACCTGCAGCGGCAGCGCGTCGCCGTTCTCGCCGGTGGTGACGTCGTCGAGGAAGGCGAAGAAATCGTTGGCCTCGCGATCCAGGCCCAGGGTGTACAGGCCCCACAGCGCGAAACTCGCGTCCCGCACCCAGGTGTAGCGGTAGTCCCAATTGCGTTCGCCGCCCGGGGTTTCCGGCAGCGAGGTGGTGGCCGCGGCCAGTAGCGCGCCGGTGGGGGCGTAGGTCAGGCCCTTGAGGGTGAGCGCGCTGCGCTGCAGGTAGCTGCGCCAGGGATGATCGGGGAAATCACCGAGGGTGATCCAGCGGCGCCAGGATTCGGTGGTCGCCCACATCTTCTCGGCGGCTTCGTCGAAGGTGGCCGGGGCGGGCAGTTCCGACCAGGTCAGCGCGACGAACACCTGGTCGCCCTCCGACATCCGGGTGCGGGCGCGCGCCTCGCGGCCCTCCAGACCCAGCCGCAGATCGGTGGTGAGCACCAGCGACGGGCTCGCCTCCGGCGTCCCGGTGGCCCGCGCGGTGGCCTGCTCGTAGACCTTGCCGGTGTACTCCCACTGGGTGCCGCCCTGGTGGTAGTCGAAGGAGGGCTGGCAGCTCATCTCCAGCTCGACGGTCCCGCTCACGCACTTCACCATCCGCAGCAGGGTGTGCTCGGCGTCCCAGTCCACCGGCGTGCGGCGATGGGTGCGCGAGCGCTGCTCGTTGTTGTGCCAGGGGCCGAGCACCAGCGCGTCGCGCACGATCAGCCAGCCGGTCGCGGTCTGCCAGGTGGTCTCCAGGATCATCCCGCCCGGCAGGTACCGGCGCGCGGCGGGCACGTTCTTGCCGTACGGGCCGATCCGGAAGTGCCCGGCGCTGCGGTCCAGGATCGCGCCGAACACGCTGGGGGAGTCCGGGCGCGGCACGCACATCCACTCCACCGAGCCGCTGCTGGCGATCAGGCAGCTGGTCTCGCAATCGGACAGGAAGGCGTAGTCGTCGATCGGCGGGAACGCGCCCCGGCGTCCGCTACTGGACACCGGGCTCAGGATGGGCAGGGAATCGGCCGCGGACGCATCGTCGGTGGACGCCATCACCCCATCATCACGGCAGGCGGGCGACTCGTCCACCGCGAGCACCGGCCGGTTGTCGTTCCGTGACCAGCGCGATCAGGGTCCGCGCGGGCACGGCGGCTAGGCTGGCGCTGTGCAACGCATCGCAGGTTGGTGGGACGGCTTCGAGCTCTGGGTAGCCGGACTGCCGTTCATTCCGCAGTTCCTGGTCGTCCTGGTGGGCATGGTCCCGATCAGCTTCGCCATCGCCTTCCTGCTCGACCGGACCCTGCGCGCGATCTTCCGCGCGCTGGGCCGCGACGACAGCGACGAGCCGCGGGCCCCGCGGCCGGTGCCCGCCCCCGCCCGCCCGACCGTCGGAAGCGGGGCCCGCTGATGCCCCGCTCCCGCGTTCAGCTCGCCCTGGTCGGTCTGCTGATCCTCGTCATCATCGCCTGGTTCTTCACCCGCTAGTTCTTGCGCCAGTCGTCGAAGCGTTTGCCCAGATCGGCTACGGTGCGGCCGACTTCCTGGCCGACGGTGTTGACCGCGGAGCCCACATCGCGGCCCAGGTCGCGCACGGTGCGGACCAGCAGGTCCTCGGACTGGTCGAAGCTCTCGCGGTAGCTGCGGGCGGCGTTCTTGACCTCGTCGCTGATGCGGGCGTTCTTGTCGTGTTCGCGGCGCGGGTAGGCGCCGCCGAGGACCCGGTCGTACTCGCCGGACTGGATCCAGCGGCGCAGCTCGGCCGCGCGCAGCACCGAGAACGGATGCGACTGCAGCTCCAGGTTGAGCAGCTTGAGCACGCCGTCGCGCAGGTCGCCCGAGCGCAGGTAGTCGTCGGCCTGGTCCAGGAAGGCGCCGTGGTTCATCTCGTGCAGCCAGGCGCCACCGGCGGTCTTCATGTGCACCCGCACCGAGGCCTCCACGTCCTGGCAGCACAGCAGGCCCGCGCGGTCGCCGGACAGCTCCGACTTGCGGCTCCACTCCATCAGCGCCGCCACGATCGCGCGCAGCGCCCAGCCGCCGACCGGCATCCAGCCGACCGTCGCCGACAGCCGCATCAGGTGCATGAGCATGGTGCGGTACACCGCGTGCCCGGACAGCGCGTGCCCGAGCTCGTGGCCGATCACGAAGCGCAGTTCCTCGGTGTCCATCAGTTCGAGCAGGCCGGTGGTGACGACGATGAACGGCCGGTCCATCCCGATGGTGAAGGCGTTCACCGACGGGTCCTGCAGCACGAACATCTCCGGCGTGCTCGCCGCGTCCAGCACGTCGACACAGTCGGCGCGCAGCTCGTGCAGGGTGCGGAACTGGCGTTCGTCGACGCGCACCGCCGTCGCCAGGTACAGCAGCCGGTGCTGACGTTCGCGCAGCAGGCCCGACAGCGCCCGCAGCACGGTGTCGAAGCCGCTCAGCGAGCGCAGCGCCACCAGCGCGGTGCGGTCGGCCGGGTGTTCCCAAGCCCGCGTGCTGATTTCCGGCAAACGCACGCGAATCCGGTCCGGAGCCATGGTCATGGTTCGAAATCCCCCCTCGGTGTGGAACTCTCGTCGATTCGAATCATCATGTCGCAATCTGCTACAGTCTGCCTGTGTCGTCGAGTGTCGCCCCGCAGATCCGCCATGAACTGGCGTTGATCGCTGTCGGCGACCTCGCGGTCGCGGACATTCTCTGTCGATGATCGGCCACCGGACACGTCTGCGCGTTCCTGCCCAGTAGACTGGCGCGCGCTTTCCTTTCGCAGTCGTAGTCCGAACTCCGGGGGCCAGCGGGCCCGAGTCGCGCCAACTGCCGCGGATCCACCACGCGGCAGGTCTACCGATCGACATGTGCAAGTCCTGCCGCAACGAACGACGTTGCCGGACAGGTCCTTTCCGAAAGGTTCACCCCGATGTCTCGCAACACCTGGATCGGCTCGCGCCGTCGCGCGGCCGCTGTCGCTCTCACTGCCGTCGCCGCGGTCGCGCTGACCGCCTGCGGCGGTGGCGCCAGCGATTCGGTCGACGGCGAGTCGACCGCCGACGGCAGCGGCGGAACCATCAACCTCTACGCCTACGCCGTGCCCAAGCCCGGCTTCGACAAGGTCGTGCCGGAGTTCAACAAGACCGAGGCGGGCAAGGGCGTGCAGGTGCAGGCCTCCTACGGCGCCTCGGGCGACCAGTCGCGCAAGGTCAAGGACGGCGCCGAGGCCGATGTGGTGAACTTCTCGGTCGAGCCGGACGTGACCCGCCTGGTCGACGCCGGTCTGGTCGAGTCCACCTGGAACGCCGACGCGAGCAAGGGCATCCCGTTCGGCTCGGTCGTCACCCTGGTTGTGCGCAAGGGCAACCCCAAGAACATCAAGGACTGGGACGACCTGCTCGCGCCCGGTGTCGAGGTCGTCACCCCGAATCCGTTCAGCTCGGGCTCGGCCAAGTGGAACCTGCTCGCGCCGTACGCGGCCAAGAGCGAGGGTGGCAAGAACCCGCAGGCCGGTCTGGACTACCTGTCTCAGCTGATCTCGCCCGAGCACGTCAAGGTGCAGCCGAAGTCGGGCCGCGAGGCCACCGAGACCTTCCTGCAGGGCACCGGTGACGTGCTGCTGAGCTACGAGAACGAGGCCATCTTCGCCGAGCGCAACGGCGACCCGATCGAGCACATCAACCCGCCGATCACCTTCAAGATCGAGAACCCGGTCGCGGTGCTCAAGAACGCCAAGAACCCGGCCAAGGCCACCGCCTTCCGCGACTTCCTGTTCACCCCCGAGGGCCAGCGGGCCTGGGCGCAGGCGGGCTTCCGCCCGGTCGACCCGAAGGTCGCCGCCGAGTTCGCCGCCGACTTCCCGCAGCCGGAGAAGCTGTGGACCATCGACGACCTCGGTGGCTGGAAGTCCGTCGACAAGGAACTGTTCGCCCAGGGCACCGGCAAGGTCGCGGTGATCTACGACCAGGCCACCAAGTAGGTCGTGACCCAGCGCACACGCGATACTGGACAACTGTGACTGACAGCAGTGGGCACGCCGGGATCGAGGACACTCTCGATCCCGGCGGTGCCGTAGAACCCGAAAAACCGACGGCCACCCCGCCGTCGGCCCGTCGCCGGTCGTGGCTGCGGGTCACCGGCTCGGTGGGCCCGGTCGGCATCGGCGTGGCCGTGCTGTGGCTCAGCGTGATCGTGCTGCTCCCGCTGGCGGCGCTGACCGTCAGCTCCTTCGATGACGGCTGGTCCGGCTTCTGGGACGCGGTCACCGCGCCCTCGGCGCTGGACTCGCTGCGGATCACCATCACCGTCTCGGTGGTGGTCGCGATCATCAACGTGCTGATGGGCACGCTCATCGCCTGGGTGCTGGTGCGCGACGACTTCTGGGGCAAGGGCGTCGTCAACGCGCTGATCGACCTGCCGTTCGCGCTGCCGACCATCGTCGCCTCGATCGTGCTGCTCTCGCTCTACGGCCCGAACAGCCCGTTCGACATCCATCTCAACGCCTCCCAGCCCGGCCTGATCGTGGCGCTGGCCTTCGTCACGCTGCCCTTCGTGGTGCGCTCGGTGCAGCCGGTGCTGATCGAGGTGGACCGGGAGGTCGAGCAGGCGGCGCTGTCGCTGGGCGCGAGCAACTGGATCACCTTCCGCCGCATCGTGCTGCCCACGCTGACCCCGGCGATCATCTCCGGCGGCGGCCTGGCCTTCGCCCGGGCGATCGGTGAGTACGGCTCGGTGGTCCTCATCGGCGGCAATATCCCGCGCGAGACCCAGATGACCTCGCAGTACATCCAGCAGCAGATCGAGGTCGACCGGCCGGTCAACGCCGCCGCGGTCTCGGTGGCGCTGCTGGTGATCTCCTTCGTGAGCCTGCTCGTGCTGCGCCTGCTGGCCGAGCGGACCGCGCGCAAGGAAGAGGCCGCCCGATGAAGCTGTCGCTGTTCACCCGGCTGTCCCTGCGCACGATCGCGCTGGGGTACCTGGGCATCCTGCTGGTGCTGCCGCTGGTGATCATCCTGCTGCGCACCTTCGAGAACGGGATCGGGGCGTTCATCGACCAGATCACCACGCCCGCGGCGATCTCGGCGTTCCAGCTGTCGATGATCATCGTGGCCATCGTGGTGCCGTTGAACGTCGTGTTCGGCGTGATCACCGCGCTGGCGCTGGTCCGCAGCAAGTTCCCCGGGCGCAGCCTGCTGCAGGGCATCGTCGATCTGCCGTTCGCGGTCTCGCCGGTCGTGGTCGGCGTCTCGCTGATCCTGCTGTGGGGCGCGGGCGGCTGGTTCGGTGGGCTGGAGAACCTCGGGTTCAAGGTGATCTTCAGCCTGCCCGGCATGGTGATCGCGACCATCTTCGTCACCCTGCCGTTCGTGGTGCGCGAGGTCGAGCCGGTGCTGCACGAGATCGGCGACGACCAGGAACAGGCCGCGGCCACCCTGGGCGCCTCGGGCTGGCAGACCTTCTGGCGGATCACCCTGCCCGCCATCCGCTGGGGCCTGACCTACGGCGTGGTGCTCACCGTGGCCCGCGCGCTCGGCGAGTTCGGCGCGGTGATCATGGTCTCCACCGCCATGCCGGGCAAGTCGCAGACCCTGACGCTGCTCGTGCACGGGCGCTACATCGACGACCACAACACCTTCGGCGCCTACAGCGCGGCCACCCTGCTGATGGGCATGGCCCTGGTCGTACTCCTTCTGATGACTCTCCTCGAACGCAAGCGGGGCACCGAATGATCACCGTGACCAACGCGCGCAAGAACTACGGTTCCTTCGCCGCTCTCGACGATGTCAGCATCGACATCACCTCCGGCGAGCTGACCGCGCTGCTCGGCCCGTCCGGTTCCGGCAAGTCCACGCTGCTGCGCTCGATCGCGGGCCTGGAATCGCTGGACTCGGGCATCGTGCGGATCGCGGGCAACGACGTCACCCACGTGGCGCCGCAGAAGCGCGATATCGGCTTCGTGTTCCAGCACTACGCGGCGTTCAAGCACATGACCGTGCGCGACAACGTCGCCTTCGGCCTGACCATCCGCAAGCGGCCCAAGAAGGAGATCGACAAGCGCGTCGACGAGCTGCTCGGCATCGTCGGCCTCGATGGTTTCCAGCACCGCTACCCGGCGCAGCTCTCGGGTGGTCAGCGGCAGCGCATGGCGCTGGCCCGCGCGCTGGCGGTCGACCCGCAGGTGCTGCTGCTCGACGAGCCCTTCGGCGCGCTCGACGCCAAGGTGCGCACCGATCTGCGCACCTGGCTGCGTCGGCTGCACGAGGAGGTCCACGTGACCACCGTGCTGGTCACCCACGACCAGGAGGAGGCCCTCGACGTCGCCGATCGGATCGCGGTGATGAACAAGGGCCGTATCGAGCAGGTCGGTACCCCCGAGGACGTCTACGACCGGCCCGCCAACGAGTTCGTCATGTCGTTCCTCGGCGCGGTGGCCCGGCTCAACGGCCACCTGGTGCGCCCGCACGACATCCGCATCGGGCGTGACCCGAGCATGGCGCTGGCCGAGCACGAGGGCACCGCGGAGTCGGCCGGGGTCACCCGGGCCACTGTGGAACGCATCGTGCGGCTGGGCTTCGAGGTGCGCCTCGAGCTGCGCAACGCGGCCACCGGCGACCAGTTCGCCGCCCAGGTGACCCGCGGCGATGCTGCGGCGTTGCGGCTGAACGAGGGCGAGACCGTCTACGCCCGCGCCACCCGCATCCCGGATCTGCCGTCGGCCTGAGCCACCGGTACCCGCACGAGGGCCCCGCGACAGCACGTCGCGGGGCCCTCGTCGTGTGCGCGGGGCCCGCGCGGTCCGGTCCGTGGCGGGAGTTCGCGCAGGTTAACCGGTACCGACGGTCCGATTTCGGCCCGCGACGCGCTCGGCGGGAAGGAATTTTCGCCGACTCGCCCCGTGCCGCTGGCATCTGTGCATGACGCAGTGTCACAGGTAGAGCCATTTTTACTGGTGAGTAGCTTTTCCGGCCGCGATCTCGACGCGCCGAACGGGTGAATCCGCGCCCTCGCCAGAGTTGACGTGACTCCTCGTAGGTGTAACTATTGGAAACAGTAAACGTCCCTTGAGGAGAGGCAGTGACGACGATGTCTGCGCCCACCACCCCTGACGTCGATCCCGTAGTCGCGGAGGCTCAGGCGTACGCCGAGAAGTTGCTGATGCTGTCGGAGGCGTCGGTCAACCGCCACTTCGACCCGTTCGAGGACATCGACTGGGACAACCCGGAGTTCGACCCCGACCACAAGCCCGAGCGCTGGGTCCTGGTCACCTCCGCCGACCCGATCGGCCGCCACCCCTGGTATCAGGCCCTGCCGCTGGACAAGAAGATCGAGATCGGCAAGGTCCGCCAGGCCAATGTCGCCAAGGTCGGCCTGCAGTTCGAGGCCATCCTGATCATCGGCATGATGCAGCACATCTTCAATCTGAAGAACAACGATCCGGAATTCCGGTACTGCTCGCACGAGATGATCGAAGAGCACAACCACACCCTGATGTTCCAGGAGATGGTCAACCGGGTCGCCGACGTGCCGGGCATGAACCCGCTCGTGCGTCAGCTGCGCCACCTGGCCGCCCCGGTCGGCGCGCTGATGCCGAACCTGTTCTTCATGGCCGTGCTGGCCGGTGAGGAGCCGATCGACCACATCCAGAAGGACATCCTGCGCTCGGGTGACGACATCCACCCGATCATGCGCGGCGTGATGGCGATCCACGTGGCCGAGGAAGCCCGCCACATCTCCTTCGCCCACGAGTTCCTGAAGAAGAACGTGCCCGCCCAGCGCCCGTTCAACAAGTTCGTGCTGTCGATCGCGATGCCCACGATCATGTTCATCCTCGGCCGCGCCATCGCGACGCCGCCGAAGAGCTTCTTCAAGCAGTTCGACATGCCCGCCGACGTGCGCAAGGAGCTGTTCTACGGCTCCAAGGAGGCCAAGCAGGTCTTCGCCGACTACTTCATCGACGTGCGCGCGCTCGCCGACGAGGTCGGTCTGATGAACCCGGTCGCCAAGCGGGTCTGGAAGCTGCTCGGCATCGACGGTCCGTCGAGCCGCTACCGCTCGGAGCCCAAGCGCTCCGTCAAGCACGCAGTGGCCTGAGGCACGGTCACCCATGCCCTATGTCGTCACGCAGTCGTGCTGTAGCGACGCCTCGTGCGTCTACGCCTGCCCGGTCAACTGCATCCATCCGACTCCGGACGAGCCGGACTTCCTGACCGCGGAGATGCTCTACGTCGATCCGGCGGCGTGTGTGGACTGTGGCGCCTGCGCCACGGCCTGCCCTGTCGACGCGATCACCTCGTCGAAGAAGCTGACCGACGAGCAGAAGCCGTTCATCGAGATCAACGCGGACTTCTACCGGATCCAGCGGGATCGGCCGACGTTGGCCCGCCCGGTGATGCCGCCCGCGATCGATACCCGGCGCGCGGCGCTGCGGGTCGCGGTGGTCGGTTCCGGTCCCTCGGCGATGTACGCCGCCGACGAGCTGCTGACCCAGCCGGGTGTCTCGGTGACGATGTTCGACCGGTTGCCGCAGCCCTACGGTCTGGCCCGGCTCGGCGTCGCGCCCGATCACAAGCGGACCCGCAAGGTCGCCGACCTGTTCGACATCATGTCGAAGCAGGACGACTTCTCGACCTACCTGGATGTGGAGATCGGCAAGCACATCACCCACGCCGAGCTGCTCGAGCACTTCCACGGCGTGATCTACGCGGTGGGCGCGTCCTCGGACCGCAAGCTGGGTATCCCCGGCGAGGGCCTGCCGGGCAGTGTTTCCGCGACCGACTTCGTGGCCTGGTACAACGGTCATCCTGATCACGCCGAGGACCAGTTCGATCTGGATCAGAAGCGGGTGGTGATCGTCGGCAACGGCAACGTCGCCCTGGACGTCGCCCGTATCCTGACCGTCGATCCGGCTACCCTGGCCGACACCGATATCGCGCCGTACGCGTTGCAGGCATTGCGCGAGAGCAAGGTCGAAGAGGTCGTGATCCTGGGTCGTCGTGGTCCGGCGGAGTCGGCGTTCACGGTGCCCGAGTTCGTCGGCCTGCTGGCCGCCGATATCGATATCGCGATCGAAGGGGAGCTGCCCGAGGTCACCGCCGACCTGCCGTACAAGGTGGAGCAGAAGTTGCGCCTGCTGCACAGCGTGGCGAAGCGGCCCTTCGGGGAGCGCAGGCGCATCGTGCTCCGCTACTTGTCTTCGCCGGTGGAGATCCTCGGCGCCGACGCCGTGACTGGCGTGCGGGTCGAGCGCAACGAGCTGGTCACCGACGAATCGGGCCGCGCCAGCGCGGTGCCGACCGGCGAGACCGAGCTGCTCGAGGCGGGCGTGGTACTCACCTCGGTCGGTTACCGCGGTGTCCCGACCAAGGACCTGCCGTTCGATGACGCGCGCGGGGTCATCCCGAACGCGCAGGGCCGGGTGTTGACCGCTCCCGAGGGTGAGGTCGTGACCGGTACGTATGTGACGGGTTGGATCAAGCGTGGTCCGACCGGTTTCATCGGGACGAACAAGTCCTGTGCGCAGGAGACCGTCCAGCAGCTCGCCGCCGATTTCAACGCGGGCACGCTGGCCGAACCCGTGCGTGACGCACAGGAATTCGACCGTCTGGTGCGCGCCCGCCGACCCCAGGCGCGCGCCGGAGGAGCCGCGGCTCCGCGAACAGGCTCGCTCAAGCGCCTGCTCGCGCGCGGCTGACGTTTCACCGCGAAGGCCCGCCACGTCTACTGGGATGACGTGGCGGGCCTTCGTCGTGCTCACTGCGCGGTGAACCCGCCGTCCACCGCGACCGCCGACCCGGTGACGAACGAGGCCTCCCGGCTGAGCAGGAACGCGCACAGCGCCGCGATCTCCTCGGGCCGGGCGATCCGCCCGATCGGATGCAGCGCCGCGACCATCGCCTCGCCCTCGGGCGTGGCACCCATCGAGGACCGGTAGGCGGGCGTGTCGACCGCGCCGGAGACCAGCGCGTTGACCCGCACGCCCGCCGCCGCCGTCTCCAGCGCCACCGACCGGGTCAGCCCGATCACGCCGTGCTTGGCCGCCACATACGGTGCCACCGAGGCCATCCCGACCACGCCCAGATTGGAGGCGTTGTTCAGGATCGCGCCGCCACCGGAGGCGATGATCGCGGGCACCTGATGGCGGAGCCCGTAGAAGACACCGGTCAGGTTCAGGTCCAGCTCGGCGCGCCAGCCCGCGTCGTCGATCTCGGCGATCGGCCCGGAGGTGGAGATGGCGCCCGCGTTGTTGAAAGCGGCGTCGAGCCTGCCGTACTCGGTGAGCGCGGCCTGGGTGAGCGCGGCGGCATCGGCCTCCACGGTCACGTCGGTCGGCACGAACAGCGCCCGTCCGCCCGCCTGCCGGATCTGCTCGGCGACCCGCTCGCCCTGGTCCTTGCCGCGTGAACCCAGCACCACCGCGGCGCCCTCGGACGCGACACGCAGGGCCACCGCCCGGCCGATGCCGGAACCGGCACCGGTGATCAGCACGACCTGGTCCGTGAAACGCGTGGACATACGTATTCCCTTCTCTCCCTTGATATTCGGGGATCCGCTCGGCAGCGTCCCCGTACTTCGAGTCAACCGCCGGGAGTGCGGCCACGCTGGCGGGAATCCGTCGTGGCATTGACGCGTCATGAGAAGCGGCGTGTACTTCTCACCGCCGCCTAGAATTTCCGGATCGGTGAAATCTTGTCGGCATCAAATGAATTGATTACCAGTCGGTAAGTGCATTCGAATCCGGCCATAACAAACCGTAAGAATGTGTTTTGCCGACGCGTCAGGTGATTACTCGTCGGTAGCTGAATCTCGGAGTCTGTCAGTCGATTTCGTGACGTCGAGGGGACTGGACGGTTGTCCGCATGGTCGTTCACCTGCGTCGATCCCCTAACAAGGGTCCAAAGTCCCGTCTTTCGTATCAATCGCGCAGCAATTCGGCCATGGCCCGGTTAATCTGTGCGGGCTGTTTGGAAGACGACCGCGGCCACATGGTGCGCTCGCGTGCTGGACGTGGTCACGGTGCGTTGACGGGATAGCAAATACATGACCAGAGGTCTGGGTTTAAGCATCGGTGCGGTCAATGCGATCTCGGCGGTGGTCGCCGAGGATCCGGCCAAGCCCGCGGTGCGCACACGGCGCACCGCACTCACCTTCGACACCGCGGGCAGGCCGCGGATCGGCGCGATCAACGACTTCGCCTCGGCGATCACCGATTTCGCGGATCTGAGCCGCGATCCGGAGCCGATGGTGATCGGCGGGCGGTTCTACTCGGCGACCAATCTGATCGCCGCGGTCGTCACCGGGCTGATCGAGCTGACCGAACCGGCGGCGGGCATTGTCATGACCTACCCCGCGATCTACACCGACAAGCAGGTCGCGCTGCTGGGCCAGGCGCTGCACCTGGCCGGGGCGGGTCAGGTGCTGCTCGCGCCCGAACCGGTGGCGGCCGCCGAATGGCTCGAGGTCCAGAACGGGCCACTGGAACCGGGTTTCGTGCTCGTCTACGACCTCGGCGCGACGAGTCTGGATCTCACGGTGCTGCGGGTGGGCCCGGACTGGCCGCAGCATCCGATGGTGGGCCCGCCGGTGCGCTCCACCGATTTCGGCGGAAAGCCGCTGGGGGAGATGGTCGCTCGCTACGCGGGCTCACCGCGCGGCGGCCGGGCGACGCAGACGCTCACCGCCATGGTGAACATCGACGCGTTGCGCAGCGAGCACATTCGCGACACCTTCCCGCTGGTCAGCAAGACGGTCGCGAGCGCAGGGCTGCGGCTGGCGGACCTGTCGCGAATCCTGGTCGTCGGCGGGGCCACCCGCGCACCCGAAGTGGCGGGCACGCTCGCCGAACTCGGTGTCCCGCTGGTCACCGTGGCCGATCCGGCCCAGGTCACCGCCGCCGGTGCCGCCGCGCTCGCCGCGCGCACCTTCGCCCCCGAACAGCCGAGCACCGGCGCCGGACCACACGTGGCCGTGTTCTCCAGCGCCGCGGTGGTCTCCGCGCTCGCCATGTCGGCCATGACGGTGTTCGGCAGCCCCTTCGACCCCGGGCTGACCCCCGTCCTCGATCGCTTCCCCGCCCTCGGCGCCCCCACCGACGCGCTGCTCTACGACATGAGCGCCGACCTCGTCGCGGCCCGGGCCTCCGGCCTGCTCGGCGCCGTCGACCCGGCCACCGGCCGCGTGGGCGCGGGCATCGTCGGCGCGACCGCGGCCGCCCGCACCGCCTACGAGATGTTCCTCGGCACCGGCGACACCCCCGGCAAGGCGACCAGCGGCGGCGAACGCGGCACCTCGGGCCAGCCCAACGCGAACAACGACTGCCGCTCACCGCTCCTCGCCCGCACGACCTACGGCGACCCCGCCCGCTTCATCAACCCCCTGCCCTTCTCCGACCGCACCACCCAGCCCGGCAAAACCCCCACCAAACCCGGCACCCCCGACCAGCCCGGCCCGATCTCGGGCCCCGGCCCGACCCCCGGCACCCCCTCGATTCCCGGCACCCCGACCGGCCCCGGCACCGACCCCGGCTCCTCGATCCCCGGCTCGCCGTCCACCGGAACGCCCTCGGACGGAACCCCCAACCCCGGCACCGGCCTGCCCGGCGACATCGGCTCCTCGATCCCCGGAACCGCGCCCGGCACAACACCTTCCGACCCCACCGGCACCGGCCAGACTTCTCCCGGTGGAACCGGGGATGGTTCCACCGGGGGAGGCTCGACCGGCGGTACGTCACCGGGCAGCCCGGGTTCGTCCCCTGGCGGTGTGACAGGTGGTGGATCAGGCGACGGCGCGTCCGGTGGCGGCGCGACGGGCGGGTCCGATGGTGGTGCGTCGGGCGGTGGCGCGACCGGCGGCGGGTCCGACAGTGGCGCGTCAGCCGGTGGATCCGGTGGCGGTGCGACCGGCGGAGGTGGCGGTGGAACATCGGGCGGCGATGGTTCCAGCGGTGGCGCTTCGGGCGGTGGCGGCGCGTCCGGCGGTGGTGGTGCGTCAGGGGGCGGAGGCGGTGCATCCGGTGGCGGCGGAGCCTCCGGTGGTGGCGCTTCGGGCGGTGGCTCCGGGGGCGGCGATTCCTCGGGCGGCGGTACTGGCGGCGGTGGTGCTTCGGGTGGCAGTGCCTCTGGTGGTGGCGGCGGTGCTTCGGCTGGTGGTGGTACGTCCGGTGGTGGCGGTGGTGCCTCCGACGGCGGCCGCGCAGGCGGCGGTGGTATGGGTGGCGGCGTATCCGGTGGGGCCTCGGGTGGCGGCGCGTCCACCGGCGGCTCCGCCAAGGGCGGTTCGTCCTCCACCGGCGGCTCCTCCTCGGGCGGCTCGAAAGGTGGCTCGTCGACAGGCGGTTCGTCCTCCGGCGGCTCCTCGAAGGGCGGCGGCGCCAGCGGTGGGGGTGGCGGCGGTGGAGGTGGCGGCGGTGGGGGCGGCTCGCGCCGCTGACCGATTCAGCGGTCGCGGTCTCCCACCGGCAGCCTGACCACGCTGCGGAAGCCTGGCTCGCGAGGCACCCGCCATTGCCCGGCGCCACCGAGAGCCAGCGGGGTGAACGCGTCTCGCCGCGAGGCCCTCGGCTACAGCCTGGGCGGCTGTCCGACGGCAGCGTCGCCGACCTGGTCGCTGAAACATGGCAAGAAACAGGTGGCGGTGGCGCGCTGCCACGGGGTGCGCGGGTGCGGCTGGTGCGGTGGTTCCGCGGGCGCGGGTGGCGTGGGGTGGGCGCGGCCTGGATCAGGTGATGTCCGTGGGCTTTTCGAGTCGGTGTGTCGGAGGTGGCAGGGGCGGCGGGGACTTCGAGGCGCCTCGGCGTTTCTGGCGCCACCGTCCGGCTCCGTGCCGCACGGTGAGCCCGGTGGCGCGGTGGGGCTCGGGATGACGGGTTCCGGATGTGGGGTGGGGGAAGGTATTCGGCTCGCAGGTCAGGGTGGGAAAGTGGGGGTGGGTGTCGGTGGGGGCGGGCACAATGGGCTGGTGGCTGTACTCGGGGGAGCGCCGAAGCTGATCGCGCTCGATGTGGATGGGACCCTGCTGGCGACGGGGTTCGCGGTGCGCGCGCGGGTGATCGCGGCGGTGCGGGCGGCGGTGGCGGCGGGGGCGCATGTGGTGGTGACCACGGGGCGCACGGTGCTCACCACGCGGCCGGTGCTGCACGAGCTCGGGCTCACCGAGGGGCATGCGCTGTGTTCCAACGGCGCCGTGCACGTCGATGTGGCCAAGGGCGAGCCGGTGGCGGTGCAGGCGTTCGATCCGGGGCCCGCGGTGCTCGCGCTGCTGGCCCTGTTCCCGGAGATGGTCTTCGCCGCGGAACGGGTGGGTATCGGCACCTGGGCGACCGGGCAGGGGCCGGGGGAGTTCTCGATCGGCGAGTTCCAGCTCGTCGACCATCAGGTCCTCAGCAGCGAGCCGACACCCCGCCTGAACGGCTGGTGGCCCGGCGGTTCGGTGGAGGAGATGCTGCGCCAGATGGCCTCGCTCGAGGTACCCGACGCGTCCTGGGTGCACGGCGAGTACGGGCCGTGGCTCACCGTGTCGCGGCGCGGCGTGTCGAAAGGCTGGGCGCTGGAACGGCTCCGGCGCTCCCTCGGCGTCGCGCCCGAGGCGACCCTCGCCATCGGTGACGGTTTCAACGATCGCGAGATGCTGCGCTGGGCGGCGCACTCGGTGGCCATGGCGGGCTCGCCCGACGCGGTGCTCGCGCTGGCCGACGAGGTGACCGGCGATGTCGCCGAGGACGGTGTCGCCACCGTCCTCGAGCGCTGGTTCGGCTAACCCCGCGCCGCCGCGACCGCCGCCGTCATCGCGACGAAATGCGGATTGGTCATGATCCCGAGCACATTGCCGAACGGGTCCAGCACCGCGGCGGTCGCGAAGCCCGCGCCGTCGCCCCGCTCGGTGATCGGCTCGTACTCGGTGGCGCCGAGCGCGAGCAGGCGGGCGACGGTGGCCGCCAGGTCGTCGACGTGCCAGAACACCACGCCGCCGCCACCGGGGGCATGGTGCGCGCCCGCCGGGGCGTAGGCGCGATTGATGATGCCCAGCTCGGCCTGCATCGGGCCGACCCGGAACTCGTAGTACCCGCCCGGCACCTCGAAATACGGTTCGATGCCGAGGAACTCGGTGTACCAGTCCTTGGCGGCGGTGAGATCGTCGGCGTAGTAGGTGGTGGTGGCCATTCCGCGCAGCATGGGGGCTCCTGGTGTCGTTGTGGTGTCGGGAACGACTATGCCAGCCAAAGTGCTCACCGAATGAGCACTTTATTCGGCAGAATCTTCGAATATGCGAGCGGACAGATTGGTGGCCACCCTGCTGGTGATGCAGGCGCGTGGACGGGTGACGGCGGCCGAGATCGCCGCCGAACTGGAGGTCTCGGTCGCGACGGCCCGCCGCGATCTCGAGGCCCTGTCGGCGGCGGGGATCCCCGTGTATCCGCAGCCGGGCCGGGGCGGCGGCTGGTCACTGATCGGTGGCGCCCGCACCGACCTGTCCGGCCTGACGGCGGGCGAGACCCGCGCGCTGTTTCTGCTGGCGGGCCCCGCCGCCGAGGCCGCCCCGGAACTGAAATCGGCTCTGCGCAAGCTGGTGCGCGCCCTGCCGCAGACGTTCCGCGCCGAGGCCGCCGCGGCCGCCGACGCGGTCGTCGTCGATCCGGCGCGCTGGGGCCGCCCGGACACCGACCAGCCGCCCACCCTCCCCGATCTCCAGCGCGCGGTGGTGGACCGCCACCGGGTGCGCATCGACTACGCGCGGGCGGGCACCCGCACCACGCGCACCGTCGATCCGTGGGGCCTGGTCGAGAAGGACGCGCGCTGGTACCTCATCGCCGGTACCGACCGCGGCCGCCGCACCTTCCGCCTCGACCGCATCGCCACCGTCGAGGTCCTCGACGAATCCTTCGACCGCCCCGCCGATTTCGACCTGCGCGAAGAGTGGTCCCGCATCGTCACCAGCATGGAAGACCGCCGGTCCGCCGCCGCGGCCACCGTCCTGGTCTCCACCGCACTGGCCCCGATCCTCGCCGACCAGCAGGGCCGCCACTGCACCCTGCTCGGCCCCGCCGACGACGGCCGGATCCGCGCCCGGATCACCGCCGACACCCCGAAGATGGTCGCCCGTCAGCTCGCCGGTTGGGGTGCCGACGTCGAGGTGGTCGGGCCGCCGGAGATCCGGGCCGAACTCGTCGCCCTCGGTAGGGAACTGGTCGAGGGGAACAGCTGACAGGGCACGTGGCGACTGTTCTGGTCCAGCTGCCGACGCCGCGAGTCCACGCGCTCCGCGGACATCACAGTCGGCTCCGGCGGCCCGGATCAGTCGCGGGACAGTCGTGCGGCCAGCGCCCGGACGACCTCACCCGCGACCACCGCGTGCCCACTCGTCGTGAAGTGGATGAGGTCGGCGCTCATCAGCCCCGGCCGCAGCCGCAGCGGGTGGTCCCAGAATTCGGTCAGCACCGCGTCGAACTCGGTGGCCACCTCCCGGATCACCGCGTTCAGCTCGGCCATGCGAGGACGCATCGCGCGCATCGGCGCCATCCGCTCGGTGGTCCACACATCGGCCACGGTGAAGATCGACAGCTGTGCTCCTGTCCCGGACAGTGCGTCGAGGATCGCGGAGAGGTTGTCCCGCAACCGGTTCAGGTCGCCGTCGGCTTCGAACAGGTCGTTGCCACCGCAGCTGACGTGCACGAGATCCGGTGCGAAGGCCAGGATCTCGGGCAGCTGATGACGACGAACCTGGCCACTCGTCGCGCCGATGCGTCCGGTATTGCGATAGACCAGGCCGGGATTCACCGTCGACAGGGTGGCGGCGACACGGTCGGCCCAGCCGCCGGGCGCGTAACCGGGGCTGGGATCGCCGGTGCCCGCCGCGATCGAGTCGCCCAGCACGGCGAACCGGCGCCAGGGTGCCGCGCGCACCAGCGCGCTCGCCTGGTCCGGGGGCAGTACCAGCGGGTCGTCGGCTTCGGTGAACGGTCCGGTCAGTGGTGTGGGAGAAGGCATCTCGTTACTCCTGGGTTCGATCGGCGGTCAGTGACGGCACGGCGAGCAGCAGCGCGACCGCGCCACCGAGCGCCGCGCACACGGCGAACAGGGTGTGGAAGGCGCGCAGGGTGTCATCGGGAATCGCGGTGAAGACCGCGGCCAGCACTGCGACACCGAGTGCGCCGCCGACCTGGCGGGAGGTCACGTTCATGCCGATCCCGACCGCGAACTGCTGCGGGGGCAGTGCCCGCGCGGCCGCGGTGCCGAGCACGGTCACCACGATGCCGATCCCGGCCCCGCCGAGCAGCCCGGCGGGCACCCACGCCGACCACAGCGCGGGATCGGGCCCGAACGCGTCGGTGCTCATCCACACCAGTGCGCTCGTGTACAGCAGCGCGCCGGTGACCCCGGCCCAGCGCTGTCCCCGCGCATCGGTGATCCGCCCGACGAGCACCGAGCTCACCATCGACGCCGCCGCACCCACCGTGAGCGCCGCCGCCGATTCCAGCACCGAATAGCCCCACAGCGCGTCCAGGAACATCGGCCCGGCGAGCAGCCAGGCGAACATCGTCGCGGTGAACAGGAACGACCCCGCGTTGGCGAGCGCGAATTGCCTGCTCCGCCACAGCCCGACGGCGACCGCGGGCTCGGGATGACGCCGCGACCGCACCAGCGCGAACCCCACGAGCGCGGCACCGCCGAGCAGCGCGGCGAGGGTCCCGGGCGCGGTCCAGCCCCAGGTCTGGCCCTCGGTGACCGCGGCGACCACCGCGCCGAGCCCGACCGCGACGGCGAGCGTGCCCACCGGATCGGGCAGGGTATTCGCGCGGCGCTCGTCGGCCCCGGGCAGCCGCAGTCCGGGCACGATCAGCGCCAGCGCCACCGGCACATTGACCAGGAATACCGCCCGCCAGCCCAGGCTCTCGACCAGCGCGCCACCGACGGCCGGACCGACCACCGCGGCGAAACCGCCCGCCGCCGTCCACACGGCGATGGCACCGCCGATCTTCTCCCGGGGCGTGGCCGCCAGCACGAGTGCCAGCGCCGCCGGAACCATGAATGCCGCCGCCATGCCCTGCGATACGCGTCCGGCGATGAGCCAGTCCGCGCCCGGCGCGAGTCCGCACAGCAGCGAGGTGAGGGCGAAGGCTGCCAGCGCCAGCGCGAACAGCCTGCGCCTGCCGAGGACGTCGGCGAGCCTGCCCGCCGGGGTGAGCAGGGCGGCGAAGGCGATCGCGTAACCGCTGACGATCCAGGTCAGCGTGCTGGTCGCGGTGCCGGGGTAGGAGGCGGCGATGGTCGGGAACGCGATATTGACCACCGAGAGGTCGAGGAAGGCGATGAACGCGGCACCCGCGGCGACGGCCAGGGTGCGGCCCGCGGCACCGGTGGGACCTGACGGCGGGGATTCGGGCCGGGCGGAGACATCGGTCATGGGAGAGGTCCTTCACAGGGAGAAATAAGAACGTACGATCGTTCGTAGATAAAAGTACGACCGATCGTTCAGGTAGGCAAGAGGTGGTGGAACAATGGGGTCCATGACCCAGCTGACCGACCAGCGCCTGGCCAAGGGCGCCCGCGCCAGGGCGAGCATCGCGCGCCGCGCGGCCGAACTCGCCTCGGTGGCGGGGCTCGACGGCATCAGCATCGGCATGCTCGCCACCGACCTCGGGATCAGCAAGAGCGGGATCGCCACGCTGTTCGGCACCAAGGAGGCCCTGCAACTCGCGGCCGTGCAGACCGCGCGCGAGGTGTTCATCGAGCGGGTGATCGCGCCGAGCCTGCGCGAGCCCGCGGGCATCGGCCGGATCCGCACGCTCATCGAGCGCTGGTTCGCCCACATCGACGAACCACCCTTCCCCGGCGGCTGTTTCCGCGTCGCCACGCTGGCCGAGTTCAGCAGCAAGCAGGGCCCGGTGCGCGATGCCGTGGTGGCCGACCGGGACGAGTGGCTGGCCCTGCTGACCACCGAGATCCGCAAGGCACAGCAGCTCGGCGACTTCGCCGGGGCCGATCCGGAGCAGCTGATGTTCGAGCTCGACGCGGTGGTCAGCGCCGCCAATATCGCCCGGCAGGTGGGTGATCCGGCGCGGGTGGACGCCGCCCGGGCGATCGCGGACCGGCTGCTCGCGGGGTGAACGGGTCCGGAAACGCCGACGGCGCCGCTACCCGGTAGGGGTAACGGCGCCGTGTGCCGACGTGGTCAGTGATGGTGGTGGTGTCCCGCGTGCGGGTCGTGCCGCGGGGTCGCGGTTTCCGTGGTGAGGGTGAAGGCCGCCGTGCGGACCACGTCACCGTGCCGGAAATCGAGGAACAGGCGGTAGGTGCCCGGGCCGGGAACCGCGGTGTGGAAGGCGATTCCGGGACCGGCCGGGGTGACGCCGTCGCCCGGCTCGCCATTGGGGTGCACGTGGACGTAGGCGAGATCACCGGCGCGCAGGATCACCAGGTGTCCGAAGGCGGCCAGGTAGGGCTGTAGATCCGTGACCGGCTCGCCGTCCTTGTGGACGGTCAGGGTGAGCAGCTCGCCCGCCTCGCGCAGCTCGCCGTCGACGGTCACCTCGTAGCCATCGACCGTCGTGGTCCTGCTTACGGCCGGAACCGGCTGCGGCGCATAGTGACCCGCGAGGGCGAGGTCGGCGCCGAGGGTGATGGTGCGGCCGAGGGCGCGCGGCGCGATATCGGTGAACACGCGGTAGGCGCCCGCCTCGGGCAGGTCGAGCCGGATCACCCAGGTGCCGTCGTGTTCGCGGCGGGGATGCGCATGCCAGAACCCGGTGAGTTCCCGGCGCGCCACGATCAGGTGCAGCTCGCGATCGTGGATCGGATCGAACTCGGTCACCGGTCGGCCGTCCGGGCCGAGGATCCGGAACCGGAAGTCGATCTCGCCGGGCGCGGCGATCGTGGTGTCGAGATCGAGGGTGTAGCCGTCCTGGGTGATGCGCAGGCCACCCGGGACTCCGGCGTCGTGACCGGCGTGGGCGTCGTGACCGGCGTGGGGTGCGGCGGTGGCGGGTGCGGCGTGGTTGTGGTGGTCGGTGTGGAGGTTGGTGGTCATCGTCTTTGCCCTCTCGGTGTCGCTTGCGTTGAAATCAACGTATACCCCTGGGGGGTATATAGTAAAGCGGCGTGAGGGTGAGCTGGGTCACTGGGGGCGACGGGTGGGATCAGGTGAGGCGGTCGAGGATCTCCGCCAGTTCGCGCGATCGGAGGACGACGCCCACGTGACCGGCGTCGAGGGTGTGGACGTCGAAGGGGTTGTCCGGGGTGAGGCGGTCGGCGTCGCCGATCATCTTGCTGACGAGAGCGCTCGTGAGGACATTGTCCCTGGTCAGGCGGATGTAGCTGCGGGGGACGCGGCCCCAGGTGGCGGCGTCGACGCGGGCCTCGGCGAACTGGGTGTGGGCGCTGTCCTCGGGCTGCATGGCGTAGTTGAGCACGGTGAGCGTCTGTTCCAGGGTGGCCTCGGGCATATTGACGCGCCGGAAGTCCTCGATCGCCGCGCGATCGCCCGAGCGCAGGTTGAAGCGGATGATGCCGGGCGGCACGGCGTCGAGGCCGAGGAACAGGGAGTTGTCGGGGTCGGGGCCCCCGACATCGGGTACGGCTTCCGGAGCCGCGGCCAGGGCCATGGCGCTGGGTGCCGCCTCGGTGGCGGGGCAGAACGCGGAGACGTAGACGAGCCGGTGGATGTCCTCGGGGATTGCTCCGGCGACCGCGCCGAGGGTGATTCCGCCGAGGCTGTGGCCGACCAGGACGACGGGACCGTGCCCGCGCACCCGCCGCACGGTATCGACCACGTGCGCCACATTGTCCGCGAAAGTGACCGTGGCCAGCGGTGATCCACCGGTCGTGAAGGCGGCGAGATCCTGCGGTGCCTGGTACGAGAGCGGGATCGGTGCGTCCAGTCCGTGGCCGGGAAGATCGACCGCCAGGCCGCGATGCCCGAGCAGCGCCAGCTCGCGGACCACGGGTCCCCAGAAGAAGCTGTTGCTCACCAGCCCGTGGACGAACACGAAAGTCTTGGTGGCGGTGGATGTTTCCGGCTCGTGGTGCGTGATCTCGGTCAAGGTACCCCCCGGTGACGGCTGAATCCCTGTCTCAGTACCCCGATCGCATCGGCCCTATTCCCGAAACCCTCGGCACCGTAGCCGACTTCGGATGTTCGGTGCCGGACCCGGCACGACGATGACCCGTGATCACCGAGACCCTGCCGCACGCGCGCCGGGCCCTCGCCGAGCGCCGCGCGAGATCGCCGAGGTACCTCGTTGCCGCGCGCTACCTGTCGCCGGAGTCGGCACGGTCAGCACCGAGTCAGCCAATGGCGTGCCGGAACCGTCTACTCTGCGGTCGATTACGCCGACAGCTCGAGTTCGGCGGCGATCACGCTGTCGTATCGGGCCCAGACCACCTCGGTCAGGGCGGGGTGCGAGCCGATGACCTCGGCGTGGACGAGATCAGGAGCGGCGGCCAGCAACCGATCGGTGAGCAGCCCCGGCGCGAGAAACCACGGCGCGACCACGATGCGCTCGGCACCGCGGGCCCGCAGCCGTACGGCGGCGAGTTCGACACCGGGTTCGGCTGTGGCGAAGCAGATCTCCGTCGGCAGCCCGGTCATCGCCGCCAGCCGTTCCGCCACCGCGGCGGTGCGCGCGTTGGCCGCCTGGTCACGCGACCCCACGGCCGCCACGGCTATGCCCAACCCGGTCGGGAATCGCGTCCCCGATGACAGCGGAGCAGGAGGGGACGCCTGCGGCGCACCGGCGGGTGACGGCGGCGCCGAGGTCGGAGCCGGGTGCGCCGAGGCCGGGGCCAGTTGTGCGGGCTGGGCAGTGGCCGGTGCGGAGAATCCGCGCGATGCGGGAGCGGCGGGCGACTGGGCGCGATCAACGGATGCGGTTACCGGGTGTCGCGATACGGCGGTGACGCGATCGCTCAGTGCCGCGATCAGCAGCGGATCGGGGCCGAGGACATCGGCCTGGGTGAACCGCAGCCGGGGGTGACGCCGCGCGGCCTCGGCCAGCAGGGCGGGCAGGTCGACGCGGGCGTGGAACGCGTTGCCCAGGAGGAGAGGGACCACGATCACGTCGCGGTGGCCCTGGGTGGCGAGGTTGTCGACGACCTGGTCCACCGACGGGGTGCTGAGGTCGAGAAACGCCAGACGGACCGTGCGGTCCGGGCGCGCGGCGGCGATTTCGGCGACCACGGCCGCCATGGTCGCCGCCGAGCGGGGATCGCGGCTGCCGTGGGCGACCGCGAGCAACGCAGGCCCGCCACCGCCGCGCGGCACCACGGTGGGGCCGCGCAGCGGTGCGAGCGTGGGCGTCATCAGACGGCGGAACCGACCTCGACGGAGGTCAGCACGTCGCCGACCAGACCGGCGGCCAGGGTGTTGCCACCCGCGGGGTCGATCAGCAGGAACGACCCGGTGTGCCGGTTGGTGCGGTAGTCGTCGGCCGGGATCGGCTCGGCCAGGCGCAGCGAGACGCGGCCGATGTCGTTGAGCTCCAGCGACTCCGGGCTCTCCTGCGCGGTCAGGGTCTGCTCGTCGAACCGCTCCACGAGCGCGCCGACGATCGCCTGGGTGGTCTTGGCACCGTGCTTGAGCAGCAGCCGCGCACCGGGGCGCAGCGCCTTGTCACCGAGCCAGCAGACGGTCGCGTCGAAGGTGTCGATCGGCTCGGGCGCGTCGGCGGGGGAGGCGATGATGTCACCGCGCGAGATGTCGACCTCGTCGGCCAGCAGCAGCGTCACGCTGCGGCCCACCTGCGCGACCGCCAGCTCGCCGTCGGGGGTGTCGATGCGCTCGACGGTGGTGCGCTTGCCCGAGGGCAGCACCACGATCTCGTCACCGGGCGACACCGAGCCCGCCGCGATCTGACCGGCGTACCCGCGGTAGTCGGGGTACTCGGCGGTGCGCGGACGGATCACGTACTGCACCGGGAAGCGCAGGCCCAGGGCGTGCGAACCGGTCGAATCCGCGTCCACCGGCACCGATTCCAGGTGCTCGATCAGCGAGGGGCCGTCGTAGTACGGGGTGTTCTCCGACCGGCTGGCGATATTGTCGCCGTGCAGCGCCGAGACCGGGATCTCGAGCACGTCGGAATCGGCCCAGCCCAGCTTCGCGGTGAGGGTGTTGAACTCCGCCGAGATCTCGGCGAACACCTCGGCCGGGTTCTCGACCAGGTCGATCTTGTTCACGGCCAGCACCAGGCGCGGCACACCCAGCAGCGCCAGCACGGCGGCGTGGCGGCGGGTCTGCTCGATGACGCCCTTGCGCGCGTCGACGAGCAGGATCACCAGCTGCGCGGTGGACGCGCCGGAGACCGTGTTGCGGGTGTACTGCACGTGGCCGGGGGTGTCGGCGAGCACGAAAGACCGCTGGGGCGTGGCGAAGTAGCGGTAGGCCACATCGATGGTGATGCCCTGCTCACGCTCGGCGCGCAGGCCGTCGACGAGCAGCGACAGGTCCGGGGTGGACAGACCCTTGTCGACCGAGGCACGGGTGACCGCGTCGATCTGATCGGCCAGCACGGACTTCGTGTCGTAGAGCAGCCGTCCGACCAGGGTTGACTTGCCGTCGTCGACAGAACCGGCGGTGGCCAGCCTCAATAGGTCGGACATCAGAAATAACCCTCTCGCTTGCGGTCTTCCATGGCGGCCTCGGACACGCGGTCGTCGCCACGGGTCGCACCACGTTCGGTCAGTCGGGACGCGGCGACCTCGGCCAGGATGGCCTCGTTGTCGGCGGCGTCGGAGATGATGGCGCCGGTAGTGGAACCGTCGCCGACGGTGCGGTAGCGCACCGAACGGGTCTCGAGCACTTCGTTCTCGTTCGGGCCGCCCCACACACCGGGGGTCATCCACATGCCGTCGCGCTGGTACACCGGGCGCTCGTGGGCGTAGTAGATGCTGGCCAGGTCGATGTCCTCGCGCGCGATGTAGCGCCAGATGTCGAGCTCGGTCCAGTTGCTCAGCGGGAACACCCGCACGTGCTCACCCGGGGCGTGCTTGCCGTTGTAGAGGTTCCACAGCTCGGGCCGCTGACGCTTGGGATCCCACTGGCCGAAGGCATTGCGCAGCGAGAAGATCCGCTCCTTGGCGCGCGACCGCTCCTCGTCGCGGCGGCCGCCGCCGAAGACCGCGTCGAAGCGGTGCTCGGTGATGGCGTCGAGCAGCGGGACGGTCTGCAGCGGGTTGCGGATGCCGTCGGGACGCTCGGTGAGCCGCCCGTCGGCCAGGTACTCCTCCACCGAGGCCACGTGCAGGCGCAGGCCGTACTTCTCGACCACCTTGTCGCGGAACTCGAGCACCTCGTCGAGGTTGTGCCCGGTGTCCACGTGCAGCAGCGCGAACGGCAGCGGCGCGGGCCAGAAGGCCTTGAGCGCCAGGTGCAGCAGGACCGTGGAGTCCTTGCCGCCGGAGAACAGGATCACCGGCCGTTCGAACTCGCCGGCGACCTCACGGAAGATGTGGATCGCCTCGGACTCCAGCGCCGCGAGGGTGTCGAACTCGGTCAGGCCGAGCTCGCGTTCGGTGGTGTGGGTACTCACAGGCTCACTCCCAGAGGTGGTGATGGTCATGATTGGTGCAATCCGCACTCGGTCTTGGCGAGGCCGGCCCAGCGGCCACTGCGCGGATCGGACCCCGGCTCGGGCTTGCGCGTGCACGGCGCGCAGCCGATGGACGGGTAACCCTCCTCCACCAGGGGATTGACGAGAATGCCGTTGGCCTCGATGTAGGCCTGCATCTCGTCGTCGGACCACGGTGCGATCGGGTTGATCTTCACCAGTCCGAAAGCTTCGTCGAAGGAGATCAGCGGCGCGTTGGCGCGGGTGGGCGCCTCCACCCGGCGGATGCCGGTGACCCAGGCGTTGTAGCCCGCCAGCGACTTCGTCAGCGGTACCACCTTGCGCAGGCGGCAGCATTCGCCCGCGTCGCGGGCGAACAGATCCTTGCCGAGCAACTCGTCCTGCTCGGCGACGCTGTGTTCGGGCTGCGCGTTGACTACGTGCACGCCGTACACCGCCTCGACCGCGTCGCGGGTGCCGATGGTCTCGGCGAAGTGGTAACCGGTGTCGAGGAACAGCACATCCACGCCGGGGCGGGTCTGCGCGGCCAGATGGACCAGCACGCCGTCCTGCATGTTCGAGGCCACGATGTAGCCGGTGCCGAAGGTCCGGTCGGTCCAGGCGATCAGGTCGGCGGCCGAGGCGTCGGGGCCGAGTTCGGCCGCGCCCTGCTCGGCGAGCGCGCGCAGTTCGTCTTCGGACAGTTTCGCCGCGAGATTCGTTGTCACTGGGGGGATCTCCTCATCGACTATCGGAGGTCGGCCTCGTCGGCGCGCACGGCCCACACCGCGAAGCGTTCCCCGGCTTCCCGGTTCTTCACGAAGTTGCGCACGACGCGTTCGATGTAGTCGCCGAGCTCCACGCTGGTGACCTTGTGCTGACGCAGCTTGCGGCCGAATCCGGAGTCCAGGCCCAGGCTGCCACCCAGATGAACCTGGAAGCCCTCGACCTGATTCCCGGAGCCGTCGTCGACGAGCTGGCCCTTGAAGCCGATATCGGCGATCTGGGACCGGCCGCACGAGTTCGGGCAGCCATTGATGTTGATCGTGATCGGCACGTCGAGCTGGGCGTTGATGTCGGCCAGGCGCTGCTCGAGCTCCGGGGCCAGCACCTGCGAGCGCTTGCGGGTCTCGACGAAAGACAGCTTGCAGAACTCGATGCCGGAGCAGGCGAGCAGGTTGCGCCGCCAGATCGACGGACGGGCCTGCAGACCCAGCGGTTCCAGCTCGTCGATCAGCGCGTCGACCTGGTCGTCGGCGATGTCGAGGATGATCAGCTTCTGGTACGGGGTGAAGCGGATGCGGTCCGAGCCGTACTTCTCCGCGGCGTCGGCGACCTTGCTCAGGATGGTGCCCGAGACGCGGCCTGCGATGGGGGAGAAGCCCACGGCGTTGAGACCGTTGCGCAGCTTCTGCACGCCGACGTGGTCGATCGGCTTCTCCGGCTGCTCGGGCGCGGGCCCGTCGATCAGCTTGCGCTTCAGGTACTCGTCCTCGAGCACCTGGCGGAACTTCTCGATGCCCCAGTCCTTGATCAGGAACTTCAGGCGGGCCTTGGTGCGCAGGCGGCGGTAGCCGTAGTCACGGAACACCGAGACCACGCCCTCCCACACATCGGGCACCTCGTCGAGCGGAATCCACGCGCCGACCCGCTGGGCCAGCATCGGGTTGGTGGACAGGCCGCCGCCGACCCAGAGGTCCAGGCCGGGCCCGTGCTCGGGGTGGTTCACGCCGATGAAGGCGACGTCGTTGATCTCGTGCACCACGTCCTGCTGGCCCGAGATGGCGGTCTTGAACTTGCGGGGAAGGTTGGAGTACTCCTTCTTCCCGATGTAGCGCTTGACGATCTCGTCCACGGCCGGGGTGGGGTCGATGATCTCGTCGAGCGACTCGCCCGCCAGCGGCGAACCGAGGATGACGCGCGGGCAGTCGCCGCAGGCCTCGGTGGTGTGCAGGCCGACCGACTCGAGCCGCCGCCAGATCTCCGGGACGTTCTCGACCTCGATCCAGTGGTACTGGACGTTCTCGCGGTCGGACAGGTCGGCGGTGTCGCGGCCGAACTCGGTGGAGATGCCACCGACCGTGCGCAGCTGCGCGACATTGAGCGCGCCGCCGTCGCAGCGCACCCGCATCATGAAGTACTTGGCCTCGAGCAGGTCGATGTTGTCGTCATCGGTCCAGGTGCCGTCGTAGCCCTCTTCGCGCTGGGTGTAGAGGCCCCACCAGCGGAAGCGGCCGCGCAGATCGGCCTTGTCGATGGAGTCGAAGCCGCCCTTGGCGTAGATGTTCTCGATGCGCGCGCGCACGTTGAGCGGGTTGTCGTCCTTCTTGGACTGCTCGTTCGGGTTGAGCGGCTCGCGGTAGCCGAGGGCCCACTGGCCTTCGGAGCGGCGGCGCACGGGCTTGCCGGTGCGGGCGCGCGGCGCCACCGGGGCATCACTGGCGGGCCGGTCGGGCCGGACGCGGCGCTCGCGCTCGGGACGGGCCTGCGGCGGCTGCTCGGTCGCAGCGGCGTCGGTGCTCGACGTCATGTGGGGTCGCTCCTGCGGGGGTGGGTGGTACATCCGTGCTGAAGGCGCGAGGGGCTGGCTCGCGTCAGGTGGTCAGCGGGCCGATGAAAGTCGATGGCACCGGGGGAGACCCGGGCGTGGACGCCGCTGCGCTACCGGGGGAAACCGGGCCGACAACAGGCGCTGCAGACACGCTGGAAGTCGACGTGGCGACGGGCCACGAGTCGTACTCCAGTTGCGTGCATGTGCCTATTGTGCCATGTCAGCCGGGTCGTTCCGACCGCAAGGAGATATTTCCCGCATTTTCGAGGGAAATTCCCTGGACGGCCGTCCTGTTCTGTGACGGGGGTCATAGAACCGCACTCGGAAGCGACCCCTGATGCGGCCGAGTCCCCTCCTGTGCCGTACCGCACAGCACGTTGACCTGGAGTGTTGTTGAGGTTGCCCAGGGATCGCACGGGTGCGCCGAGGGGCCCGACGGTGCGCCTGCTCGCCGCCATCGGTCCGGCCGGGTGACGGTGCTCGCAGCGGGCCAGGGCCCCTGCCGGACGGACCAGCGGCGGCGGGCAGACTGGTGCGGTGACTTCCAGCGCTGCCACCGGGGATTCCGGCGTGACTCCGGCCGATGCCGATCGGCCGGTGCTGCGCGATTTCGGGAGCGGCGCGTTCGGGGTGTACGTGCATGTGCCGTTCTGCGCGACACGCTGCGGCTACTGCGACTTCAACACCTACACGGCGGGCGAGCTGGGGACCTCGGCCTCGCCACAGTCGTGGCTCGAGGCGCTGCGCGGCGAGCTCGCGACCGCCGCGGCCGAGTTCGGCGCACTGCCCTCCGCCACACCGGAGGTGTCGACGATCTTCGTCGGCGGGGGCACACCGTCGCTGCTCGGCGGTGACGGGCTGGCCGCGGTCCTCGACGCGGTGCGGGCGAACTTCACCCTCGCCGCCGGAGTCGAGGTGACCACCGAGTCCAATCCGGAATCCACCTCGCCGGAGTTCTTCGAGCGCCTGCGCACCGCCGGGTACACCCGGATCTCGCTGGGCATGCAGTCGGCGGCACAGCACGTGCTGAAGATCCTGGACCGCACGCACACACCCGGCCGCGCGGTCGCCGCGGCGCGCGAGGCCAGGGCGGCGGGCTTCGACCACGTGAACCTCGACCTCATCTACGGCACCCCCGGCGAGACCGACGCCGATCTCGACGCGAGCCTCGACGCCGTGCTGGCCGCCGGTGTCGACCACGTCTCGGCCTACTCGCTGATCGTCGAGGACGGCACCGCCCTGGCGCGCAAGGTCCGCCGTGGAGAACTGCCCGCGCCCGACGAGGACGTGCTGGCCGCCCGCTACGAGCGCATCGACGCCCGCCTCGCCGCCGCGGGGCTGTCCTGGTACGAGGTCTCCAACTGGGCGGCCGGCGACGACGCCCGCTGCCGCCACAACCTGGGCTACTGGGACGGCGGCGACTGGCTCGGCGCGGGCCCCGGCGCGCACAGTCACGTCGGCGGGGTGCGCTGGTGGAACGTCAAGCATCCCGCGCGCTACGCCGACCGGGTGGCACTCGGCGGGCTGCCCGCCGCGGGCTGGGAGGCCCTCACCGCCGACGAGCGCTACACCGAACACCTCATGCTCACCGTCCGCCTGCGGACCGGCCTGCCGCTGGACACCCTCGCGCCCACCGCGCGGCCCGCGGTGGCCCGCGTCGTCGCCGACGGACTCGCCGAGATCGCCGGTGAACACCTGGTCCTCACCGACCGCGGCAGGCTCCTGGCCGACGGTGTGGTCCGCGACCTGCTCGGCTGAACCGCGGAAAACCCGTTTCCGTGCCGCGGGCCCCATGGCACGATCCACCGGGTGTCGACATCGCGAATCGAGCTGGTGCGCTGGCAATTCGACCTCACCTGGTCGCTGTTCGAGTTCCATCTCGAGCGGTTGTCGGAGGCGGACTTCCTGTGGGAACCGGCCGCCCTGTGCTGGACCCTGCGCCCGGACGGGGCTGGCGGCTGGGTTCCGGACTGGGCCGAGACCGAACCCGACCCCATCCCCGTACCGACGATCGGCTGGCTGAGCTGGCATATCGGCTGGTGGTGGAGCGCCGCCCTGGACCATGTGCGCGGGAACCCGCCGCGCACACCGGGCGATATCGCCTGGCCGGGGCCGGGACTGCCGACCGTGACCTGGTTGCGGCGGTCGCGGGCGGAATGGATCGAGCTGCTGGACGCACTCGACGACGACGCGCTGGCGGGCGCGGCGGCCTATCCGTGGCCTGCCGAGGCCGGAATGACGATCGCGCATCTGGTCTCCTGGGTCGATGCGGAACTGATGAAGAACGTGGCGGAGATCGGGCAGCTGCGGCTGCTGCGGGCCGCCCGAACTCAGGGCGCTTGACACCGATTCGTGACCGGATTTCCGGGTCTGCGAGTGCTGGCGGCGGTGGCGATGATCGCCCGGTCAGCGCGATGAGCCGACGTGATGCACACCTCACCCGGGGCGCCGGGCACCGGGGTCGCGAAGTGCGGGTTCGGTTGGGTTCGCGGCCGAAGATAACGATTGGGGGCGTAGGCTTCGACTCGATCCGAGGGAGCTATATGTCCACCGAACGGCACATCAGTCTCGTCCATGAGCAGAGCGAATTCGCCGAAGCGCGCTCTGCCGAGAAGGCGGAGAACGCGCGTCAGTGCGCGGTCGCCGCCCGGACGGTCGCGTCACACTCCAACGATGCGGACGATTGCGTTTCGCTATTGGCGATGCTCGGCCTGGATGCCCTCGCGGGCAAGCAGGTGGGCGCCGCCGCATCGGCAGCCCGGAGCTGACCCCGCCGCGGCCGCCCACGCCGGGCGGCCGCTGTCCGGCCCGGCGGCTCACTGCCGATCCCGGGCCGTCGGTCCCTGCTGCCCGTCGCGCACCGCGTCCCCGCCGATCACCCCACCGGCGATCGCGGGCCGGGGCGTTCCGAGCAGCACGTCCGTATTGGCCTGGGTGACCAGATACTCCGGTATCCGATGCTCGTCATCGGTACCCGGGGCCACTGTCGTGCCCGGACCCACCGGGCAGTGGAAATGCCGATCCCCCGCCCTTCCGGGCGCGGTCCCCGGCGAACCATCCCCGCCGATCACCCCACCGATGGCGGACCCCGTCACGCTCGCCCCACCACCGGGCCGAACCGGGCCGAGCGCGCCCGGCACATCCACCCGCGCCCCCGGCCCGGGCCGAGCCTCCAGCCCCGACGCGATACCCACCGAATCGGCACCGCCTGGAACCACGCGTGCCCCATAGCCCGGATACGCGGGCCGTCCCTCGGCGGCCGGTACCGGCACCGAAGTGACAGGGCTGCCCCCGCCGCCCCCGAACGAAGCGGGCCCGGCTCCCGGAGACCACGAGCCCGCCGAACCGGCCCCGGCCGACCACCCACCCGCCCCGGACCGCACGGCTCCGCTGTTGCCGGACCCAGCCGCCACAGCACCCGGCTCACCGCGCACTGCCGCCGAGCCGCTCGCTGACCTGTCTGAAACGGTCGAAACAGCGCCCGCGGAACCGGACGCGGCAGCCGCACTGGACGCAGTGCCCGTGGAATCGGGCGCGGTGGACAGCCGGTCAGCGGAACCGGAGCCCGGCGACGATGTGCCGGACGTCGCAAGTGGGTCGCCGGGTACATCGGGTTCGGCGAGCTGACTCCGTACCCGGTTCGAGTCCGCACCGGCGTCGGTGGTGCCGCCCGGTGTGAGTGCCGTACCGACCTGCTCAGCCACTGTCCCGGTGCTTGATTCGTTGAGCCCGGTCGACGAGCTCCCCTGCGAACCGACCGCGCGGGCGACGAGACGCTCATCGGATCCGGCGCCATCCGGTTCCGGCAATCCTGAGCTCGAAGAAGGCATGGGTAGGACGGGGATTCGGCCGAACAACTCGCCGAAGGGGACGACGTAGCGGTGGTGCATGGCCGCGCGGGCCTCGTCCTGGACGGACGCGGCGGCGCGGTGGGTTTCGGGGCGGCCGACGGACCAGGGCTGTTCTTCCGTGGTCGAGACGACCGCCGGGATCGCGTATTTGGTCGACACGATCGCCTCCGCGGCGGCGCGGACCACCGCGGGGAGTTCGTGCAGGGCTGTCACCAGTTCGTACGCCTGCCGGGCATAGGTCGTGATCGCCTGGGCTGCGGCACGGGCGCCGACGCCGGACCAGGCCGACTCCGAGGCGGTCCGAACGCTGTGCTCGAAGGCCAGCAGTCCGTCTTCGAAATACCTTGCGATCAGCTCGAACTTGTCCGCCTGAGCGACCGCGGCTGTCACATCGAGCCCCTCGAACGCGGCCGCGATCTCGTGATGACGCCAATGCCCGGCGTTCTCCCCACCACCCGGAATGCCCGGCGGCGCCAGCCCGTTCATCGCCCGGCCCCGGACGCCGCCGAATCATGCTGCCCAACAGTGGATCCTGCCGCGCGTAGCCGCTCACCCCAGTCGCCGTCGGCCAGCGCCAGCCGGTCCCGGGCGATCCGATGGGACTGCCGGATGTCCTCGACGACCCGCGTGTGTGCCGCCAGCACGGCACACACGCTGCTGCCGGACCCATCGGCTGTCACACGTACCGAGCCCACGAAGGCCGGAGCGGAGAGGAGCCGGGCCCGGCTCTCGCCCAGCCCCCACCATTCCTGCGCGCCGATCTCGGCGGCCAGCCCGCCGACCTGCGCGAGCACCCGCAGGAATTCGGTACACGCACGGTCGATTCCGGCGAACTCGGCCGGTCGCACCAGCACCGACCCCGGCCCGCTCGCCCGGGCCGAACGCTCTTCGTCGTCGAACACCACGCACCCCCTCTGTATGAAAACCCCTGGTAAACCCCCTGATCGAGATCGAACGTACGTGTGCGACGGCAGGGCGGACAAGACCCCGACCCGCGCCTGTGGACAACTCGGCCCTGTGGATAACTTCCGGCGGCGAACGAACAGGCCGATCACCGGTGACGGCGGGGACCGCCGCCCCACACCCGCGTGGGGACTCGATCCGCGAGGAGACAATTAGACTGGACAACGAGACGCTCCGAGCGTCGGCGTGCGAGTCTGTGCGGCGAACACAGCACGCATGTGGACGCGTGACGTACCCGGCACGAGCGAGGAGGTGGGGTCGATGGCGTCGAGCACCGAGGATCGGCGGTTCGAGGTCCTGCGAGCGATCGTGGCGGACTACGTCGCCACCAAGGAACCGATCGGCTCCAAGTCGCTGGTGGAACGCCACCACCTGGGCGTATCCAGCGCCACCATCCGCAACGACATGGCGGTCCTGGAGGCCGAGGGCTACATCACCCAGCCGCACACCAGCTCCGGCCGCATCCCCACCGACAAGGGCTACCGCGAGTTCGTCGACCGGATCGCCGAGGTCAAGCCGCTGTCCGGCGCCGAGCGCCGGGCGATCATGGAATTCCTCGAATCCGGCGTCGACCTCGACGACGTGCTGCGCCGCGGCGTGCGCCTGCTGGCCCAGCTGACCAGGCAGGTCGCCGTCGTCCAGTACCCCACGGTCTCGGCCTCGACGGTGCGCCACATCGAGGTCGTCGCGCTGAATCCGGCCCGGCTGCTGCTGGTGGTGATCACCGACACCGGCCGCGTCGACCAGCGCATCGTCGACCTCGGCGCTGTCACCTCCGACGACGACCTGGCCGCCGTGCGCGGCCTGCTCGGCGGCGCCATGGACGGCAAGCTGCTCTCGGTGGCCAGCGCCTCGGTGGCCGGGCTGCCCGAACGCGCACCCGCCAAGATCCGCGACGTGCTGGTCCGCGTCTCGACCGTGCTGGTGGAGACCCTGGTCGAGCATCCGGAGGAACGCCTGGTGCTCGGCGGCACCGCCAACCTCACCCGCAATGTGGCCGACTTCGGCTTCCCCGGCTCGCTGCGTAATGTCCTCGAGGCGCTCGAGGAGCAGGTCATCGTGCTGAAACTGCTCGCCGCCGCGCAGCAGCCCGGCCAGGTCATGGTGCAGATCGGCGAGGAGACCAAGGTCGAGGAGATGCGCGGCACTTCGGTGGTCTCCACCGGCTACGGCGCCGCGGGCGCTGTCCTCGGCGGCATGGGCGTGCTGGGCCCGACCAGGATGGACTATCCGGGCACCATGGCCTCGGTGGCGACGGTGGCCCGCTACATCGGCGAGGTGCTCGCCGAAAGGTGACCGCGCGACGAGAACCACGTCACCCGCACTGTTAAGGTCGATACTTCGGCCGGTAAAGTTGAGTGGATTCGACTAAAGGAGCGCGCCGCGCTCGGCTGGACCACAGCGACCAAGGACTAGAGAACTCAAGTGGCACGGGATTACTACGGACTGCTCGGCGTCGGCAAGAACGCCACCGACCAGGAGCTCAAGCGCGCCTACCGCAAGCTGGCCCGCGAACTGCACCCCGACGTGAACCCGGACGAGGCCGCCCAGGCCAAGTTCAAGGAAGTCTCCACCGCGTACGAGGTGCTCACCGACCCGGAGAAGCGCCGGATCGTCGATCTCGGCGGTGACCCGCTCGAAAACGGCGGCGGCGGTGCCGGATTCAGCGGCGCGGGCTTCGGCGGCCTCGGTGACGTCTTCGAGGCGTTCTTCGGCGGCATGAGCGGCCAGGGCGGCGGTGCGCGCAAGCCGCGCGGCCGCGTGCAGCCCGGCGCCGACTCGCTCATCCGCACCCGGCTGAGCCTGGCCGAATGCGCCGTCGGCGTGACCAAGCACCTCACCGTCGACACCGCCATCCTCTGCGATATCTGCCAGGGCGCGGGCACCAACGGCAACTCCAAGCCGGTGCGCTGCGAGACCTGTGACGGCGCCGGTGAGGTGCAGTCGGTGCAGCGCTCGTTCCTGGGCCAGGTGCTCACCTCGCGGCCCTGCCCCACCTGCCGCGGCGCCGGGGAGACCATCCCCGATCCCTGCCACAAGTGCGGTGGCGACGGCCGCGTGCGCGCGCGCCGCGAGATCGCCGCGCCGATCCCGGCCGGTGTCGCCAACGGCATGCGGGTGCGGCTGGCCGCGCAGGGCGAGGTCGGCCCCGGTGGCGGCCACGCCGGTGACCTCTACGTGGAGGTCGTCGAGCAGCCGCACGACACCTTCGTGCGCGACGGCGACGACCTGCACTGCACCGTCCGGGTGCCGATGGTCGACGCCATCCTGGGCACCACGGTCGTCGTCGACACCATCCTCGACGGCCCCACCGAGCTCACCATCGCCGCGGGCACCCAGCCCGGCGAGGTCATCCAGCTGCGCGCGCACGGCATGCCGCGACTGCGTTCGGGTGCGCGCGGTGACCTGCTCGCGCATCTCGACATCGTGGTGCCGAGCAAGCTGGACGGCAAGCAGACCGAACTGCTGCGCAAGTTCAAGGGCCTGCGCGAGAAGGACCGCGCCGAGGTGATGTCCTCGCAGTCCGAGCACAACAGCGGCCTGTTCGCCCGGCTGCGCGCCTCCTTCAGCGGACGCTGAGCCGGTGGCCGCGACGGTCTTCTACCTCGACGAGGTCCCCGAACCCGGCGCCGTCGCGGTCCTGGACGGACCGGAGGGACGGCACGCGGCCACCGTGCGCCGCATCGGCGTCGGCGAACCGATCACCCTGTCCGACGGGCGCGGTGTGCTCGCCGAATCGGAGGTCGTCGCGGCCCAGAAGGGCAGGCTGGAGCTGGCGGTGCGCACCCGCCGGACCGCCGAGCCGGTGACCCCGGCGGTGACCGTGGTGCAGGCGCTGCCCAAATCCGATCGTTCCGAGCTGGCCGTCGAGCTGATGACCGAGGCGGGCGCCGACCTGATCGTGCCGTGGCAGGCCGCGCGCTGCGTCGCGAACTGGGAAGCCAAGGCGGCCAAGGGCATCGAGAAGTGGCGGGCGGCGGCCAAGTCGGCCGCGCGGCAGTCGCGGCGCGCCTACATTCCCGATGTCGCCGAACTGCACCGCACCCGCGACCTGGTGGAGCTGGTGCGAAAGGTCAAGGCGGACGGCGCGATCGTGGCCGCCCTGCACGAATCCGGCACCGGCAAGTTCACCGAGCTGCCGCTGGCCCAGACACGGGATGTGGTGCTGATCGTCGGCCCCGAGGGCGGCCTCGACGACACCGAACTGACCGCGCTGGCCGAGGCGGGCGCCGACATCGTGCTGCTCGGTCCCACCGTGCTGCGCACCTCGACGGCCGCCGCTGTCGCCCTCGGCGCCCTCGGCGCGCTCACTTCGCGCTGGTAATCCGCCGCGTCCCCGCTGTGACCTGCGATCACCGATCGATCGCGGTTGGGCCGGTGGCACCGTTATATCGCTGGGCGGTGTCGGTGGTGCGCGTTAAACTGAGGTCATCGAACACACAGTCGAGACCGGAAGCAGGCTATAGCCACTTTTGAAGAACACAGGCGAGATCGGCGACCCCACCAACCCCGTATCAGGCATCGGCGCAGGCGGAAACAACGCGGGTCCCGCGGCGCGAACAGTGCGTTCCAGCATCGAACTCGCCCCGGAGTCTGTCTTCCCCTTCCTCGGCTCGGCCGACCAGAATCTCCGTCAGCTGGAGAAGCTCCTTCCGGCCGACATCCACGTCCGCGGCAACACCGTCACCATCACCGGCAAGGCCGGTGACGTGGCGCTGGCCGAACGCGTCATCGAGCAGCTCGTAGCGCTGACCGGCCGCAATCGGGTGATCACCCCCGAGGCGGTCCGGCACACCGTGTCCATGCTCACCGAAGGCGTGTCCGAATCGCCCGCCGAGGTGCTGAGCCTGGACATCCTGTCGCGCCGCGGCAAGACCATCCGGCCCAAGACGCTCAACCAGAAGCGCTATGTCGACGCGATCGACGCCAACACCATCGTGTTCGGCATCGGTCCCGCCGGTACCGGCAAGACCTACCTCGCCATGGCCAAGGCGGTGCAGGCCCTGCAGTCCAAGCAGGTCACCCGCATCATCCTGACCAGGCCCGCGGTCGAGGCCGGTGAGCGGCTGGGCTTCCTGCCGGGCACCCTCAACGACAAGATCGACCCGTATCTGCGGCCGCTCTACGACGCCCTGCACGACATGATGGACCCGGAAGCCATCCCCAAGCTGCTGGCCTCCGGTGTCATCGAGGTCGCCCCGCTGGCGTACATGCGTGGGCGCAGCCTCAACGACTCGTTCATCATTCTCGACGAGGCGCAGAACACCACCGCCGAGCAGATGAAGATGTTCCTGACCCGCCTGGGCTTCGGCTCCAAGATGGTCGTCACCGGTGACATCTCGCAGGTCGACCTGCCCAACGGGCAGCGCTCGGGTCTGCGCGCGGCGGCGGAGATCCTCACCGATATCGACGACATCCACTTCTCGGAGCTCACCAGCGCCGACGTGGTGCGCCACCGGCTGGTCTCCGACATCGTCGACGCCTACGACCGCTACGAATCCGACACCCGCGCGGTGCCGGGCCCGCATTACCCGGGCAACCGGGCGCAACGGCGCGCCGCCGGGCGCGCCAACCGGGGCTGACCCGCGGCACGCTGGAGACGATGCCGCTCCCGGCGGCATCGGGCCCAGACCGTACCCTGAACAGGTGAGCATCGAGATCGCCAACGAGTCGGGCATGGAAATCCCCGAAGAAGACCTGGTCAGCGTCGCCCGGTTCGTGATCGGCCGGATGGACGTGCATCCCGCCGCGGAACTGTCGATGGTGCTTGTCGATCTCGACACCATGGCCGACCTGCACGTGCGCTGGATGGACCTGCCCGGTCCCACCGACGTGATGTCGTTCCCGATGGACGAGCTGGAGCCGGGCGGTCGCCCCGACAGCCCCGAGCCCGGCCCGTCCATGCTCGGCGACATCGTGCTGTGCCCGGAGTTCGCCATGGGCCAGGCCCAGAAGGCCGGGCATTCGCTCGATCACGAGCTCGCGCTGCTCACCGTGCACGGCGTGCTCCACCTGCTCGGCTACGACCACGCCGAGCCGGAGGAGGAGAAGGAGATGTTCGCCCTGCAGGCCCAGCTGCTCGAGGAGTGGTATGTGAGCCTGCGTGCGGAACAGCGTCGCGCCGAACTGGCCGAGCGCGACGCCCGGTTGCTCGGCAAGGCGGGCTTCACCGCGCCGGGCGACGCCCTGGGCCCCGCGTGACATCGGTCTGGCTGATCGTCCTGGCGATCCTGCTCATCGGGATCGGAGGCGTCTTCGCCGGGGTCGACTCGGCGCTGAACACGGTGTCGCGGGCCCGGCTCGACGACATGGTGCGCGAGGACCGGCCCGGCGCGGCCCGGCTGCGCAAGATCGTCGACGACCGCCCGCGGTACGTGAATCTCATGGTGCTGCTGCGCATCCTGTGCGAGATCACCGCCACCGTGCTGCTGGTCGCCGCCACCCTGGACATCTGGTCGGAGAGCCTCGCGCTGCTGATCACCGCCGCGGTGATGGTGGTGGTGTCGTATGTGGTGATCGGTGTCGGGCCGCGCACACTGGGCCGTCAGCACGCGTATTCGATCGCGCTGGCCGCCTCGGTGCCGGTGCAGCTCATCGGCGCGGTGCTCGGGCCGGTCAGCAGGCTGCTGATCCTGCTCGGCAATGCCATCACCCCCGGTAAGGGCTTCCGCAACGGGCCGTTCGCCTCCGAGATCGAGCTGCGCGAGGTGGTCGACATGGCCCGTGAGCGCGGCGTGGTGGCCGACGACGAACGCCGGATGATCCAGTCGGTCTTCGAGCTCGGTGACACCGCCGCGCGCGCGGTGATGGTGCCGCGCACCGAGATGGTGTGGATCGAGGACGACAAGACCGCCGCCCAGGCGATGTCGCTGGCGGTGCGCTCCGGGCATTCGCGCATCCCGGTGATCGGCGAGAACGTCGACGACGTGCTGGGCGTGGTCTACCTCAAGGACCTCGTGCCCTACGCCGATCGCAGCCGCAAGGTGACGGTGCGCGAGGTGATGCGGCCCGCGGTGTTCGTGCCCGACTCCAAGCCGCTCGACGACCTGCTCGACGAGATGCAGCGCCGCCGCAACCACATGGCCGTACTGGTAGACGAGTACGGTGGCATCGCCGGGCTGGTGACCATCGAGGACGTGCTCGAGGAGATCGTCGGGGAGATCGCCGACGAGTACGACACCGACGAGACCCCGCCGGTCGAGGACCTGGGGGAGGGGCGCTACCGCGTCTCGGCCCGGTTGTCGGTGGAGGACCTCGGCGAGCTCTACGGGCTCGAGATCGAGGACGAGGACGTCGACACCGTCGGCGGCCTGCTCGCGCACGAACTGGGCCGCGTGCCGCTGCCGGGCTCCAAGGTGGCCGTGCACGGGCTGGTGCTGCGCGGCGAGGGCGGTGCCGACGCGCGCGGCCGGATGCGGGTGAACACGGTGCTGGTGCGCCGCGCCCCCGATCCGGCGAAGAAGAACGACAAGTCCCGCAAGGGCACCACCGACGAGGCGAGCGCCGACACCGACCAGGTGAGCGTGGCCGCGCCCGACGACAACGGAGAAACCCATGAGTGAACTGGATGCCGAGGACAACAAGCTGCTGGTGCTGGCGCGCGGCGCGCTGGGCCGCACCGGCGGCGCGAGCGGTGCCGCGGTGCGCGACACCGACGGCCGCACCTACGCGGCGGGCGAGGTCGCGCTGAGCGCGCTGCGGCTGACCGCTTTGCAGGCCGCCGTGGCCGCCGCGATCTCCAGCGGCGCCGAGGGATTCGAGGCGGCGGTCGTCGTCGGCGGGGCCGCCGACGACGCGGGCATCGACGCCGTGCGCGAGGTCTCACCCGCCGCCTCGGTGATCCGGACCGATCGCACCGGCGCGGTGCTCAGCGAGGTGCACGGTGGCTGACCAGGAATTCCGTTCCGGCTTCGTCTGTTTCGTCGGCCGCCCGAACACCGGCAAGTCGACGCTGACCAATGCCCTGGTCGGCACCAAGATCGCGATCACCTCCTCGCGCCCGCAGACCACCCGACACACCATCCGCGGCATCGTGCACCGCGAGCACGCCCAGCTGATCCTGGTCGACACCCCCGGCCTGCACCGCCCGCGCACGCTGCTCGGCCAGCGCCTCAACGATCTGGTGCGCGACACCTACTCCGAGGTCGACGTGATCGCGGTGTGCATCCCGGCCGACGAGAAGATCGGTCCCGGTGACCGCTGGATCGTCGAGCAGATCAAGATGATGGCGCCCAAGACCACCGTGCTCGGCGTGGTCACCAAGATCGACAAGGTGAGCCGCGACCAGGTGGCCCACCAGCTGATGGCGGTCTCCCAGCTGCTCGGTCCCGAGGCCGAGGTGGTGCCGGTGTCGGCGGTCAAGGGTGAGCAGGTCGAGGTGCTCGTCGACGTGATCGCGGCGCAGATGCCCGAGGGCCCGGCCTTCTATCCCGACGGCGAGATCACCGACGAGCCCGAGGAAACCCTCATGGCCGAGCTGATCCGCGAGGCCGCGCTCGAGGGTGTGCGTGACGAGCTGCCGCACTCGCTGGCCGTGGTCATCGAGGAGATCCAGCCGTACGAGGCCAACGAGGACATGCTCGAGGTGCACGCGCTGCTGTATGTCGAACGGCCCAGCCAGAAGGCGATCATCATCGGCAAGAACGGTGCGCGGCTGAAAGAGGTCGGCACCAACGCCCGCAAGCAGATCGAGCACATCCTCGGTACCCGGATCTACCTGAACCTGCACGTGAAGGTGGCCAAGGACTGGCAGCGCGACCCGAAACAGCTGGGGAAGCTGGGCTTTTGACCGTTTGACGGCCGGTCGTTCGGGGTATCGTTCGGCGAACACGCCGGTTCGCTGGGCGTGCTCGCTGATCGTCCGGGGAGGCCGTCGAAGTGCCCGATGCCAATGATGTCGGCAAGCTGCTGGAGCTGCTGCGGGCGCTGGAGATTCCCGACACCCGGCCGCGGGTGCTGCGCACGCTGGTGCGCGGGCGGCGCACGCTGCCGCGCCCGATCGTCGAACTGGTCGGCGTGCAGGGCCATTCCGCGCTGGTCGCCGAGCTGTACGGCTGGCTCAGCGATTCCGGTGGCCGCCGGGCCACCCCGCGCGCCAGGGTCGACCTGCGCGCCCCCGACCTACCGCCGACCGCGCTCACCCCGGATCCGCAGGCCACCGGCCCGCAGGCCACCGAGCAGGAGATCGCCGGGCACTGCCTGCCGATCATCCAGCAGCTGGTGGCCGGTTTCGCCGCCGACGACACCGCGATGGGCGCGATCAAGTTCCCGCGCTACCGCACCGCCGACTGGCTGACCCGCCAGCGCGTCACCAGCGACGAGGCCGAGACCCCCGACGAACTGCGCCGCAGGCTGCCCACACTGCTGCGCAGCGGTTCGCCGACCAGCCGCTCCGACACCGCCGAAGGCGTTGCCGGGGACACGATCTCGCGGGTGGTCTTCGGTGTGCTCGCGCTGTGGCCGGTGCTGCGGTTGTGGCTGTGGGTCTCCGGGCGGATTCCCGGGATGTCGAAGGTGACGCGCTGGTTCCTGCATCAGCGCTATCTGGCTCCCGAATTATCCGGCAGCTTCCTGGGTTTCGCCTCCCGGCTCACCGTCTCGCACCGGGTGGACGAGAACGAGGAGCAGGTCGCCAAGCTGCTCATCCACGCCTTTCTCGAGGATCTGCGCGATGCCTACCGGCGCCGGATCTGGCGGCCGTCGAGCTGGCGGCGCACCGCGTATCCGGTGGCGCTGCTGGGTGGGCTGGCCGAGGGCAGCGACGGCGCGCGCATCCTCACCTGGATCAACGAGATCCGCAACGAGACCGGCATCTTCGATCCGCTGGTGGTGCTCGCGCTGCGGGAGGAGGGGCCGCACCGCGAGGTCGCCGAGCTGTCCTACATCTCCGATCTGCGCCCGCTGCGCACTCTGGAGAGCCTGGCCGACCAGCCCACGCCGCAGCCGCCGGACCCGCTGCAGGCCTGGGTGCGCGAGATCGACAACCGCCGCACCCACCGTCAGGCCGATGCCTGGTTCCTGCCGCTGCGCGCGCTGCTCCCTGCCGATACCCCACCGCGGGTGAGCGATCCGCGGTTCCGCGGCCTGGCCCTGCCGCCCGCGCCGCCGCTGGCCGCGCGCAGCTGGTTCGTCGGGCTGTGTGTGCTCATCCCGATCGTGCTCGCCGTCGCCGCCGCACTCACCTACTTCCCGCCGCTGCGCGGTGCCCCGTGCTCGCACTGGCCGTGGACCGGCGGGGTCTCGGTGAGCCTGCGCGACGGCGAATGCGTCGGCTACAGCGACAATGCCGCCCAGACCTTCGCCGACGATCCCGAGCTCTCGGCCATGCAGCGGGAAGTGTTCCGGCTCAACGCCGCCGCCGAGGACGCGCGCCGCGGCAACCCGAACCGGCCGCTGATCTCGCTGGTGTACTTCGCCGGGCTCAGCTATGTCGACACCAATGTGAAGTATCCGCACGCGCAGGTCGAGGAGCTGGCTGGGCTGGCGGTGCAGCAGCGGCGCGCGCTGCTGGCCGCCGACGAGTCGGAACCGTTGGTGCGCATCGTCATCGCCAACGGCGGCTCCGATATGCGGCACGCGCGCTGGGTGGTCGACCATCCGTTGCGCGACCTGATCGCCGAGGACCCGAGCGTGCTCGGTGTGGTCGGGATCGATCGCAGCACCGACGAGACCCGCACCGCCATCACCCGGCTCGGCGATCTCGGCGTACCCGCGGTGGCGACGACCCTGTCGGCCGATGGCCTCGACCAGGCCTCGCCGCTGTATTTCCAGGCGGCCCCGAGCAATACGGTGCAGGCGAAACTGGTCGCCGACTACGCGCAGGGTGCCCGCGACGCCACCGGCAGGCCCGCCTACGACAAGGTGACGATCTATCACCCCGAGGGCGACGACGACCTGTACGTGACGACGCTCGTCGAGGATCTGCGCGGCGAGCTGACCGAACGCGGCGTGGCGCAGGAGAGCCTGAGCTGGCGTGAGCAGCAGCAGCTCTACCGGTTCCCGGCGCCGTGCGAGTCGACCGGATTCGACCGGCGCACCCTGCTGTTCTTCGCCGGGCGCAACGACGATTTCGCCACCTTCGCCAAATCGGTCAGCCGGGGCTGCCTGAGTGGAGAAGGTCCGGCGATCCTCGGCAACGACGCGGTGACCCGGCTGATCACCGACCAGCGGGCCACCGCCGCACTGCCCTCGAATCTGACGGTGCGGTATGTCGCCAAGGCATCCCCGGTGATGCTCGGCGGCGCCGATTGTGTGCGCGGGGTCGGCAAACTCGGCAATCAACCGGTGCCGTTCGAGCACGAACAGCTCTGCGCCGAACTGGCCGGGCTGATCGAGGATCTGCGCGTCTATCCGGGCCTCGCCGACTACCAGCCCACTTGGGCGGGAGACCGGACCGGCCTGGCCTTCGACGTGAGCGGCTTGTTCGTCCAGGCCGTGCGCAGCAGCCGCGGTGTTCTCGGCGACCAGCCGCCGAACCGCACCGCCATCGCGGTCCAGTTGCGCGAGAGCGACTATCGCGGTGTCACCGGCACCCTGGCCTTCGCGACCAAGCGGGTGGCGGACACGTCCTCGATCGCGGTCCTGGTCACCACCGCTGTCGGCGCGGGCGGGCCGCAGCGCTGCCTGCTGATGATGCCCCGGCAGCCCGGCCAGGACGGTTGCCCGGCGGGAACCAAGAGCGATCTCGAGGGCTGGGCGGAACCGGGGCGCTAGCGCACCGTCAGCGGCGGACTCACCGGCACCGAACTCTACGAGCGCTGGCGGGCGACCGCGCCGCTGTGCGTCACCACCACGGCGCGGGGCGCGCGCGGTCCCAGCGCAGCTCCGATTCGAGCTGGGCCGCCAGCGCGATCAGTGTCGGCTCGGCGTTCGCGGTGCCCATCAGCTGCGCGCCGATCGGCAGGCCCGCGTCGGTGAATCCGGCGGGCACGTTCACACTCGGCCAGCCCAGCACGTTCCACGGCCAGGTGTAGGGGCAGGCGGCCGTGATCAGGTTGTTGGTCGCGCCGACGCCGATCCCGTCGATCTCTTCGGCGACCGGGGGCGGGGTGGCGGTGGTGGGCGCCAGCACCACGTCGTAGTCGTCGAAGAATCCGCCGATCCGCTTGCGCAGCGGGGGTTCCGCGAGGCGGGCCGCGGCCAGGACCGGACCGCCGAGCACCCGGCCGAGCCGGGCGTTGGCCGTGGTGCGCGGGTCGACGACCGCCTCCGGCATGGCCCGGCGCACCGCGCTGATCCCCGCCATCGATCGGGGCAGGAACGACGCGCCGATCAGCAGGCCGTAGTGCAGATCGGCCACGGTGACCGTGTGGCCGAGCCCGCGCAGTGTCGTCGCCAGCGCGTGCACGGCGGCGGCGATCTGCGGATCGAGCGCGGTCTTGGTGGCGGTGAACGGGATGCGCAGGGACAGGGCGATTCTGAGTTTGCCGGGATCGCGGCCGACGGCGGCGCTCGCGTCGATCGGCGCGGGGGTGTGCCGGTCGCCGTCGTGCGGTCCCGCGGCCACGTCGAGCAGCAGGGCCGCGTCGCGGACGGTCCGGGCCAGTGGGCCGTTGACGGTGAGCCCGTAGAACGCCTCGGCGAGCGGCCAGGTGGAGATGCGCCCGCGCTGCGGCTTGATGCCGACCAGGTTGTTCCACGCGGCGGGAATGCGCACCGACCCCGCGCCGTCGGAACCCAGTGCGGCGGGCACCAATCCGGCCGCGACCGCCGCCGCCGAACCGCCGGAGGAGCCACCCGGCGTGCGGGTGCGGTCCCACGGATTGCGGGAGTGACCGAAGGCGGCGCCGCTGGTGAACGGCAGCTGACCGAGCTCGCAGGTATTGGCCTTGCCGACGATCACCGCGCCCGCGGCGCGCAGCCTGCGCACCGATTCGGCGTCGGCGGTCTTCGGGCGGAACTCGCCGCCACAGCCGAAGGCGGTGACCTCACCGGCCATATCGGTGTCGTCCTTGACCGCGATCGGCACCCCGAGCAGCGGCAACCGGTCTCCGGCGGCCAGCCGCGCGTCGGCCTCGGCGGCTTCGCGCAGCGCGGCCTCGCGGCGGACCACACGGAAGGCGTTGAGCGTCGGCTGGGACGCCTCGATGCGGTCGAGGGCGTCGGTGACGGCCGCGACCGAGGAGAGATGGCCGTCGGCCAGGGCGGCGGACAGTTCGGTGAGGCCGAGGTCGGCCTGGGGTGCGGTGCGGTCGGGCACGGACATGTGAGCTCCGTCTCGTCTGGGGCGTGGCTCGACCGTAGCGCGGGAACTGGTCGCCCGTCCACATCCCCTGGGGTGGGTATTCGGCACTAGACATACATACGGGATGTATGTAACAGTGAACGGGTCCAGACTTCGATCAGGGGAGGACCCCATGGGAATCAGTCCAGCACTCGGCCCGGCACGCGAGATCGCCCTGTCGGCGGGCCGGATCCGCTATCACGACACCGGCACCGGATCGCCGGTGGTGTTCGTGCACGGCCTGCTCGTCAACGCCGATCTCTGGCGGAAGGTGGTGCCCGGCCTGGCCGCCGCGGGCCACCGCTGCCTCGCCCCCGACTGGCCGCTGGGCTCGCACTCGATCCCGATGCCCGCGGCCGACCTCACGCCCACCGGCCTCGCCGATCTGATCGCCGAGTTCCTCGACGCGCTCGACCTCACCGATGTCACCGTCGTCGCCAACGACACCGGCGGCGCGCTCACCCAGCTCCTGATGACCCGCCGTCCGGAACGGATCGGGCGCGTCGTGCTGGCGGCCGTCGACTGCTACGAGACCTTCCCGCCGTTCCCCTTCGGCACCCTGATGAAGGTCGCGAAGCTGCCCGGCACGATCACGCCGCTGCTGGCGCCGATGCGCTGGAAGTTCGTCCAGCGCCTGCCGCTGGGCTTCGGCTGGGTCACCAAACACGATCTGCCCGCCGAGATCGCGCAGTCCTATCTCGCGCCCGCGCGCCGCAGCGCCGCCATCCGCGCCGACCTGCGCCGCTTCGCCGCCGGGGTGAGCAACCGCCACACCCTCGCCGCCGCCGAACGCTTCGCCGAGGTGGATCTGCCGGTCCAGGTCATCTGGTCCACCGAGGACAAACTGTTCCCGATGACCCTGGCCCGGCGCCTGGCCGCCGACCTGCCGCACGCGAGCCTGCACACCGTCGACGACTCCTACACGTTCCTGCCCGAGGACCAGCCGGAGTTGCTCACCGAACTGATCGTGGAGTTCACTCGGCTGCATGCAGCGCCGTAGTCAGGAGGACCGCTCCCGCACCACCCGGGCCGCGCTTGAGCGGGCAGGTCGTGACCTGTTCGCCGAGCGCGGTTTCGCGGGCACCTCCGCCGAACAGCTGGTGGCCGCCGCCGGGGTCACCCGCGGCGCCCTGCATCACCATTACGGCGACAAGCGCGGCCTGTTCCTGGCCGTGCTCGAAGAACTCGAAGGCGAGATCACCGCCGAGATCCAGCGCGCGGTCGACACCGCCGACCCCGCCGACATCCTGGCCGGGATGACCGCGGGACTGGCCTGTTTCCTGGAGATCTGCACCCGCCCCGAGGTCCTGCGGATCGCCCTGACCGACGCCCCGACCGTGCTGGGCTGGCAGGCCTGGCGCGAGCTGGAGGCCCGCCACGGGCTGGGGCTCATCACCGAGCAGCTCGACCGCGCCACCAGCGCCGGGCTGGTCGCCACCGCGCCGGTCCCGGTGCTGGCGCAACTGCTGCTCAGCGCGATCGCCGAGGCCTCGCTCATCGTCGCGCACGCCGAGGACCCCGATCGGGCGCGCGGGGAGACCCAGCAGTCGCTGCTGGTGCTGATCACCGGACTGCTGCGCCGGGACTGACCGCCGGGGTGTGGCGTGTGCGCGGTGTCGGGCACCCGTGGAAGACTGGGCCCGTGCGGTTGTATCGGGACGAGGCGGTGGTGCTGCGCCAGCACAAGCTGGGCGAGGCCGATCGCATCGTCACGCTGCTGACGAGGCAGCACGGGCTGGTGCGCGCGGTGGCCAAGGGCGTGCGGCGCACCAAGTCGAAGTTCGGGGCGCGGCTCGAGCCGTTCGCCTACATCGATGTGCAACTGCACCCCGGCCGCACCCTCGACGTCGTCACCCAGGTGAGCACACTCGAGGCGTTCGCCTCCGACATCATCGACGACTACGGCCGCTACACCACCGCCTGCGCCGTCCTCGAGACCGCCGAACGGCTGGCCGGTGAGGAACGCGCGCCCGCGCCCAAGCTGCACTCGCTCACCGCGAGCGCCCTGCGCGCCATCGCCGCCCAGCAGCGGCCGCACGAACTGATCCTCGACGCGTACCTGTTGCGCGCCATGGGTTTCGCGGGCTGGGCACCCGCCCTGGACGAATGCGCCCGCTGCGCCACCCCGGGCCCGCACCGCGCCTTCCACGTCGCCGCGGGTGGCGCGGTCTGCGTGCACTGCAGGCCGCCGGGGGCCAGTACGCCGGTCACCGGGGTTCTGGATCTGCTCGTCGCCCTGTTGAAGGGGGAGTGGGACTACATCGCCGATGTCCCCGGAAGTATCCGGCGCCAGGCCAGCGGACTGGTCGCCGCTCATCTGCAATGGCATCTGGAACGTCAGCTGCGCACCCTGCCACTGATCGAGCGCACCGGCGAGAGCGGCACCGCCCGCCCCGGCACCACCATCGTCGGCCAGGCGGGCTGACCACGACCGCAACCCACGCGATCGCGCGGGCCGAAGGCGAGTCTCGAGTGTCGACCGGTGACCCCTCGGGGCCGCGAGTCGAGCGCGCCCGCGCTCCGATAACACCGCGTGTGGACCACCTCCAGGGATCAGGCAGGATGGATGCCGTGATCCTGCGTCGTGACACCGCCACCGCGAGCAAGCCGGGCCGCACCGTGCGCCCGCCGTCCCCGCATCCCTCCGGCGCGCGTCCGCCCGCGATCCCGGCCGAGCTGGTGCCCAACCATGTCGCGCTGGTGATGGACGGCAACGGCCGCTGGGCCCAGGATCGCGGGCTGCCGCGCACGGCCGGGCACGAGCGGGGCGAGGCCGTGCTGATGGACTCGGTCGAGGGCTGTATCGAGATCGGCGTCAAGTGGCTCTCGGCCTATGCCTTCTCCACCGAGAACTGGCGGCGCAGCCCCGACGAGGTGCGCTTCCTGATGGGCTTCAATCGCGATGTCATCCGCCGCCGCCGCGACGAGATGCACGAGATGGGTGTGCGGGTGCGCTGGGCGGGCCGCCGTCCGCGGCTGTGGCGCAGCGTGATCAAGGAGCTCGAGATCGCCGAGGAGCTCACCAAGGACAACGACGTGATGACGCTGACCATGTGCGTCAACTACGGCGGCCGCGCCGAGATCGCCGACGCCGCCCGCGAGATCGCGCGCCGGGTCGCGGCGGGCGAGATCGATCCGGAGAAGGTCGACGAGGCCACCGTCGCGCGCTACCTCGACGAACCCGATATGCCCGATGTCGACCTGTTCCTGCGGCCCTCGGGCGAGTTCCGAAGCTCGAACTTCCTCATCTGGCAGGCCGCCTACGCCGAATTCGTCTACCAGGACACCCTTTTCCCCGACTTCGACCGGCGTAACCTGTGGGACGCGTGCCTGGAATACGCCAAGCGCGATCGTCGCTTCGGCGGCACCAAATGAGCGACGGAGCCGACATGGACGCGGTGGTCACCCCCGAACTGGACCTCCAGGCCCGCACCGGCGCCTGCCTGCAGATGCAGGACATCGATATCCGCGTCGACGCCGACGGCTCGCTCGGTTTCGAATACGACGGCGCGCTGTGCTCGATCCGCGCGGTCACCCTCGCGCCCGGGCTCACCGTGCTCTCGCTGACCAGCGTGCTGGCCTGGGACCGTCCGCTCAAGCCGCAGTTGCACAAGCGGGTCGCCGAGCGCAACAACGAGATCCAGTTCGGCTCGGTCACGCTGATCGCGCGCGGCAAGCTGGGCGATGTGATCCTGCGCTACACCTTCCCCGCCGAGGGCCTCGACGACCAGGCGCTGACCACCATGCTGCTGCTGGCGCTCACCGGCGCGAGCAGGGCCCGCGAGGGACTGCTCGCGCCGTAGCCGTCAGCTCTCGGGCTTCCAGGTGAGCTTGCCGCCCTGGAAATCCTGGGCCTTGCCGCCCTGGTAGTCGTACTCGTCGCTGGTGGGGTAGCCGTAGCGGCCGGTCTCGGCGCCCGCGCGGATCCAGTCGGCCTGGATGCTGCCCCACACCGCGTGCGCGCCGGTGGCGGCGGTCCAGTAGATGGCGCCGGTCGGGAACATCGAGAACTGGCCGCCCTTGCCCGCCGCGGACACATCGCTGAGCGGGAAGCCCAGCGGGCTCGACTCCCAGCCCAGCGCCGCCCACTTGTCCCGGATCGGGCCGCTGATCTGATGCGCGCCGGTGCCGACGGACCAGTAGATCGAGCCCTGCTGGAAGTGGTTGTAGCGCCCGGCGCCGCCGGGCGTGGACTCCTCCCGGGTGACCGGGTAGCCCAGCTTGCCGGACTCGTTGCCCAGCTCGGCGTACTTGTCGCGGATCTGGCCCGCGACCGTGCGGGCGTCGGTGTCGGGGTGCCAGTAGATGGCGGCGTTGTTCGTGAAGGTCTGGTACTTGCCCCCGGCGGCCGCGTCGGCCTCGGGGGAGGTCGGGTCGCCGAGTCCACCCACCAGGTCGTATTCGGCCTCGATCGCCCCGCCGACCTCGAATTCGCCGATCTTCCTTGCCTGCGCGGTCCCGGCGACGGCCGCGGGGATCAGGACCGCCACGGTGGCGGCGGCGAGGGCGGCCAGGCCGCGCGAGCGAAGGGTTCGTCGGTGTAGTGCCACAGGAAACTCCCTGGTCGGATCGATGTGTCGATGGCCTGGTGGCCCACGACCCCACCGATGCCGCACCCGAACCTACCCGTTGTTCGCCCGCCGTAACAGTGAGCTGTCTTACGTCCCGCCCTGGCGGGACGCGGGTTGTGCGGGGTGTCAGGTCCGGGGCAGCGGCAGCATCAGGTCGAGCCCGCGGGCCATATCGTCGGGGGTGATGTCCTCGAGCAGCAGGTGCTGCAGAATGAAACCGGGCAGCACGCCGATGATCGTCTTGGCGAAGGCGTCCAGATCGGTGTCGGCGGGCAGTAGGCCCCGCTCGCGCAGCCGCAGCCCGTATTCCGCCCACAGCTCACGCATCGCCGCGATCGCCTCGCGGACCGGCACGCCCGAATCGGGCTGCACCATCGCCAGCGCCCACGCCTGTGGGGCCAGCCGCAGGGGGCCGTCGGGGCCGCTGCGTTTCACGATCTCGGTGGTCAGCAGGCGGACGACCTCGCCGGGCATCGGCAGTTCCTCGCCCCGGATGATCTCGGCCAGGCGGGCGCGCAGCGGGCCCATGGTGTTGGTGACCAGCGCGCGGATGATCTCGTTCTTGCTGGTGAAGTACCGGTAGACCGCCCCGGCCGAGAGCCCCGACTCGGTGAACACGTCCTGCATCGAGGTCTCGTGGAAGCCCTTGCGGGTGAAGCACACCTGGGCGGCGTCGAGGATCTGCTGCCTGCGGCGTTCGAGGTGTTCTTCGCTGACTCGGGGCATGTGCCAAAAATAAAACGAATATCCGTTCTTGACAAGCGAACGGGAGCGGTGTCACCGTGGAACCATCAAAAAGAACGAACATTCGCTTTAAGGGAGAATGTCATGACGATCACCCGCCGAGCAGTGGCTCTCGGTCTGGCGGCGACGATGCTGCAGGCCCTGCTCCTGATCGCCTTCGCCTGGCCCGCGGTCAACCTCGCCCCGCGCGACCTGCCCATCGCCGTCACCGGCCCACAGTCCGCACAGGTCGCCCAGCGGCTGCAACAGCAGAGCCCGGACGCCTTCGCCATCACGACGCTGGCCGACGCGGGCGCCGCGCGGAACGCGCTGGCCGACAACGAGATCTACGGCGCGATCGTCACCGGCGAGGGTGCGCCCCAGCTTCTGGTCGCCTCGGCCGCCTCACCCGCGGTCGCCCAGCAGCTCACCGCCCTCGCCCAGCAACTCGGTGGCGCCGCCCCCACACCGGTCCAGGACGTGGTCGCCACCGATCCCGACGACCCGCGCGGCGCGGGCTTCGGCTCGATGGTGCTGCCGCTGGTCATGTCCGGCATCGCCGCCGGTGTGCTGCTGACCCTGCTGGTACCCGCCCTCGGTGCCCGCCTCGCCGGGCTGGCCACCTTCGGTGTGGCCGGTGGCCTGCTCAGCACGCTGATCTTCCACGGCTGGCTCTCGATCGTCCCGGGCTCCTACCTCACGCTGTCGGCACTCGCCGGGCTGGCCATGTTCGCCGTCGCCGCGACCGTGGTCGGACTCGCCGCCGCCCTCGGCCGACCCGGTATCGGCCTGGGCGCGCTCACCATGCTGCTCATCGGCAACCCGTTCTCCGCCGCCACGTCGGCGCCGGAACTGCTGCCGCAGCCGTGGGGCACCCTCGGCCAGCTCTTCCCGCCGGGCGCCGCCGCCTCGCTGATCCGCTCGGTCGCCTACTTCGACGGTGCGGGCGCGGCCGGTCCGCTCGCGGTACTGCTGGGCTGGTCGGCGGCGGGTCTGGGGCTGCTCGGCCTCGGCGCACTGCGGTCCCGCACCGCACCCGAGCCGGTCACCGCCGACGCGGTTCCCGTCGCCGCCTAGTCCGTCGCCGGTGGATCCACGCCGCAGTGGACCCACCGGAGGATCGATGCGCCGCACATCGTGTGCGGCGCATCGTCGTTCATCCGGCGGCGCAGGGGGACGAGGACCGCAGCACGAAGCGGGTCGGCGTGGACCCGTAGCGCAACGCCGCGACGGAGAACCCCCGGGAGTTCCGGTAGACCCGGTTGACCGGATCGTCGCCGGGCACCGGATTCTCCGCGAGGACGAACCCCCGCGACGTCATCGCCGCCAGCCTCGCCAACGCCTGTTCCACGAATTCGGCCGGGGGATCGGCGATCTCGCGCTCATACGACGGCGCCCACGGCGGCCCGGCACTCTGCAACGTATCCGGATCGGTCCGGCAGCCCTTGCCCAGCCGCACCGCGTTGTCCTCGATCGAGACCGGCTCGGGCCAGATGTGCTCGAAATTGTCGGCGACCAGCGGAACCGCCTCCGTGACAGTGAGTCCGGACGACTCGGCGATGTCCTGATTCGACGGTCCCTCCGGGACGAACCCGCAGGCGGCCAGCGTCCCGCACAGCAGCACGAGCACCGCCGCGCCGCACCTCATGCGACGTCGAGTTTCGGTCCGGGTCCTGGATTGTCGGTGATCCGCGGATTCGCGTACGGATCCACGCCGAAGAGCTGCCCGGCGGTCGCCGCCTTGCCCGCGTCGAAGCCTTCCTTGACGCCGTCGCCGTTGTCGCCCAGCCCGATATCGATCCAGTCGGTCTCGATCCCGCGCTCGACATACCCGGTGACCTCGCCGCCGCGGATCACCCCGACGATGTTCTGGAACGCCGTCGAAGACGGGTCGTCCCAGTACTTTCCGTGCCCGTCCGGCCCGAAGACGACCTCGCCGCGCTCATGTCCGTCGAAATCCCGGCCGTAGAAGCCGGTGTCGAGCCGGGTGACACCGGGCACCTCGTCGGGATCACCGCCGACATCGGCGGCGTGCGGATTGCCCGGCAGCCCACCGATTCCCGGCAGGCGCAGGCCCTCGTCCGGATAGGACTGCACGACCCCGATCAGGTCGCCGGGTGCCGTCATCGAATACCGCCGCACCTCCGGGTTCGGATTGTTCCAGCCACCCTCGAACACCCCGGTGCCCGCCGAGGACGCGTGCAGCACGCGGTCGGCGCGCAGGCCGAGCTGCTCGGCCGAGCCGACGATCGAGCCGCCGTAGGAATGCCCCACATACGACACCGGCGTCCCCGGTGTCTGCGCGCTCACCTCGCGATCGATCTCGCGCCCGAAATCGACCAGCCGGGGCGCCATCTCGGCGGCGAACCGCGGACTCGGCGCCCCGTCGGACAGGCTGGTCAGGCTCTGCGGGAAATCGCCCTCCATGTACAGGAACACCGGCCCGCCGGTCTGATCGGCGAGATTCCACGCGGCCACGTGATTGGACCCGGACCCGTTCAGGTTCGTGCTGGTCCCGGGCACGTACACGCCGACCCCGGGCGCGCCGGACCGCATCGCGCCGACCATCTCGATCATCCGGCCGTTGCCCTCGGTGCTGAACATGACGAACTGCCGGTCGACCAGGTCCAGCCGCGGCGTCGCGCCCGCACCCGTCGCCGCGGGCGTGGTGCCGAGGACGCCCGCGCCCTCGGGATTCGGGATCGGCGACAGCATCGCCTCGAGCTGCCGGATCCGCGCCTCGTCGCGTTCGGGTTTGCGCTTCTCCGCGGTGAGCGCGTTGCGGATGTTGATCTCGTTGGCCTCGATCCGCAGCGCGAAGGGCACCCCGTTGAGATTGCCCAGCTGCTCCGGCGCGGCGATCACCAGCTGCCGCCGCGCCTCGGGGCTCAGGCCCGCGAGGAAGGTCGCCCGCTCGTCGGCCGACAGGGCCGCCAGCCGCAGCGCCACCGCGTCGGGATCGGCCAGGGTGCCGTCGGCCAGGGCGATATCGGGCTGCCCGTCGCGCAGCGCGCCGAGATCGGCCAGCGATTCGCGCAGCCGGGTGCCGAACTGGCCGTCGATACGCTCGATCTCGTCGAGCCCCCCGAACAGGTTCAGCTGGAAGACCCCGGCGTCCCCCTCCTTGGCCGGATCCGGATGACTCACCCGCCCGTCCGGCTCCACCAGGAACCCCCTCGCGAGCGCGACCCCGCGCTGATCCAGCACATAGGTCCGGGCGTGCTGGAGCCCCTGCCAGGCATCGGCCGCGTCGTCGGCGATCCGCAGCAGCACCGTGCGGACCTCGTAGCCGTGGTCGACCTCCTCGTCGATCCGGCGGGTGGCCGCGTCCTTGGTGGCGCCGTGCCAGTCGCCCGCCGCCGACGCGGCCCGCGAGCAGTCGTCGACCGAGGTGGACAGGATGTCGGCATTGGCACGCGCGGCGGTGGCGGCGCGCTGCAATCCGTCGAGGTTCCAGCCGTCGAGCTGGGGCAGCGTCGGGCGCATCAGCGGGCAGTGAGGGTGTCGATGGCCGCCGCGATCTCGGCGTCCTTGGCCTGGATGTCGGCGGCGAAGGTGTCCACCAGATCCGCCAGGGCCGCATAGCGATCCGCGATGGAGGTCATGGCCCGCGCGGCCGGGTCGACCAGGGCGCGCACGGTGGCCAGCACCTCGCTGCCCTCGCCCGCGGCCTCGCTCATCGCCGACCAGGCGAGCCCGCCGACCTCACCGCCCTCGCCGCGCCAGGTCGTGGCCATGGTCCTCAGCTGATCGGGCTCCACGCCCAGGGTGCCGCTCACGAGTTCCCCTCCTTCGGCGCCGACCGGACCTGTGGCCGTCGGTACCCACCGTGCGGATCGGTCTGTTCGTGAAGGTTGGACGGGGCGCGCGAATCGAGGGTTCCATCATGTGACGTGAGTCACACGGATGCGGCCTGCTCCCTCGGCCTGGCGCGCACGCAGTCGCGGCAGGTGCCGAAGATCTCCAGGGTGTGGCTCACCTCGGTGAAGCCGTGCTCGCCCGCGATCGCCTCGGCCCACGCCTCGACGGTCGGGCCCTCGACCTCTACGGTGCGCCCGCAGTGGCGGCACACCAGATGGTGGTGGTGCCCGCTCGAGCACTGCCGGTAGACCGACTCGCCGGAGTCGGTGCGCAACACGTCGACCATGCCCGCGTCGGCCAGCGACTGCAGGGTGCGGTAGACGGTGGTCAGGCCGATGCCCTCACCGCGTTTGCGCAGCTCGTCGTGCAGTTCCTGGGCGGAACGGAACTCGTCGATATCGCCGAGCAGGGCCGAGATCGCGCTGCGCTGGCGCGTACTGCGCACCCCGACCTGCTTTCCGGGAACACTGTCGGTCACGAGCTATCCTTCCTCGGCATGGGCGACGGCATCGACGACGATATGCGCCAGATGGTCGTCGACGAGTTCGTAGAGCACCTCGCGGCCTGAGCGTTCCCCGTGCACCACGCCCGCCGACTTGAGAATGCGCAGATGCTGGCTGACCAGCGGCTGGGTCACGCCGAGCGCGTCCACCAGCTCGTGCACGCAGCGCGGCGACTCGCGCAACTGCAGCACGATGGCGATGCGCACCGGCGCGGCCAGTGCCCGCAGCAGTTCGCCCGCGTCCTCCAGGATCGCCCGAGCGGGCACCGCCGCGGGGGCGGCGGAGTGATACGGGGTGTGCGAGTGCGCGGCGGCGGCATCGGTGGTCATCAACCAACTCCTTAATGGAAACCGATGCCATTTTGACATGCAGACGTGCGCATGTCGAATGGGGCACGCCGGTCGGTGCGAAACCGCTTGGCAGGTGCCGATACGCTGGACGGCAATACTTGTCCGATTCCCTAGGGATGGAGAAATCTCGCGTGGCACCCAAGTCGAAGGTGGACACCGTTGCCAACCTCGCCAAGCGCCGGGGTCTGGTCTACCCGTGCGGTGAGATCTACGGAGGCACCAAGTCGGCGTGGGACTACGGTCCGCTGGGCGTCGAACTGAAGGAGAACATCAAGCGGCAGTGGTGGCGCACCATGGTGACCAGCCGCGACGACGTCGTGGGCCTGGACTCCTCGGTGATCCTGCCGCGCCAGGTCTGGGAGGCCTCCGGCCACGTCGAGACCTTCTCCGACCCGCTGGTCGAGTCGCTGCACACGCACAAGCGCTACCGCGCCGACCATCTCCTGGAAGCCTACGAGGAGAAGCACGGCCACCCGCCCGCCAACGGCCTGGCCGACATCAACGACCCCGAGACCGGCCAGCCCGGCAAGTGGACCGAGCCCAAGAACTTCTCCGGTCTGCTCAAGACCTTCCTCGGCCCGGTCGACGACGAAGAGGGCCTGCACTACCTGCGTCCGGAGACCGCGCAGGGCATCTTCGTCAACTACAAGAACGTCGAGACCACCGCGCGCAAGAAGCCGCCGTTCGGCATCGCCCAGATCGGCAAGAGCTTCCGCAACGAGATCACGCCGGGCAACTTCATCTTCCGCACCCGCGAGTTCGAGCAGATGGAGATGGAGTTCTTCGTCAAGCCCGGCGAAGACGCCGAGTGGCACAAGTACTGGATCGACACCCGCCTGGCCTGGTACACCGACCTGGGCATCGATCCGGAGAACCTGCGCCTCTACGACCACCCCAAGGAAAAGCTGTCGCACTACTCGGCGGGCACCACCGACATCGAGTACCGCTTCCGCTTCCAGGGCAGCGAGTGGGGCGAGCTCGAGGGCATCGCCAACCGCACCGACTACGACCTCAAGACGCACTCGGAGCACTCCGGCACCGACCTGAGCTTCTTCGATCAGGCCTCCGGTGAGCGCTACATCCCGTACGTCATCGAGCCCGCCGCCGGTCTGACCCGTTCGCTGATGGCCTTCCTGGTCGACGCCTACGCCGAGGACGAGGCCCCCAACGCCAAGGGCGGCGTCGACGTGCGCACGGTGCTGCGTCTGGACCGCCGCCTCTCGCCGGTCAAGGCCGCGGTGCTGCCGCTCTCGCGCAACGCCGACCTGACCCCGAAGGCCAAGGACCTCGCCGCCCAGCTGCGCCGCAACTGGAACGTCGACTTCGACGACGCGGGTGCTATCGGCCGCCGCTACCGCCGCCAGGACGAGATCGGCACCCCGTTCTGCATCACGGTCGACTTCGACACCCTCGACGACCAGGCGGTCACCATCCGCGAGCGTGACTCGATGGCCCAGGAGCGCATCGCCCTGGACAAGGTCGAGTCCTACCTCGCGACCCACCTCATCGGCGCCTGAGTTTTTGGAGCGCTGGCGCGCTCGAGTTCGCGCCCCCTTGGGTCCCGTCGATCAGGCACCGTGGCTTGCTCCTTCGTCGCCTACGCCACGGCGCCTGATCGACGGGACGGGCGCGAACCGCCGACTTCGTCGGCGATCCCTCCTCGAGGTCGGGATGTGCTGGTCGAGAGTGCGGGGGAGGCGCGGGATCTCGGGGTGTGCCTCGGCGGGTTAGGTGCTTGGTCACACGGCGGTGAACCGGTTTGCGTTCGCGGAGGTGTTGCCGCACGCTTTCCGTTGTGCTGTGGGAACCGGAAGATGTGGTGCGGGTGCTCGACCCGTCGGAGCAGCGATTCGTGCGGCACGCGACGTTCACCGGACGGTCGGTGACGGTGCGCGGCGAACTCGACGCGGTGGCGCTCGGCGCGGCCTTCGCGGCGCTGCAGCGCGCGTTCCCGATCCTGGTGTGCCGCATCGTCGAGGACGCCGAGGAGAGCGGAATCCTGTTGCGCCCCGGGCATATCGAGCCCGTCGGCGCGTGGGTGAGTTTCGGTGATCCGGACGAGGTGCGGATCCCGGCCGAATCGCTGAGCCCGCGTGCGCAGCTGGGCTACCTGGATGTGGTGCTGGCCGAAGAGGATCGGGCCAGAGTCACCCTGTTCGTGCACCACAGCGTCGCCGACGCCGCGCACTGCGTCGAGCTGTTCGCGCGACTGTGGGGCTACTACACCGATCACGTGGCGACCGGGTCGATCGCGGCCGGGTCGCGCGAGTACCCCGACTCGGTGGAATCGCTGCTGGCCCGGCGGGGGATCGCCCGGGGGCCGCGCTCGGGGCTGGAAGGGGTCACCCGGCCGCTCGTCGTCGCGGACGCGGTCGGCGTGGTGCAGTCCTCCCAGCCCGCCTCGCCCGCACTGGCCCGGCCCGCCCGCGTCCGGCTCGATCCGGCCGAGACCGCGCGGGTGCTCGAGTTGGCGCGTACCCGGGCGGTGAGCGTCAACGGGCTGATCACCGCGGCGGTGCTGCGCGCGTTCGCGGCGGTGTACGGGGTGACCCAGGTCGGCTGCGTCTATCCGGTCGACCTGCGCAGGCGGCTCGACCCGCCGGTCGCGGCGGCCGAGGGCACGAACGTCTCCGGGCTCACCGCCTTCACCACCACCGAGTTCGACGACCTCGTCACCTTGGCCCGCCGCATCGGCACCACCCTGCACGACGACCTGGCCACCGGCGTCATCGAACAATCGGTCCTGCACTTCCCGGACTTCTTCGGCCCCACCCGCGTCCACTCCATCGCGGGCCACCTCGCCCTCACCAACACCGGCACGGTCCCTACCTTCCGCGCCCCCGACGGCCTGCTGCTCGACGACTACGAGATCGTCTACCTCTCCGCGACTCCCCGCCCCTCCACCGGCCCCTCCGCCGCCGTCACCTTCCTCGCCTACACCTACCTCGGCCGCCTCACCCTGGCCCGCCTCGGCGGCGGCCCCCGCGCCACCGAACTGTCGGCCGCCGTCCTCGCCGAATTGACCTGGGAGACAGCAGGTCAGGAGGCCGCTACCGCTTGAACCGGCTGACCATCCCCATCGGCGTCCCGGCCGTCCTGACCGCGCGGGCATGCCACCTGCGGTCCCGGGTGCGCGGGTCGAAGCGCAGTCAGAACCGTCCGCCGCGGCTCACCCGGCGCGAGCCCGACGATCCGCCATACGAGCCCGGCCGGTAGCCGCCGCCACCGCCGTAGCTCCGCCCACGTGAGCCGCTGTTCATCGCCCCGCGCAAGAACCCGTCGAGCAGGATCCCGCCCAGCACCGCGCCGGTCTGGGCGCCGCCCGACATCGGCTGACAGGTCTCCCAGGCCCGCACGCTGGCCTGCGCCTGCTGCAGGGCCCGGCCACCGAGGTCGGCGGCGGTCTGCGCGCTCAGCAGGGCGCGGTCGGGCGCGCTCGCCGCCAGCCCACGCGCCGCGTCGAGATGACGCTGCGCCTCCGAGAGCCGGGTGCGGGCCTCGGCGTCCACCCCGCCGCGGCGGGTGGTGATGAAGGAGGCGGCGGCCTCGATGCGGGCCGCCGCGTCGGTGAGCGCCCGGTCGAGCCTGCGCCGCAGATCCTCCACGGCGAGTTTGCGATCCGAGGCCGCGGCGATGGCCCGGTCCAGTTCGGCGTCGGCCTGGATCGCGCTGTGGAAGGCACCCAGCGGATCGCTCGCCGCGGCCGCCGAGGCGGTGCCGACGGTGGTGGTGGCCGTAGTCACCGCCGCGGTCAGTTCCGGTCCGCCGAACTCAGTGAGGCCCGCCGCCACGGCGAGGTCGCGGCGCAGCTCGTCGAGGGCCGCGGGCAGCCCGTCGCGGGCCTGCTGGATATTCGCCGCCGCCTGGTCGACCGCGTCGAGCAGCGTGCGGGCCTGGCCGATCGCGCCCTCGGCCGCGCGGATGGCCGTCACCACGCCGCCCTGCTTGCCGACCGGCTGGTTCAGGGTGCTGCGGGCGCCGTCGATGTTCTGCTCGGCGAAGGCGATCCGTTCCGTCGCCATCCGCACATTGTCGCGGATCGGCGCCAGCACCGAGGCCGGGTAGGCGGCGGTGAGCCGGGCGAGTTCGGCCTCGGCGGCGGGGGTGCGCGCGGTCAGGTCGACGAGGTCGCGGGTCAGCCCGTCCAGCCGTCCCGGCGCGTCGATGAGCAGATCGCGCATGGCGTCGAAATCGGCCACCTGGGCGTCGAGTTCGCGATCGGCGGTGCCCGCCGTGGTGATCAGCTCGACCAGCATGCCGCGTTGCTGATCCGGTGTCTCGGGAATCGCGTCGTCGAGCTGCTGGCGGATGGTGAACGCCTTGGCGGTCGCCGCGCGGGCCGCGTCGAGCGCGGCGCGGAACGGCGTCACCGCGGTCTCGCCGAATTCGCCGGTGGCCAGCGCCAATTCCTCGGTACTGGTCCGCACCGCGTCGTCGATCTCCACCAGCCGCTCCCGCGACAAGGCGTGCAGGGTCGGCAACGACAGCTTCGCCACCGCGGCCGAATCGGCCGGGTCCACCTTGCGCGCGAGCTCGAGTTCGGCGCGGTCGCGCGCGCGGCGCCGCCTGCGGGAGAACAGGATCAGGCCACCGGCCAGCACCACGACGACGAGCACCAGCACCAGCAGCGTCTTCCACGGCACCCCGCCACCACTCATCGCCGCGCCGATCCCGTCGGCGGTGTTCACCGCGGCCTGCGCCCAGTTCCCGTCGCGCAGCGCGGGTTCCACCTTCCCGGCCAGCAGCGAGTCGAGTTCGGCGTCGGTGACGCTGTCGGGCAGCGTCCCGTCGAGCCAGTACCCGCGATCCTGCACGGCCACCGCCAGCAGCAGATCGCGCTCGGCGAACCCGGAGAGTTCGACGGTGCGAGCGGCCCAGTCACGCGGTGCCATCCCGGCGAAATCACGCACGTAGATCACCCAGAGCTTGACCTGGTGGTCGCGGTAGAGCTCGTCGACGGCAGCCAGCACCCGGCTCTCGTCCGCCCCGCTGAGCACCTCGGCGCTGTCGACCACCTGCGGACCCATCCGCGACGGCGGCTCCGCGCCCGCCCCCGGCGCGCACAGCAGGACCATCGCCGCGAGCAGCGCGCAGAGCAGACCGGCCGCGCGCGGCCGAACCGAGGGTGGAGCCGGGGACTTCCAGGACGGACGCATGTGTCGAATCTAACGGGCGCGCGCCACGCAGGTGGGCACGACGGCCCGCCGCGTGCCTTCTACGATCGGCGCATGGCCACAGTCGATCGCCGCTACACCGGACACGTCACCGCGGGCGGTCCCGCCCAGCAGCGCGAGGTGCCCGGCGCCCGGATCGTCAAGATCTCCGTCGGCCCGATGGACAACAACACCTACCTCGTGCAGAGCACCACCACCGGCGCCGCGATCCTCATCGACGCCGCCAACGAGGCGCCCCGCATCATCGACCTCACCACCCAGGAAACTCCCGGCCAGGTCGAACTGATCGTCACCACCCATCAGCACCCCGACCACTGGCAGGCCCTCACCGAGGTCGCCACCGCGGTCGGCGCCCCGACCGCCGCGCACCCGCTCGACGCCGCCACCCTGCCCGTCCCACCGGACCGGCTGCTCGCCGACGGCGACACCATCCCGCTCGGCGACCTGTCTCTCGAGGTCATCCACCTGCGCGGCCACACCCCGGGCTCGATCGCCCTGGCCCTCGTCGACGCCGCCCACCGCACCCACCTGTTCACCGGCGACTCCCTGTTCCCCGGCGGCGTCGGCAAAACCCACAACCCCACCGACTTCGACACCCTCCTCACCGACGTCACCACCAAACTCTTCGACCGCTACCCCGATGACACCGTCGTCTACCCCGGCCACGGCGACGACACCACCCTCGGCACCGACCGCCCCCACCTCGCCGAATGGCGCGAGCGGGGTTGGTGAACCCGCTCAGCGTGCGGCGCGGATCCAGCTCGGGTCCTGAGCGTCCATCGCCGTACGCCGCCAGACCGACGTAACTCCGCCGTGCGACCGCGCCCGAGCCGAGCGGAGTTCACCGGACCGGAATCCGGTGGTGACCGCTGAGGTCACGAGCCGTCGGTGTCACCTGGCAGACTGACGAAGGTGAAATCGGGTTTCTCGCGAACGGCCACCGCCCCGGACGCCAGGCGTCCGCGTGGGCTGGTGCCGACGGTGTCGCTGTGGATCGGCCGGTTGATCGCGGGGGCCGTGGTGATCGGGATCGTGCTGGTCGGGGGGACGGCGGTGCGGGTGTGGCAGGTCGCCCGGATCGACGACTACACCCCGGCCGACGCCATCGTGGTGCTCGGCGCCGCGCAGTACTCGGGCACCCCGTCGTCGGTGTTCGAGGCCCGGCTCTACCAGGCCGGGCGCCTCTACGCGGCCGGGGTAGCGCCGCTGGTGATCACCGTCGGCGGCAAACAGGAGGGTGACCTCTACACCGAGGCCGCCTCGGGCAAGGCCTACCTCGAGGACAACGGCGTCCCCGGCGACCACATCCTGGCCGTGGAGACCGGCTCCGACACCCTGCGCAGCATCGAAGCCGTCGCCGCCGCCATGCGCGAGCGCGGGTTGTCATCGGCCGTACTCGTCAGCGATCCGTGGCATTCACTCCGCACCAGAACCATGGCCAGGGACGCCGGGCTCAGCGCGTGGACCGCACCCACCCGCACCGGTCCGGCGGTCTACACCAGGGAGTCGCAGTTCCACGGCATCGCCCGCGAGACGGGGGCGCTGCTCTGGTATCAGCTCACCCATTTCTCGGCAGACTTCCCCTACGAGGCGGGACAGTGAGATGACCGACGGCTACACCGCGCACGACCGGGAACGCATGGTCCCCGAGCCCGGCAAGATCGCCTGGCCCGACGCCCCCGGCAACGGTCACCGCAGCGAGTTCGCGCGGGACCGGGCGCGCGTGCTGCACTCGGCCGCGCTGCGCCGCCTCGCCGACAAGACCCAGGTCATGGGCCCGCGCGAGGGCGACACCCCGCGCACCCGGCTCACCCATTCGCTCGAGGTCGCCCAGATCGGCCGCAGCATCGCCGACGGCCTCGGCGCCGACCCCGACCTGGTCGACCTGGCGGGCCTGGCCCACGACATCGGCCATCCGCCCTACGGCCACAACGGCGAACGCGCGCTCGACGAATTCGCCGACGAGTACGGCGGTTTCGAGGGCAACGCGCAGAACCTGCGCATCCTCACCCGCCTGGAACCGAAGGTGCTCGACGCGGCGGGGGAGAGCGCCGGGCTCAACCTCACCCGCGCCGCCCTGGACGCCACCATCAAATACCCGTGGGGTCGCACCGGTCCGGCCACCAAGTTCGGCGCCTACGACGACGATCTCGAGCGCCTGGCCTGGATCCGCAAGGACGCCCCCGAGCGCGTCCAGAGCCTGGAATGCCAGATCATGGACTGGTCCGACGACGTCGCCTACTCGGTGCACGACGTCGAGGACGGCGTGATCGTCGGCCGCATCGACCTGCGCGCCCTGGCCGACCCGGCCGAGCAGGCCGCCCTCGCCGAGCAGGGCCACGGCCAGCACCCGGATCAGTCCGTCGACGCGCTCGCCGCCGCCGCGCAGCGCCTGTCCGAACTCGACGTGGTGGCCGAGGCGGTGAACTACGACGGCACTTTCGCCGCCTCGGTCGCGCTCAAACGGCTCACCAGCGAGCTGGTCGGCCGCTTCGCCAATGCCGCCATCGCCGCCACCCGGCAGCGCTACGGCCCCGGCCCGCTCATCCGCTACCAGGCCGAACTGATCGTGCCGCCGATCGTCGCCGCCGAGGTGGCCGTGCTCAAGACCGTCGCGCTGCGCTACGTGCGCTCCGACCGCGGCCACCTGGCCCGTCAGCTCACCCAGCGCGAGCGGGTGCAGGCCGTGGCCGACCGGCTGCTCACCACCGCTCCCGCCCACCTCGACGACCAGATGCTGCCCTGGTGGAACGCCGCCACCGACGACACCGCCCGCGTGCGCGTGGTGATCGACCAGATCGCCTCCTGCACCGAGAGCCGCTTCGAGCGCGTCGCCGCCTCGCTGGACTGCCGCTGAGCCGCACCCACTAGACTTCCCTCGTGGCCGGACGAATCCCAGATCGCGATATCGCGGCGATCCGCGACCGGGTCCGGATCGAGGATGTGGTCGGCGAGTACGTCGCGCTCAAGCGCGCGGGCGCCGACTCGATCAAGGGCCTGTGCCCCTTCCACGACGAGAAGTCCCCGTCGTTCCACGTGCGGCCCAACCACGGCCTGTTCCACTGCTTCGGCTGCGGCGAGGGCGGCGACGTCTACAAGTTCCTGCAGCAGATCGAGCACATCGGCTTCGTCGAGGCCGTCGAGCAGATGGCCGACCGGATCGGCTACCAGATCAACTACGAGGGCGGCGGCACCTCGGTGCAGCGCGACCGCGGCACCCGCTCCCGGCTGGTCGCCGCCAATGCCGCCGCGCACGAGTTCTACATGGCTCAGCTGCGCGAGCCCGAGGCCGAGACCGCGCGTAAATACCTGACCGACCGCAATTTCGACGGTGCCGCCGCCCAGCAGTTCGGCTGCGGCTACGCCCCGGCGGGCTGGGACACGCTCACCAAACACCTGCAGCGCAAGGGTTTCGAGTTCAAGGAGCTGGAAGCCGCCGGGTTGTCCAAGCAGGGCAAGCGCGGCCCGATCGACCGGTTCCACCGCCGCCTGCTCTGGCCCATCCGCAACCTCGGCGGCGAGGTGATCGGCTTCGGCGCGCGCAAGCTCTTCGACGACGACACCATGCCCGGCAAGTACGTGAACACGCCGGAAACCCTGCTGTACAAGAAGTCCCAGGTGCTCTTCGGTCTCGACCACGCCAAGCGTGAGATCTCCAAGGGCCACCAGGCCGTCGTCGTCGAGGGCTACACCGACGTGATGGCCATGCACCTGGCCGGGGTGAAGACCGCCGTGGCCTCCTGCGGCACCGCCTTCGGCGAGGAGCACCTGCAGGTGCTGCGCAGGCTGCTCATGGACGACAATTTCTGGCGCGGCGAGATCATCTACACCTTCGACGGTGACGCCGCGGGCCAGGCCGCCGCGCTCAAGGCCTTCAGCGGCGACCAGCGCCTGGCAGGCCAGACCTACATCGCCGTCGCCCCCGACGGCCAGGACCCGTGCGAGCTGCGCCAGTACTCCGGCGACGCCGCCGTGCGCGACCTGGTCGCGCGCCGGACCCCCCTCTACGAGTTCGTGATTCGCGGTCTGCTGGCCGAACACAACCTCGACGATGTCGAGGGCAGGGTCGAGGCGCTGCGCCGCACCGTGCCCGTGGTGGCCCAGATCAAGGACCACGCCACCCGCAAGGGCTACGCCACCAAACTGGCGGGCTGGGTCGGCTGGGACGACATCCAGCTCGTCGTGCGCCGCGTCGGCGAGGAAGCCAAGAAGAACCGGATGGGCGGCGCCGCCGGGGCCAATGGAAAGCCCGGCGCCGCACCGGCACCCGCGCCCCGCGCCGAGGAGGGCTCCTCGGTGCGCCCGGCGCCCAACGACCCGGTCCTGCTGGCCCAGCGCCAAACCCTCGGCGCCGCACTGCAATACCCCGGCATCGCGGGCGTGGTGTTCGACTCCATCGACGCCGCCGCCTTCACCCACCCCGCCTACATCGCGGTGCGGATCATGATCGCCAAGGCCGGTGGCACCGCCGCGGGTCTCAGCGGCGCCGAATGGGTCGCCGCCGTCGCCGATCACACCGACGACCTGATGATCCGCGCGCTGGTCTCCGAACTCGCCGGTGAACAGCTGCCGGTGCGCTCCCAGAACGACACCCCGCGCTTCATCAGCGGCATCCTGGCCCGCACGCAGGAGGCGTGGGTGGGCCGCCAGATCGCCGAACTGAAGTCCAAGCTGCAGCGTCTGTCGGCCAGCGAGGAACCCGACACCTACATGACGCTGTTCGGCGACCTGGTCGCACTCGAGCAGTACCGCAAGAGCCTCGCCGCCCAGGCGATGGGCAGCGAGGGCTTCGCGGCGGGCGCCTGAGTCAGCGGCGCAGCTGGTTGTGCGGGATCAGCACCGTGGTGCGCTCGTCGATGGGCTCCATCGGCTCCAGCTTGGGCTGCGTGCTCAACTTGTCCGACAGCTTCTGCCGGCTCACCGACACCAGCTTCTTGGTCACCGGCGAACCGGTCACCGCTCGCGTCGCCGCACTGATCTGCTCGTAGCGCGCGCGCCCGGCCTTGGTGCCCAGCACATACCCGGCCGCTACGCCGATGATCAACCGCAGCATCTTCTTGGAGCTCCTCCCACGTTCGTTGGCGGCTCCATCCTGCCCCAGCAGCCCCACCGCTGTCGATCCGCCCACCCTTTGTCGGCACATCGTTATACGCCGCATGTCCGCAGGTAGAGCCCCGATTTGGGAACCAACGACCCCATGCGCTAAAGTTTCATCTCGGTCAGCCCGCCAAGGCAGACCGCCCGAGTCTAACCGCTCGGGGCAATCCCCTATAGCTCAATTGGCAGAGCAGCCGACTGTTAATCGGCAGGTTTCTGGTTCGAGTCCAGATGGGGGAGCAGGAATCGCAGCTCGCCGGGTATTCGCCCGGCGAGCTGTTTTCGTTATAGCAGGTTTCGCGGGGTGGACGTTTCTCTGTGTCAGCCTGCGAAGGGTTCGGCGACGAAGCGTCCCCAGGCGATGAAGGCCGCCAGGAGGAGATAGGCGAAGTTCAGTGCCATGAAGGGGTATTCGCCGAAGCGGCGGTGAGTGATCATCGCGCCTAGCATGAGCACGATCCAGCACGTCGCGGTGACCGGCACCATGATCGGGGCGATATCGAGCGCCGCGGGCAGGATCAGGCCGATCGCGGCCAGTAGCTCCAGGATTCCGAGCGTTCTCACGGCCCCGGTACCGGCCTGCTCGGTCCATTGCCCGCCGGGCTGGGCGGCCAATTTCTCGGTGGGGACGAATGTCTTGCTGGCGCCGCCGGCCAGGGCGACCGTGGCCAGTATTCCGGCCGCGATCCACAGGGCGAGATTCATGGGCTTCTCCTTCGCTCGAGGGTTCGAGCACAAGACGCCGCGCGACCGGGAATCGTGACAACTTGTGCGGCACATCACCGCTTGGAGCGGGGTCGCCGGTAGGCCGCGGCGACGTCGCGCAGCGTCGCGAGCTTCGCCGGGGCCGGGTTGCCGGGGTGCCAGGTGATGCCGAAGGTGCAGTCGGCGAGATCGTCGACCGGGAGGTAGCGGAGGTCGGGGCGGGGGTAGAGGGCCGCGGTGGAGGCGGGGACGAAGGCGACGGTCGTGCCCAGTGCGACGGTGGCGAGGAGGGACTCGACGGTGGAGCCCGCGCGGGGAGCCGGGCCGGCCGGGCGCGGACCCGCGGTCCAGAAGTCGTGTCCGGTACGGAAAGTGGGGGCGACCAGGGTGACGACCGGGTGGTCGGCGAGGTCGGCGAGGTGCAGGGCGGGTCGTGATGTCAGGGGGTCGGCGCTCGCCAGGCAGGCCAGGCGGGGTTCGTGGGTGAGCGGTTCGCCGTGCAGGTCGTCGGGAATCGGGAAATGAGTGAAGGCCGCGTCGATCTCGCCCGAACGCAGTGCGGTGAGCTGGTCGGCGAATCGGTCGAGGACTCGCAGGTCGGGTGCCTGGTCGGGGTGCAGCCGGGTCAGCGCGGTGATGATGTCGCGGGTGGCCGTCAGGGCCGCGACGCTCTCGCACACCCCGAGCCGGAGACGGCTGGATCCGGCGGCCATCCGTCCGGCGACGGCGCGTAGCTCGTCGGCGGCCGCGACCACCTTGCGTGCCACGGGCAGGACCGCGCGTCCCGCGTCGGTCAGCTCGACGCGGCGGCTGGAGCGGTCGAACAGGGGGATGCCGAGGCGGTCCTCCAGCGACCGGATCTGCTGGCTGAGCGCGGGCTGGGTCAGATACAGCCGACGGGCGGCGCGGCCGAAATGGAGTTCCTCGGCCAGGGTCAGCAGCAGCCGCAATTGATGCGCCGTCGGATCGTCGATACCGGCCGGGTGGAGCTTTTCGATAAGCGACACATTATCGAAATTACCCGCATTCCGATCGCCGTGCCATTGCTGTCGCGCGGGCTCGGCTGGCACGCTGGTGAGACGGCCGGATCACCGTCCGAATCCTGAAAACTGCTGCAGGACTGGGGAATTGACCACCCGGGTCCCGGTCTTCGTCGTGCCCTGGTGTGGAAAGAGTGATGATGCGACCGAGTCTTGCCGCCCTGGTTCTGTGCGTATTCGGGATAACGACAGGCGAATTCGTCATCGCCGGAATCCTGCCGGATGTCGCCACCGATCTGGGCGTGTCCATTCCGGCTGCCGGGTTGCTGGTCACGGCGTACGCCCTCGGCATGATCGTGGGTGGGCCGACGCTGACCGCGCTCACCACCCGCTATCCCCGCAAGCCGCTGATGGTGACGCTGCTGGTGATCGCCGTGCTGGGCAATGTGGCCTCGGTCCTGGCGCCGACCTACGCGATGCTGTTCACGGCCCGGGTCGTCACCGCGCTGGTGACCTCGACGTTCTTCGCGAATGCGATCGTCACCGCGGTGTCGACGGCGCCTCCCGGTAAGCAGGCGTCCACGGTGTCGAAGCTGGTCTTCGGGATGAACCTGGCGATGATCCTGGGCGCGCCGCTGGGCACGTTCATCGGCAGCCAGTACGGCTGGCGGGCCACCTTCGCGGCCGTCGCCGCGGTCTGCGCGCTCGGGCTGGCGTTGGTGATCCGGCTGGTGCCCGCGGTGCCGAACGCGGGCGGGTCTGCGGTGGCCGAACTGCGCGTATTCCGCAGTCGCGATGTGCGATTGGCGATCGCGATCACCGCGATCGCCAATGCCGGGGTGCTGATGGTGTTCACCTACTTCTCGCCGCTGCTGACCGAGGTCAGTGGATTCACCGGCGGTTCGGTCGCGGGCTGGCTGCTGGTCTACGGCGTCGGCGCGACGGTCGGCAACCTCATCGGCGGCCGCCTGTCGGATCGCGCGCTGATGCCCGCGCAGATCGGCTCGCTGACCCTGCTGACCGGCACACTGGTTCTGATGTGGCTGGTCAGCGCCACCCCCGCGCTCATCGCGGTACTGGTCTTCGTCCTGGGCGCACTGGGCTTCTCGGTGATCCCCGGCATGCAGGCCAGGGTGCTGAGCACCGCGGCGGCCGCGCCGACCCTGGCCATGGCGGTCAATGCCTCGGCCTACCAGCTCGCGGCCGCCTTCGCGGGCTGGCTGGGCGGACGGGTCATCGACGGCAGCGGCCTGCGCGCGGTGTACCTGGTGGCCGCGGCCGTCACCGTCGCCGGTATCGCCCTGAGCTGTGCGGCGTGGTGCCGCGATCGCCGCGCCGCTGAGGCGGGCCGGGCGGCAGTGGCGGTGGCATGAGCGCAGGCGAAGCCGCGAGATCCGGTGAGATTCGGGGTGTTGGGGTTGGCTCAGGAACGCCGGAGGCGGTCCACGCACTGGCAGTGCAGGCGGGTGATCGTGCGGTGCCCGAGGCCGCGCGCGCCGGCGGTTTCCAGCAGCGCGAGCAGGCGGGCGTGGAATTCCTTGGCCGGTAGCCCGAACCGGACGAACGCCTCGGCGTCGTTGCCGCCGTAGGGCGCCCAGGTCACCGCGAACTCGAGCAGTTCGCGTTCGTAGGGGGTCAAGGGCGTGTCTCCGTCGTAGTTACTTGCCATCGTACAAGCAAGTAAGCTACGGCATGGGGGCGGCCGGGGTGCGCGGATTCGTGTCAGGAGATGAAAGAATCCGGGGAAATTCTTCGTTCGGGAGGAATTCGGTGCGGGGTCCGTCGGCGGGCCCGCGGACTATCGAAATGCCTGTTGTTGTTCGGTAACGTGAACATTCCGGCTTGCTTCGGAGTGATCCGGCGTGGGTCTGTCAATGGTGACAAGTGAGGTGTGTTCATGTGTGCAGCGTCGTCGCGCTCGGAAGTGCCGGGGATCGCGATTCGCGGTAGTTCGGCTCCGCGGTTCCAGGAAGCGATCGATCGGTTCGGCCGGTTGTTCGGGGGCGGGCGCGGGGGTGGCGCGCTGACCGTCTACCACCGGGGACAACGAGTGGTCGATGTCTGGACCGGATGGGCCGACGCGGCGCAGACGGTGCCGTGGCAGGAGAACACGGCGGCACTGTCGTATTCGACCTCCAAGGGTGTGACCTCGACGGTGCTGCATCTGCTGGCCGAGCGCGGGCTGGTGGACTACGCGGCGCCGGTGGCGGAGTACTGGCCGGAGTTCGGGGTCAAGGGCAAGGCGAACATCACCGTCGCCGAGGCGATGAGTCATCGAGCCGGGCTCTCGCGCATCGGGGTCTTCGCCCGCAGTGTCGAGGAGCTCGCCGATCACGAACTGATCGAGGACCGGCTCGCGGCCGCGGCGCCGGACCGGTTCCGGGGGATCCCGGCCTATCACGCGATCAGCTACGGCACCCTCATCGCCGGGATCGCGCGCGCGGTCACGGGCAAGAGCATGGGCGAGCTGTACCGGACCGAGCTGGCCGAACCGCTCGGCGAAATCGGACTGCGCCTGGGCGATCCGGGTCCGGACGCGCCGATCACCGTGGCGCGGACCCACGGTTCGGAGCTCCCGTTCGGTATTCCCCAGGCGGGCACGGTGATCAAGTACGCCGCGCGTACCCCGGTGCCTGGTGCGGGCTTCCTGCGCTCGATCTACACCGAGGGCCTCGACCGGCTGTCCGTGGGCCCGGAGCCCGCCATCCTGCGCGGTGAGCTGCCCGGCGCGAACGGGGTTTTCACCGCCCGCTCGCTGGCCGCGGTCTACAACGCGATCGCCACCGAGTCGGCGTTGTTCCCGCGCGCCCGGGTGCGCGCGATGGCGCGGTTGCAGTCGGTGCTGCCCGATCGCAATCTGCTGCTGCCGATGGGCTGGCGGCTGGGGTACCACTCGTTCCCCGTGGTCGGCGCGCCCCAGGCATTCGGGCATGTCGGCTTCGTCGGTTCGGGCGGCTGGGCCGATCCCGCGTCGGGGCTGGCTGTCGGTTTCGTGCACAACTGGGCGCCGGAAGCGCGCCTGCTGCCACGCGATCAGTTCGTGCTGATCGGACTGCTGTCGGCGATCGTGCGGGGTGCCGGGAAGGACGCGGGCGAGCCGGTCGCCCTGCCGAAGGCTGGCTGAGCCACGAACGGCGATGCCGTCGGCGAAGGATCTTCGCCGACGGCATCTTTCGTCTCCGGGCCGGTTCGCCGCGCGCGGAGCGGCCCGCAAACGGTCTCAGGATCGCAAGGCGCGCAACTCGTCCAGGCTGCCCCGGAGATCGGCGGCCGCGGCCGCGTCGGTGAGGGCGGTGGCCAGCTCCGGTGCGGACTCGAGCAGCTCGGCGACGCGGTCGCGGCGCTCGGGGCCGGTGGCCGCGAGCACGGTGAACAACTCCGCGAGGGCGCCGTGGTCCACGGCCGCGGAGACGAAACCGCGCAGCTGATCGGCATCGAGGCTGTCGATCAGCGTGGTGGCCAGGTGCGCGCGCAGGTCGTCGCCGAGCCGGGCCAGCACCGAGAGGGTGGCGGGCAGTGTCTCGTCGGTCGCGGGGGCGGCGGCGCGGATGATGGTCTCGCACCGGGCGATCGGCAGCCGTCGCACCACCGCGTCGAGGCGCCCGGCATCGGGGATGATCGCCACCGTGCGCAGCAGGCCGATGTCGTCGGCGATGCCCTGCTCCAGGTCGTCGACCAGAGCGTCGGTGGCGAACTCGACGAAGCGGCCCGCGGTCGGGTAGTTCTGGCGGCGCAGCAGCTCGACGGCGGTGGGGATCAGCATCGCGCCGGTGAGCCGGGGCGCGAGCGCGGCGACCGTACGCGGATCCATGTGAGGTGCGGAATCGGCGAGGTAGGGCGCGGGCAGCGCGGTCAGTACGTCGGCGATCCGGTCCGGATGGGCCAAGCCGAGCGAACCGCCCGCGCGACCGGCCACCTCGGGCGGCACCACGGCGACGGCGATCTTGACCAGCAGCGCGTTGGGAACCAGCGGAGCCAGCTTGGACAGGCGGGCGAAGACGGGTTCGTCGGCGTCGAAGAGCAAGCTCGACAACCGTTCCCGCAGCGCGCGCAGGTCGTCGGCACCGAGCCGGGTGAGGTCGGCGAGCTGGGCGGGTTCGGCGCGCAGGGTCTGCGTGAGCAGGTGGAGCTGGCCGTGGGTGAGCAGATCGGTCATGGCTACTTTCCGAACATGATCTTGCGGGCGGGAATACGCACGAGCCTCGGCAGGAAGCCGAGAATGTCGTCGATCGCGGTGTCGAGTTCGGTGCGCCGTCGCTGCCGGGTGCTCAGGAAGAGCGTGAGTACCGTGACCGCTTCCTCCTGGGTGAGCCGCGAGATGACGTCGGCCGGTTCGCCGCCGAGCTCGGCGAGCAGGACCGTATTGGCGTCGGACAAGGGGAAACTCTCCTTCGGATCGTCGAAGGACCAGTATCGAATCGGGAAATCGCGCTTGTCACTGCACGCGACGGAGAAAGGGGCCGTCCGTGTTTGTCGCCGAGAACGAAACTCCGGGCCGCTATTCGTGGTCGGAAACGCCCGTCGGCGGAAAGAGTTCGTACACGGTCAACGCGGCGGCCAGCATGCGCGAATCGTAGGGATCGGACGGATCGAATCCGGTCAGATCCGCGACCCGGCGCAAGCGGTAGCTGAAGCTGTTCGGATGCAGATGCACCGCCTCGGCCGCGCGTTTGCGGTCCCAGCCGTAGCGGATATGGGCCTGCAGGGCCTCCAGTAGATGGGGGTGTTCGAGCAGCGGGAGCACCCGGGTTGCCAGCCGGTCGCGAGCCGGGCCGGGGCGGGTGAGCTGGTATTCGAGCATCAGGTCGTCGAGGGTGTAGGTGCCCGAGGGCTTGCCCAGGCTCAGGGCCAGCTCGGCGAGTTCGGTGATCTCCTTGACCGCTTCGGGGAGCCGGGCCCGCGCCACGGAGTGGACTTCGATCACCACGACGGCGGTATCGAGCTGGCGGGCCAGGTCGGTGGCCAGCGCGTGGTAGCGCACGGCGTCGGAGCCGTCGGCGGGCGGGGGCAGCAGCACGTAGCCGGTCGTGCCGTCGAAGGTGTGCAGCGGGCTCAATCCGGACAGATCGTCGAGGATCTCCCTGGCCAGCCGGACGCGCCTGCGGGTAATGGCGTTCTCGGCCAGCGCGACCCGGCGGTCGCCCGCGGGCACTCGCACCGCGAGCAGGTCGTATTCGTCGGCGAGCGCGATATCGGCGCGCACGGCCAACTCCTCGGCCGAACCGCCGTGCAGCAGCGCCGAGGACAGCTCGCGCAGGGCCTCGCGCTCGGTACCGAAGATCGACTGGACGACCTCGGCGTGGGTCTCGGCGATGATGATGTTGAGGTGCTCGAGTAGATCGAGCAGCAGCCTCGTCACGGTCACCAGATCGGCCAGATCCTCGGGCCGCGCCTGGGCGCCGATCTCCTGCCAGAGCCGGTGCACACCGCCGAAGAACGCCTTCAGTGCGATTCGCAGCGGAATGCGTTCCTCGGCCTGCCGTTCGACGATCGGGGCCACCAGCGCGGTGATCTCGTCGACGTCGAGTTCGCGTTGCTCGTCGATCGCCCGCAGGATCTCGCCCACCACCGCGACGATCGCCGGAACGACATCGTCGGCGAAATGGCCGGGTGGCAACTGCTCGGTCCCGGGGATCTGCGCGAGACCCGCGTCCATCAACTCGCTGGCGAACCCGGCCAGTTGCGGAATGGTGCGAGTGATGAGTGGGGTGTCGAGGCTCAGTGGCCGGGCGGACTGCATCCGCCGATTGTGACCGCTGACGAGGCTGCCGCACAATCTTCGTCAGCTGGTCAGTTGACCATTGAAATTGCTGGTGGCAGTACACAGCCGGTGAACGGACCGATTAGTGCCGTGAGACAAAGACGGCACCGGCATGTTCTCGACATCGTGCAGTGACAAGGGCTCGAGCACTTCCATAGATTCGAACATCGTTCACGGTTATGGCCCGGGTCACAATTCGGGTGGTTTTCGAGGGGAAGGCACCGAAGCATTGGAGGACGACCTCCGCAGCGGAATATCGACAACCCCGCCGCCCCGGATCGAACCACCCGGACTGCCCAAGCTGCTCGGCGGCAATCTCGCCGACACCCTCGGCTCGTCGGTCCGCACGCTCGGCCGCGCGGTGGTGCTCGCGGTCACCTCGGTGCTCGGGGCCTGCACCGATGTCGCCGCCCGCAAGCTGCAGTGGCGCGAGATCCTCACCCAGGCCTGGCGACTGGTGACGGTCACCGCGATTCCCGCGATCCTGATGGCGGTGCCGTTCGGGGTGATCGTCTCGGTGCAGGTGGGCAATCTCATCCACACCCTCGGCGCGGATTCGCTGCTCGGCGCCACCGGCGGCCTCGGCGTGATCAAGCAGGGCGCGCCCATGGCCACCGGCTTCCTGCTCGGTGGCGCGGGCGCCTCGGCCATCGCCGCCGACCTCGGCGCGCGCACCATCCGCGAGGAGATCGACGCGCTGCACACCATGGGCATCAGCCCGGTGCACCGGCTGGTGATCCCGCGGATGATCGCCATGGTCCTGGTCGCGCCGCTGCTGAACATCCTGATCATCTTCGTCGGCGTGCTGGCCGGATACCTGGTGGCGATCGGCGGGCAGAACGTGACGCCGGGCAGCTACTGGGCCACCTTCGGCTCCTTCACCACCGTCGCCGATGTGTGGGTCTCGCTGGTCAAGGCGGTGATCTTCGGGTTCCTGGTGGTAATGATCGCCTGTCAGCGCGGCCTGGAGGCCAAGGGCGGTCCGCGCGGGGTGGCCGACGCGGTGAACGCCTCGGTGGTGCTCTCGGTGGTCTGCATCGTCGTGGTCAATCTCGCGATCACCCAGGTGACCGCCATGTTCCTGCCGACGAGGCTGGCATGAGTTCTTCCTACGCGCCCTTCGGCCTGGGCCGCATCGACCGCTGGCGCCGCGACGGCGGGCCGACCCGCCCGCTGGAAAACCTCGGCTTCGCCCTGGTTTTCGTCTGGCAGGCGCTCTCGGCCATCCCGCTGACCCTGCGCCGCTACCGCGCCGAGACCATGCGCTCCATCTCCGGCATGACCTGGGGCAGTGGCTCGGTGATCGTCGGTGGCGGCACGGTGCCGATGATGATCGTGCTCGGCCTGGCCATGGGCGGTTCGGTGGCGGTGGAATCCTTCGCCACCCTGAACATGCTCGGCATGGGCCCGGTCACCGGGCTGATCTCGGCCTACGCCACCACCCGTGAGCTCGCGCCCATCGCGGCGGCCATCGGCTTCGCCGCGCAGGCGGGCTGCCGGATGACCGCCGAGATCGGCTCCATGCGGATCTCCGAGGAGATCGACGCCATCGAGGCGCTGGGCCTGCGCTCGATCCCGTTCGTGGTCACCACCCGCGTCATCGCCGGGGCGATCGCGATCATCCCGACCTTCCTGATCGGGCTGATCCTGTCGTATCTGTCCTGCCGGGCGGTGATCACCATGGTCCACGGCCAGTCGGCGGGTGTCTACGACCATTATTTCTTCCAGTTCGTCACCGGGTTCGACATCGTCGCCGCGGTGGTGAAGGTCGCGATCTTCGCGACCGTGGTGATCCTGATCCAGTGCTACTACGGCTTTTTCGCCGCCGGGGGACCGCAGGGCGTCGGCATCGCCTCCGGCCGGGCGGTGCGCGCCAGTTTCGTCGCGATCATCGCCATCGACATGTTGTTGTCCATCGCGCTGTGGGGTTTCAACTCCGCCATCGATTTCACGGGGTAGGGGATGCCGAATTACGGATTGCCAGGGGTGTCCATCGGGCGGCGCGCGGCGATCGTGGTGGGCGCGGTGACCGTCGTCGCCGTCGCGGCCGGGCTGCTGGGCTGGCAGGTCGCCACGCGCGATGACGAGATCGCGGGCACCGAGATCGTGCTGCGCACCGAGCGGCTCGGCGACGGCATCGTCGTCGGCACGCGGGTGCGCGCGGACGGGGTGCTGGTCGGGGAGGTCACCGAGATCGCCCCGCTCGCGCCGGGGAAACAGACCATCACCCTGGACGTGGACGGCGACCAGCTCGCCGGCATCGATGACAGCATGACCGTCGACTACGCCACCTCGAACCTGTTCGGCATCAGCGAGATCCAGCTGCGGCCCGGCCGTGGCGGGGCGCCGTTGCGCGCGGGTTCGGTGGTCGACCTGACCGGCCCGCGCGCCGGGGACGCCGTCGACGCGACGATGGGCTCGCTGCTGCGTGGCCTGTCCACGGTCGGTGACCAGGCGCTGGCCGCCCGCGTCGCGGTGGTGCTCGATCAGCTCGCCACCGACACCCGCGCCTTCACACCGCTGCTGCAGGCCATGGTGGTCACCGCGCGCACCATCGCCGACCACCAGACCATGTCGCCGTCGTTCCAGCTCGAACAGCTCGGCGGGGCACTGGGCGGGGTCGCGCCGTTCGCCGGTGCCACCGTCGACGTGATCGATCGCGTCTACCGGATCGACGCCCTGCGCGAGAACCGGCCGCGGTTCGACGCCACCGTGAACATGGTGGTGGAACAGCTGTTCCCGGCCCTGCAGACGATGATGAACCACGCGGGCGACCAGTTCCCGGCCTACGCCGCGATGGCGGTGCCGCTGCTGTCGGCGGTGGCGAACGCCGTGCCCGACCCCCAGCGCAGCAGCGCGGAAGTGACCGCGCTGCTGGCGAACCTGCGCTCGGCGTTCACCGATTCCGACGCCGGCCCGGTGCTGAACGTCGACGTGGATCTGCGCATCGCCCCGGTGCCGATGATCCCGCTGCTGGCCGGTCAGGGGGTTCCGCGGTGACCTCGGTTCGTGGATCCGCCTGGCGCCTGGTGATCTTCGCCGCGGCGATGATCGCGGTGCTGGGGCTGGTGATCACCGCCATCCAGCGCCCGGTCGCCGGGGACACGGTGGCCTACCGGGCCGTGTTCACCGACGTGAACGGCCTGAAGACCGGCGACGACATCCGCCTCTACGGCGTGCAGGTCGGCAAGGTGAACGACATCTCGCTGCGCGGCACCGAGGCCGTGGTCGGCTTCACGGTGCGCACCGGCACCGCGGTGCACGGCAATTCGCGCCTGGCGATCCGGTACCAGAATCTGACCGGCCAGCGCTATGTCGACCTGCAGCAGCCCGAGGCACCGTCCGGGACCACCCCGGCGGGCGGCACCATCGGCACCGATCGCACGATTCCGTCCTTCGATGTGACGGCGCTGTTCAACGGTTTGAAGCCGGTGCTGGCGACCCTCTCGCCGGAGGCGCTGAACCAGTTCACCACCAGCCTGCTCGCGGTGATCGAGGGCGACGGCGACGGCATCGGCCCGGCGCTGGCGGCCATCGGCACGCTCAGCGGGTACGTCACCGACCGGCAGGCCGTGATCACCACACTGATCAGCAATCTCGCGAACATCTCCGACGCGCTCGGCGGCCGATCCCAGCACTTGGTGACCCTGCTGTCGAAGCTGGCCGACGTGTTCACCTCGCTGCAGATCAAGATCGACGGCCTGGTCGACTTCGCGCTCACGGCACCACCGGTACTCGGCCCGGTCGACTCGCTGATGGCGACCCTCGGCCTGACCGAGAACGAGAACCCCGACCTGGCCGCGGCGCTGGCCCAGGCTGTGCCCGACCCGGCCGCGGTCGCCGAAGTCCTCGGCAAGCTGCCCTCGCTGCTCGCGGGCCTGCGCGCGGCGCTGCCCGCCACCGGCACGGCCGTCGAGAAGACCTGTGCCAAGGGCGAAGCCGACGTGCCCGCCCCCGCCGCCATCCTCTTCGCTGGACAGCAGGTGTCGATATGTCGAGGCTGACCGGGATGATCGCCCGGGCGCGCGCGCTGGCGACGAGCCGGGACGCGTCCGCCATCCGGCGCACCGAACTGTGGGTCGGCGTGGCAGGCATCGTGGCGCTGGTCGTCGGCCTGCTCGCGGTCGCTGTGCTGTATGCGGTGCCCTTCGGCAAGCGGACCTATACCGCGTTGCTGCCCGAGGCGCAGTCGGTGCAGGTCGGCGACGATGTGCGGCTGGCCGGTGTGCCGGTCGGGTCGGTGACCGGGCTCGAGCTCACCGACGACGACGTGGAGATGCGCTTCACCGTGGACAGCGATGTCTTCGTCGGCGCCGAGACCGGACTCGACATCCGGATGCTCACCATCGTCGGCGGGCACTATGTCGCGCTGGTTCCGGCGGGCACGCGCCCGCTGGGTGATACGCCGATCCCCGCTGACCGGGTACGCCTGCCCTACAACCTGGCCCAGGCGTTCCAGGACGCCGTGGCGCCGGTCGCGGCGATCGACGGTGACCGGTTGCGCGCGAATCTCGAGGCGCTGAGCACCTCGATCACCGCGAGCCCGGACGGGATCCGCGACACCGTCGCCGGGATCGGGCAGTTCGTGGCCGCGCTGGATCGCCAGCGCGCCGACGTCGCCGCGGCGATCTCGATCGCCGACGAACAGCTCGGCGCGGTCGATCTGGCCCGCGGTGAGCTGGGCAGGCTCGTCGAGAAGATCTCGCTGCTGGAGACCGTGCTGGCCGACAAGCGCAACGAGGTGCGGCTGGCGGTCGAACAACTCGATCGGGTGGTGAGCCGCCTGGCCGGTCTCCAGCCCAGCTGGGAATCGACCGGGGCGCCGCTGGCGCGCAAGCTCGCCGACGCCGTGCCCGAGCTCATCGCGCTCGGTGACCGCTTGCAGCCGGTCATCGACGGGGTGCACGCGCTGGCCCAGCAGCTCGGCGCGCTGGTGCCGATGCCGGGAACGGTGGTCGTGGACCAGTCGGCGGCCACGGTGGACGGCCCGGTGTGTGTGCCGGTGCCGGGAAGGGTGTGCTGATGCTGCGCAGGCTGGTTTCCTCGCGCGGGTTCGTCTCCGTCGTCGCCACTGGCACGGTGGCGATCCTGGCCGCCGCGCTCTACCTGCTGGTCCTGCGGCCGCCGGTGACGACCAAGGCCTACTGCGCGATGCTGCCCGACACCATCGGGCTCTACGTGGGCAATCACGTCACGCTGCGCGGGATGTCCGTCGGGGAGGTCACCGCGATCGACCCGCAGGGCGAGGCGGTGCGGGTCGACTTCGCTGTCGACGAGCGCCATCCCGTGCCCGCCGACGCCGCGGCCGTGACCGTGTCCGACACGATCGTCGCCGACCGGGAACTGGCGGTGCTGCCCGGCGGCGATCCCGCCGGACAGCGCGACGCCAACGGGTGCATCACCCGGACGCTCACGCCCAAGAGCATCACCCAGACCCTCGACGCGGTCGCCGGGCTGGCCCGCCAGACCCTCGGCACCGACTCCGGCACCGGCGACGCGCTGCGCCGCGGGCTGGCCGCGCTCGACACCGCGACGGCCGGGACCGGGCCCGACATCAATACCGGGATCGCCGATCTGGCCGCGCTGCTGGACAGTCCCGACGCCGCCATCGCGCACCTGGGCGGCATCCTCGACTCGCTCGCCGCGATCTCGGGCAGCGTGGCCGACCGGTGGGGTGACATCCGGCTCATGCTGACCCGGCTGGCCACCGTGCTCGACCAGGTCAACAACGAATTGTTCAGCCGCACCGTGGAGATCATCGACGGTTTCCAGCGGGTGCTGCCGATGCTCAACGAGATCACCACGCTGTTCGGTGACCCGATCTTCCGGGTGCTCGACGCCACGGTGCCGTTGGTGCGGCTGATCCGGGTCAATGTGGACACCCTGCGCGATATCGCCGTGCGGGTGCCTGTGCTGGCCGCGGCGGCCACGACGGCCACCGACCCGGCGCGCGGTGTGGACTACCTCGGCCCGCGGGTCGCGCTGCCGCCGGAGCTCGCGGCCGAACTGTGCGCGCTCGACGGTGATCCGCAGTGCGATCCCGCGCGGATCCCGCTGTCGCGGGTGGTATTCGGATTGGCAGGAGGCCGATGAAGTACTCGATCGGGGCACGCCGGCGGCGGGCGGTGGCGGTGCTGGGCTGCACCGCCGTGCTCGCGCTGACCGGCTGCGGCTTCGACCCCGCCGCGATTCCGGTCCCGGGCTCCGGCCCCGCCGGGGAGACCTATCCGGTGCGGATCGAATTCGCGAACGCGCTCAATCTGCCCGCCAGGGCGAAGGTGATGGCCGACGGCGTGCGGGTCGGGACGGTGTCGCGGGTCGAGGTGGTCGACGAGCCGCCCGGCGGCTATGTCGTCGTGACCACCGACATCACCGATTCGGTGGTGCTGCGCACCGACACTGTCGCCCAGCTGCGCCAGAACACGGTGCTCGGCGACATCCACATCGAACTCACCGCCACCACGGACACCTCCGCGCCGGTGCTCGGCCCCGGCGGCGTGATCCCGCGCGAGCGCACCCGCCCGGCCGCCCAGATCGAGGACACCCTCGCCGGACTGTCCACCCTGGTCCAGGGCGGGGCGATCACCCGCTTCCAGGACATCGTCGACCAGCTCAACGCCGTGGCCCCGGACGATCCGGCCGAGACCCGGCGGATCGCCCAGGTGATCGGCACCGACCTGCAGGACCTCGCGGGGAACCTGCACGCCGTCGACGCGCTGCTCGGCGGGATGAGCCGCACGGTCGGCACCGTCGAGTCGCGCAAGGAGCAGCTCGCCGAGCTGCTCACCGAACCCGGTGTCGCGCAGGCCTCGGCCGCGGTCGCCTCGATCGTCAATGTGGTCGGGGTGCTCGGCGCGCTGGGCGCCGTGGCGCACTCGCTGGCGTGGCTGGCCCCGCTGGCCGCCTCCGGTGACGCCGCGGCCAGGGCGTTCGTGCCGCTGGCGCTGACCGGCAGGCCGCTGGATCTGTCGGCGCCGTCGAATCTCAACGCGCTGGTGGCGCTGATCCGCGACCGGATCATCCCGTTCGTCGAACGCGGGCCGAAGGTGAACATCACCGGCGCGCGCGTCGGCACGAGCCCGGACGGACCGGCGGGCACCGAGGACCAGGTCGCCTCGATCACCCAGGCGCTGCGGATGATCGGCGCGGTGCGATGAAGCGCGGCCCGCTGATCTCGATGCTCGGCATCCTGGTGATCTCGCTGGTCGGGGTCGGCTACCTGACCTTCGGCGTGGTGCGCTACGACCCACTGCGCGAACAGCTCTCGGCCACCATGGAACTGCCGGATTCGGCCGGGCTGCTCCCGGGTTCGCCGATCCTGCTGCGCGGGGTCGAGGTCGGCTCGGTGACGGGGGTGCGCCGCGCGCGCGACCACGTCGAGGTGCGGTTCAGCGTCGATCGGCGCTACGAGATCCCCGTCGACAGCACGGTGTTCATCGAAGCGATGTCCGGCCTGGGCGAGCCCTATGTGGTGTTCGCGCCGAGCTCCCGTGGCGGGCCCTACCTGAGCGACGGGCAGAGGCTGGCGGGGGAGCGGATCCGCGCACCCATGCCGATCGCGGAGGTGGCCCGGATGATCACCGCGGCGCTGGACCAGCTCGATCCGCAGATCCTCGACCGGCTGGTCGGCACGGCCGAGGCCGCCCTGCGCGACACCGGGCAGCTGGTGCCGCGGCTGGCGCGGGCCGGTGACCTGGTGGCGGCCATGTTGATGAGCCGCGCGGCCACCTACGGCGAGCTGCTCACCGATTTCGAGCGGATCACCCCCGACATGGCCTGGGCCGGACCCTCGTTCGAGGCCGCGGCGCCGAAGTTCGTCGAGTTCGGTGAGCGGGTCGACGAGATCGCCGAGGCGGTCGATCGGCTGGTGCGGACCGGGAACACGCCGGAGATGTACGTCGAGGGCCACGGACTGGTCCCGTTCCTGGACCAGCTCACCGACTGGATCGACCGCGCGGGACCCGAACTCGCGCCGCTGGCCCCGGCGCTGCAACCGCTCGCCGACGCCGCCACCGCAGCGGCGAGCGGACTGGACCTGGGCGCGCTGATCGGCTCGGCGGCCGCCGCCAGCGCCCCCGCCGGGGCGCTGCACCTCCGGATCAACGTCAAATAGCAAGGCAATCGAGGTAATCGGATGAGTACACAGACCCTGGACACCCCCGCCCCGGCAGCCGAGGACGAGCCGCGCCCCGGCCCGGCCGGGGGACGGCAGGTGACCGTGCCCGTGTCGACCCTGCTGACCACCGCGCTGACCGCGCTGTGCGTGCTCGCGGCCGTGTGCTTCGCGGCGCTGTGGTGGAACACCCGCGCCGACCTGAACACCGAGCGGCAGGGCGCGGCCGACGCGGCACACGCCGAGCGGGTGGCCACCGACTACGCCGTCGGCGCCTCGCGGGTCGACTACCGCGACGTGAATTCCTGGGTCGGCAGGCTCAAGGCGGGCACCTCGACGGAGCTGGCGGCCAAGTTCGACGCCACCGCACCGAAACTGACCGAGATCCTGGTGCCGATGCAGTGGGCCTCGGAGGGCACCGCGTCCAGCGCGAAGGTCGCCTCGGAATCGTCGGGGGTGTATCAGGTCGACGTGTTCGTCGACGTGGACTCCACCAGCGCGCAGACCCCGGACAAGACCCGCACCACCGTGCACTACGCGGTCACCGTCGACGCGGGCAAGGGCTGGCAGGTCATCGATGTGGGCGGCGCCGGTGGCGCGCTGCCGCTGAAGTAGCCGTGCGCGTCCATCATCTCGACTGCGGCCCGATGGTCGGTGGCCTGGTCGATCACTGCCTGCTGATCGCGACCGACCGCCGGTTGATCCTGGTCGACACCGGATTCGGCACCCAGGACGTCACCGACCCCGCGCGCAGGCTCGGCCCGGTCCGGCGCGTGCTCGGCCTGCGGATCGACCACGACACCACCGCGCGCGCCCAGGTCGAACGGCTCGGCTACCGCGCCGCCGACGTCAGCGATATCGTGCTGACCCATCTCGACCTCGACCACGCGGGCGGCCTCGCCGATTTCCCGGACGCGCGTGTCCACGTGCACGGGCCGGAGCTGCGGGCCGCGCAAACGCCGCGCTGGACCGAGCGGCCGCGCTATCGGCCCGCGCAGTGGGCGCACGGCCCGCGCTGGGTCGTCAACGAAGCGAACGGTTCCGACACCTGGCTGGGTCTGAACGCGATCCGTGAGCTGCCCGGGCTCGGCGACGACATCCTCGTCGTGCCGCTCTACGGGCACACCAGGGGGCACGTGGGCGTCGCCGTGAACACCCCGGCGGGCTGGCTGCTGCACGCCGGCGACGCCTTCCTCACCCGGCGCGATCTCGACGTCCCGCTGCGCCGGCTCGCGATGACCGCCTACGGCGATCCGGGACCGCGCGCGGCGCTGGCCCGCTGGCACAACACCCGCGCGCTGGCCGACCTCACCGGGCGCGATCCCCGGCTGACGGTGTTCAGCTCGCACGATCGGGCGATGTTCGCCGCGCTGCGGGCCCGCGCCACCGGGGCCGGAAATCGGGATATGTGAGCAATCCAGGGGTCCGGATTCTCCCATTCGTACAGTGACAGCAACCACTCGGTTCCCGAACAATCTTGGTGAGGCCGTGTGTGTTTCGGTGCCGGAACGGCGCTGCGCGGCTCGCTACCGACACCGGGACCAAGGGCGGTTCCCGGCCAGGAAGGACCCGAGATGACCGTCAATGTCGACGTCTACGACGACCGCGCGCCGGTGGAGCCGCGGATTTTCCCGCACCCCGTGGTGACACTGCGACCCGAGGACGATCCGTTCCATACCCCGCCGCGCGGCTGGGAAGCGGCGGCGCCCGGCACGATCCTGCACACCCGGCCGGTCACCATCGGTGCCTTCGGGCTGATCCGGCAGTCCTCGTTCACGGCCTGGCAGTTGCTCTATCGGACCACCGATCTCGACGGCCGTCCCGATTCCACGGTGGTGACCGTACTGGTGCCGCCGCGGGCCACGGACGGCCCCGACCGGGTGGTGAGCTTCCAGTGCGCGATCGACGCGGTGTCCTCGCAGTGCTTCCCGTCCTACGCGCTGCGCAAGGGCGCCCGCGCGCTCGGCGCGGTGCCGCAGTTCGAGCTGTTCCTGATCGGCGGCGCGCTCGAACGGGGCTGGATCGTCGCCGTGCCCGACCACGAGGGCATGCTCGGCGTGTTCGGCGCGCCCCGTGAACCGGGCTACCGCTCGCTCGACGGCATCAGGGCCACCTTGAATTTCGGCGAACTGGACCTCGATCCGGCGACGCGGGTCGGCCTGTTCGGCTACTCCGGTGGGGGCATGGCCACCTCCTGGACCGCCGAGATGGCCGACACCTACGCCCCCGAGCTGAACATCGTGGGTGCCGCGGCGGGCTCGCCGGTGGGCGATCCGGCCTCGACCTTCCTGCGGCTGAACGGATCAGTGTTCTCGGGCCTGCCCGGGATGGTGGTGGCCGGGATGCGCCGGGTCTTCCCGGCGCTCGACGACGCCCTGACCGAAACCACCACCACTGCCGCGCAGCGCCGGCTGAACGCGCTGGCCGACCGGACCACGGTGGGCGCCGTGCTCAGCGCGCCCAAGATGGACTGGGACTCGATGCTGACGACCCCGCTCGCCGATGTGCTGGCCCGGCCGCAGATCGTCGAACTGCTGCGGAGCCTGCAGCTCGGGCTGCACACCCCGACCATGCCGATGCTGGTCGTGCAGAGCATCGGCGACCCGGTCATCTCGGTGGACGATGTCGACGGCCAGGTGCAGCGCTACCGCGCGGCGGGCGCGCACGTCACCTATCTGCGTGACCGGCTCAGCGAACACCTCACCCTCGCGATCTTCGCCGCCCCGATGATGTTCGACTGGCTCGCCGACCGCTTCGCCGGGCGCCCGCTCCCGGAGCCCACCACCAGCACCGTCACCACGGTGCTCACCCGGCGCGGCACCCTGCCGGGCCTGTGGCGGTTCCTGCGGCTGTGCGTGCGCATGCTCACCGGACGCGGTATTCGCGGCTGATCCGGTGGTCCCGCCGTGGCATTCGGCACGGCGGGACCAGCCGCTCACGCCGCTTGCTGTTCCGGCGTGCGCGGCGCGGTGCCTGCCTTGCCCGCGGGCTGCCAGCCGGGCGGGGCGAACACATATCCCAGCCGGTCCCGCCAGCGGGTGGCGCCCCGCACGTCGCGAATGATGTTGCCGTACTCGTGGTACTGCAGGCGCAGCAGATTGTAGGTGCCGACCGGGGTGGTGAGCCCGTAGGTGGGGGTGTGCAGTTCCCGCTGGAAGGTGCCGAACATCCGGTCCCAGATGCTCAGGATGCCGCCGTAGTCGCGGTCCAGGTACTCCGGATCGCTGCCGTGGTGCACCCGGTGGTGCGACGGGGTGTTGAGCACGAATTCGACCGGGCGCCAGAGCTTTCCGATGGTCTCGGTGTGGGTGAAGAACTGGTAGATCAGGTTCAGCGCGAAGGCCACGTAGATCGTCCACGGCGCGAAGCCCAACAGTGGCCAGCGGCGCCCCGAAGATTGACTGGTGCGGGTGTCGATCGGTGAGTACGCGCGCGGGGACTCCTCGGCGTGCGCGTGCCGCAGACTCACCGCCTCGATCGCGATGAACACCGCGAAGAAGGGCAGCGCGAACAGCTGATCCTCGACGCCGCCGTGGCCGAGATAGGCCGGGCCGGGTACGCGGGACTGTCGCTGGTGGCGGCGCTGAGCGCGGCGGCCGTCCGGGTGACCTAGCCCGACGGAGGCGGCGCTGTAACGAGCCGCGGGGTGGCGGGCATACATCCCATGACAAGAAAGTAAGCGGGAACAACGATCGGAGACGGTATGCGAACCTCGGCTCGAGCACTGGCGATGTGTCTGGCGGTCCCCGCGGTCGCGGTGGCACTCACGGGTCTGGCCTCCGGCACCGCCGCCGCCGACCCCGGCTGCCAGGGGTCGATGAACGGTCCCTGGGCGTTCAACGGGCAGTGCCAGGGTGAACCGGGTACCTACCGCATCGAGATCGACTGCCTCGGTTACGACTTCAGCACGCTGCCGCCCGCCCTCGGCCAGTACACCGTGCGCCGGGACCTGCCGGTCGGCCAGTCGGCCACCGTCGGCTGCATCGGGCCCGGCTGGGTCAGCGCGGGCTGGGGTGTGAGCGGGCGGCTCTTCCGGCTCTGAGGCGACGCGCCGAATCAGGGTGTTCCCCGATGTCGCGGGCGCGGCGTCGGGGCACACTGGGGTCCAGGCCCGCGAGAGAGGCGCACCATGAGGCAGCCCGGCACCGACGAGATCGCCGCCATCTTCGACCGCTACGCCCCGAACTACGACCGGCAGATCGGCTGGTTCGAGCGCGTGGTGCTCGGTGACGCCCGCACCTGGGTGATCGGGCACGCGCGCGGCCGGGTGGTCGAGATCGCCGTGGGCACCGGCCTCAACCTGCCGCACTACGGCCCCGACGTCGACCGGATCACCGGCATCGACCTGTCCCCGGGCATGCTCGAGGTCGCCCGCCGCCGCGCCGCCGCCCTCGGTCTCACCCGTGCCGAGCTGCGTCGGGGCGACGTCCAGGAGCTGGACCTCCCCGACGACAGCGCCGACACCGTCGTCTCCACCTATACCTTCTGCACCATCCCCGACCCCGGGCGCGCCGCCGCCGAGGCCTTCCGCGTCCTGACCCCCGGTGGCCGCTTCGTCCTCGCCGAACACGGCCCCGCCACCTCGGTCCTGGCCCGCGCCGCCCAGCGTCTCGCGCAACCACTGTCGGTCCGGTTCGGCGCCGACCACCTCCTGCGCGACCCGGTCCGCTACCTCACCGCGGCAGGCTTCGTCATCGACGAGACCCACCGCACCGGCCGCGCGGGCATGACCTTCCGCGTCCTGGCCCACAAGCCGATCCCGTAAGCGCTCGCGACAGCCCTGGATCTGGTCGGGCCGGTGCTGGCGGTCGATCCGGCGTGCTGCCCGGACGCCGGGACGCGAGACGGCCGCTGATGACCGAAACCGGTGTGCTGGGCCCGGGCCCACGAACGCGGGAGCGGATCGCACCGCGGATCATCGCGTGGTCGTTCTTCGCGCTGGCCGTCTATGTCACCGTCGACGCGATCCGGGGTGTCCGGCCGGTCAGTGCCCTCGGGCGATCCAGTCGGCCAGCGCGGGCTTCTCGGCACCGATCGTGGTGGTGTCACCGTGGCCGGTGTGCACGACCGTCTCTTCCGGCAGGGTGAGCAGCCGGTCGCGGATCGAGTCGATGATCGTGCCGAAGTCCGAGAACGAGCGGCCGGTGGCGCCGGGGCCGCCGGCGAACAGGGTGTCGCCGGTGAACAGCGCCGCCAGCTCGGGCAGGTGCAGTGAGACCGAGCCGGGGGAGTGGCCGGGGGTGTGCAGCAGGTCGATATCGGTGCCCGCCACCGTGATCCGGTCGGTGTCCGCGAGCGAGCGGTAGGTCTCGTCGGGGTGGGTCATCCGCCACAGCGGGTCGTCGCCGGGGTGCAGCAGGATCGGGGCGTCGAGGCGCTTCGACAGTTCCGGGGCGACGGTCACGTGATCGTTGTGGCCGTGCGTGCACAGGATCGCGGTGACGTGCCGGGTGCCGACCGCCGCGGCGATGGCGTCGGCGTCGTGGGCGGCGTCGACGACGAGCACCTCGGTGTCGTCGCCGATCAGCCACACATTGTTGTCGACCGCCCAGGTGCCGCCGTCGAGCGCGAAGGTGCCCGAGGTGACCACCCGATCGATGCGGGCACTCACCAGACCACCACCGACCGCAGCACCTTGCCCGCGCCCATGGCGGCGAAGGCCTGCTCGACCTCGTCGATCCCGATCCGCTCGGTGACGAACCGGTCCAGCGGCAGGCGGCCCTGGCGGTGCAGGTCGATCAGCATGGGGAAGTCGCGCTCGGGCAGGCAGTCGCCGTACCAGGACGACTTGAGCGAGCCGCCGTGCGAGAACAGATCGATCAGCGGCATGTCCAGGGTCATCTCCGGCGTCGGGACGCCGACGAGCACGACGGTGCCCGCGAGATCGCGGCCGTAGAAGGCCTGCTTCCAGGTCTCCGGCCTGCCGACCGCGTCGATCACCACGTCCGCGCCGAAGCCGTCGGTGAGTTCCTTGATCTGCTCGACCACATCGCCCGTCGTGGCGTCGATGGTGTGGGTGGCGCCGAAATCCTTGGCCCACTCCAGTTTTCGGGTGTCCCGGTCGATCGCGATGATGGTGCCCGCGCCCGCGAGACGCGCGCCCGCGATGGCCGCGTCGCCCACGCCGCCGCAGCCGATCACCGCGACGCTGTCGCCGCGCGAGACCGCGCCGGTGTTCATGGCCGCGCCGATTCCGGCCATCACGCCGCAGCCGAGCAGGCCCGCCACGGCCGGGTCGGTCTCGGGATCGACCTTGGTGCACTGCCTTTCGTGCACGAGGGTCTTGTCGGCGAAGGCGCCGACACCCAGGGCGGGGGTGAGCGGGGTGCCGTCGGTGAGCGTCATCGGGACGCTGGCGTTGTGGGTGTCGAAGCAGTACCACGGCCGCCCGCGCTTGCAGGCCCGGCATTCGCCGCAGACCGCGCGCCAGTTGAGCACCACGTAATCGCCCTCGGCGACATGGGTGACCGCGGCACCGACCGACTCCACCACACCGGCGGCCTCGTGCCCGAGCAGGAACGGGAACTCGTCGTTGATCCCGCCCTCGCGGTAGTGCAGGTCGGTGTGGCAGACGCCGCACGCCCGCACGCGCACCACCACATCGTGCGGACCGGGATCGGGAATCACGATATCGACCGTTTCGACCGGCGCGTCCTTGGCGCGGGCGATGACTCCGCGGACGGTGTCGGGCATGCGGACCTCCTCAGTTCGACTTCGACGTCGGCGTCAACGCTAGCCGGTCGCCCGCTGCCGGATCGCCGGGATCGGCGTTCGGAGCGGCGAACCATGGACACCGTCGATCACCCCTCGGCACTGCGTCCTGGACGCCCCGCCGGGCCGTGGGCACCGTGGCGGAGAACCAGCTGTACGCGGCCGCCGATCCGCTGATCCGCGCCGCCGAGGGCCGCACCGCCGGGCAGAACGCCGAACGGCTCGGCCAGGACGTCATCGCCGCCCTGCTGCGCTGAACCCCCACCGCCGCAACGCTATCCGGCGGTCGGGCCGATCCGGCCCAGCACCGCGCCGACCACCAGGCACGAGCTGTCGACCACATCGCCGAGCGGCGCCCGGTACTCGTCGAGCACCCACTTCTGCGCGATGATCAGCACCGCGCCGACCAATCCGTACAGGACCGTGCGCACACTCGCTTCGGGGTGCGCGGCCGAGTCGACGTGCGGGGTGACCAGCGCCAGGCAGATGTCGACCAGCGCGTCGAGCACCTCGTGATAGGCGCGGTCGACCGCGGGACTCACCCCGAGGATCTCGAAGAAGGCGATCCGGGGCACCCGCGGGTCGTCGTGGATGAGCTGGAAGTACGCGGTGAGCGCGATCCGCACCTGGGTGTCGAGGTCGGTCCCGGTCTCGCCGAGGCCGCGATGCAGCGCCTCCAGCATTCGCGCGGTGACCTCGCGATACACCTCGAGCAGCAGATCCTCACTGTCGGTGAAGGATTCGTAGAAGTACCGCTTGCCGACCCCGGCGCTGCCGCAGATCGTGGTCACCGTGGTGTTGCGGTAGCCCTCGGTGCCGAAGGCCTCGGTGGCCGCCTCCACCAGCCGGGCCCGGCGATCCTGCTGACGTTGCCCGGGGGCCGCGCCCCGGTACCGGCGACCATCGGTCTCGCGATCCACTGTCACAGCGCCGATTGTGGCGGGTGCGGATCACGGGGTGTCGGCTGGCGCCGAGAAGAAGTGGCCGAGAACATGTTCTTGCGATCGTCCGTGACGCAGGCTACGTTACTTCCCGGTATGGGAACGTCGTGGTTCCCGATGGTGGAGGGCTGAGACCGAAGCATGATCAAACATCGTGGGCGAGTGGCTGCGCTGGTCGCATCCGTCGTCGTGTTCCTGGGGGCAGTCGCATCCGCGCCGGTCGGACTGGCCACACCGGCCGCCGAGGGGCTGGACGCGCAGTTCGTCGCCACCCATAACGGACCGCAGCAGTACCCGAACGTCTTCATCGAATGGGATGTCCCCATCACGATGAGCGACGGAACGGTATTGAAAGCCAACGTCTATCACCCCGCCGGTGCGGACGGGCAGCCGATCAGTGAGCCGACACCCACGATCGTCAATATGACGCCCTACACCAAGCTGGTGTCGAACATCGCCGACTCGGCGCTGGCCGTGCCGGGTCTGTCCGAGGTGCTGCTGCCGATCCTGCAGAACCTGGACTTCTCGGCCTTCGGCTTCAGCAGCCTCAGCGACATGATGAACGCGCTGCCCGGCGGCGCCGCCCGCACCTTCGGCGTGGACCGCAATCTCATCCGCGGCGGCTACACCCAGGTCGTGGTCGACGTGCGCGGCACCGGGTTCTCGCAGGGCACCTGGCAGGTCTTCGGTGAGCGCGAACAGCTCGACGGCGTCGAGGTGGTCGACTGGGCCGCCGCGCAGGGCTGGTCCGACGGCAAGATCGGCATGAGCGGCATCTCCTACTCGGGGATCAACCAGCTCCACACCGCCCAGCGCCATCCCGCGGCGCTCAAGGCGATCTTCCCGATCGTGCCCGGTAGCGACCTGATCCGCGATGTCGCCGCCCCCGGTGGCGCACTCGGCATCGGCTTCATCCCGGCCTGGCTGCTCGCGGTCGACGGCACCAAGCTGCTGCCGGATCTGGTGTCGATCTTCTCCGGCAAGTTCGACTGGACCTGGCTCGGTGACCGCCTGCGCGACCCGTTCACCTTCTTCAATGTCCTCATCGCCGCGCTGACCACGCCGAGCATCGACCAGATCCCACCGGAGATGGCGACCATCCTCGACGACCAGAGCCCGCTGCGCACCGCCTGGGTGGGTCAGCCCGACCAGGTGCAGGTGCCCACCTTCCTCTACGGCGGCTGGCACGACATCTTCACCTACTCCACCCCGCGCATCTACAACGCGGTGAACGTGCCCGCCGAGCAGAAGAAGCTCATCATGGGCGACGTCTACCACGTCACCGTGAGCTCGGGGCTGGGTCAGCCGGGCGCGCCCGCGCCGCTGGAATCGCTGCAACGGGCCTGGTTCGACAAGTGGCTCAAGGGGATCGACAACGGCATCGACCGCTACGACCCGGTCACCCTGTGGCAGCAGGGCAGCGATCAGTGGACCCGCGACGTGGCCTTCCCGCGCCCCGGCATGGACTACCGCCGCATGTACCTCGACCCGGCGCCCTCGGGGACCGCGCCCGGTGCCCGGTTCGACGGCAGCCTGGTCACCGCACCCGGTGGCGCCCAGCGTGTCTCGGTCGACCCGAGCCTGACCACCATCTGCTCGCGTGACGCCGCTCAAGGCACGGCCGGGCTGATCCCGCTGCCGGACATCTGCGCCAAGGACGCCCGGATCAGCGAGGGCGCCGCGCTGACCTTCACCACCGCGCCGGTCACCCAGCCGACCCGGATCTCCGGCGAGATCGCCGCGCACCTGAACACCGTGCTCGACGCCACCGACGGCTACTGGACGGTGACGGTCAACGATGTCGCCCCCGACGGCACCTCCACGGTGTGGTCGCAGGGCCAGCTGATGGCCTCGCTGCGCGCGGTCGACGAGGGCAAGTCGCGCCGCTCGGCCAACGGTGACTACACCGATCCGTACCCGTACCTCACCCTGGACACCCGTCAGCCGATCGTGCCCGGCGAGCCGACCACCCTCGATATCGGCATCCGCGCCACCGACGGCGTGCTGCAACCGGGTCACCGGCTGCGCGTCGACGTCTTCGCGGGCAACTTCCCCAGCGGAATCCCGCTGCGGCCCTTGCTGAACGAGAGCGGCCTGCGCACCCAGCACCTCGAGCTGGACCCGGCCCGCCCGAGCTGGATCAATATCCCCCTGGATACCGATCCCGGCTGGTGACCTCCGTCCGCCGCACCCCGCCTCGCCGGTTCGAGGCGGGGTGCGGTGTTTCCGGGATGGCTCGCCCGGTCCCGGTGCCGCTCGCGCGGGCCGCACCCCTGGCACACTGACCTGGTGGCGACATCGGGCCGGATACCGGCGCGGATCGGCTCGGCGGTCGCGGCGGCCGGGCGGTGGGTGCGCAGCGCGCCGGGGACCTATCTCTGGCTGGCCGCGCTCGCGGTGACCACACTGATCATCGCCCGGCTGCCACCGGAGGAGGCCAGGGCCTGGCTGGGGCACCGCTCGACCAACCTGCACCACCTCGGCGAGGACCCGGTCCGCGTCCTGATCGGTAGCGCGTTCTGGACCGACGGCGGCGGCTGGTTCGGCTACGCGGTGCTGTTCACCCTGTTCCACGCCAATGCCGAACGCTGGCTGGGTACCGTGCGCTGGCTGGTGGTCGCGGCAGTCGCGCACGTCGGAGCCACCTATCTGAGTCAGGGCGTGCTGCTGTGGGCCATCCGGCGCGGGCACGCCCCGGAACAGGCGATGTTCACCCTTGACGTGGGCGTGAGCTACGCGCTGGCCGGAGTCGCCGCGGTCCTGGCCTACCGGCTGGTGTGGCCGTGGCGGCTGCTGTATCTGGTCGGCCTCGCGGCGGTGGTGCTCCCGCCGATCTTCCTGCACCGCACCTTCACCGATATCGGGCACGCGTCCGCGGCTGCCCTCGGCTTGGCCTGCTACCCGCTGACCCGGGGTCGCGGCGGGCGCTGGGACCCCGCCACCCTCCTGTCGAAGGGGAAAATCGCAGGAAAATAGGTGTTACCTCGAATACTACATACATGTATCATTGGGGCTACCGCAGGACCGGCGCACCGATGCGCCCGGCGCCCGGCCGGGAGCCGTGCGGGGAGGACGAGGAGTACCGATGAAGCTACTTCGCCGGGCAGCATCACGCCCGGAGACGGATCCGGGCCAGGTCGCGCTGCACGCACGCAACGTGCGCTTCGACTGGTCGGACGTAGCGCTGCAGTGGATGCCCGAGGAGCCGATCGCGGGCCATCTGATCTGCGCTCTCAACATGCTGCTGCCCGAGGGCGAGCGCATGTTCATCGCGACCTATCGCGAGGCCCTGCCCTACGTCAAGGACGAGAAGCTGCGCGAGGACATGCTCGGCTTCATCGGGCAGGAGTCCATGCACGCGGAGACCCATGAGAAGGTCCTGCACGACGTCTTCACGGCCAACGACATCGACAGCGGCCCGTACGTGCGCCAGATGGAATACCTGTTCCGTAAGACGCTGGGCCCGCGCGGCGGTGACGACCGCGCCGCCCGTCAGATGCTGGTGGAACGGCTGGCCTTCATCGCCTGTCTCGAGCACTTCTTCGCCTGGCTGGGCGACTGGGTGATCAACGCCGACCTGGAGAAGTTCGGCGCCGACCCCAATATGGCCGACCTGTTCCGCTGGCACGGCGCCGAAGAGGTCGAGCACCGCAATGTCGCCCACGATGTCGCCGAGTACTTCGGTGTCGGCTACGCGCGGCGCTGCGCGTCGATGACGCTGGTGTTCCCGATCTTCATCGCCCTGCTGGTGCGCGGTGCCCGCTTCCTGGTGCACCAGGACCCCAAGCTGCCCGACTACGGCTACCTGCGGCTGATCGCCGGGGTGTTCGCCGCGATGTGGCGCGGTGCCCTGCCGGGTATCCCGTCGCTGCTGCGCAGCGCGCTGTCGACCTTCCAGCCCGGCTACAGCCCGGAGAGCGTCGGCTCGACCGCGCAGGCCGTGGCCTACCTGGCCGCCTCGCCCGCGGCCCGCGCGGCGGCCTCGTGACGACCCGCGACATCCCCCAGGTGCTGCCCGCCGACCTCTACGGCAAGCACCGCCACGACCCGGGCACCCGGTTCCTCGACGCGATCGCCACGGCCCGCCTGCGCTGGAGCGCCCTGGCCAACCGCCGCGACCTGCGTCCGCGGGTGGACGACCGCCGCTTCCCGGTGGTCGTCACCGAACGCCGGATCGAGGCCCACGACCAGGACGTGGTGAGCCTGCGGCTGTCAGCACCGGACGGCCGGGTGCTGCCGCGCTGGCGGCCCGGCGCCCACCTGGATCTGGAACTGCCCTCGGGCCGGTTGCGCCAGTACTCGCTGTGCGGCGACCCGGCCGACGAGCGCGCCTATCGGATCGCGGTGCGCCGCATCCCGAACGGGGGCGGCGGCTCGACCGAAGTGCACGACGAGCTCCCGGTCGGCAGCCGGTTCGTGGTGCGCGGCCCGCGCAACGCCTTCCCGTTCGCGGTCCCCGGGCACGGCTCGCCCGCCCAGCGGCTGCACTTCGTGGCCGGTGGCATCGGCATCACGCCGATCCTGCCGATGGCCCGCCTCGCGCACCGCCTCGGCCTGCCCTGGACGCTGGTCTACAGCGGCCGCAGCCGCGACACCATCCCGTTCCTGGACGAGCTGGAGAGCTTCGGCCCGCACGTCACCGTGCGCACCGACGACGAACACGGCCTGCCCACCGCCGCCGATCTGCTGCCCGGTGTCGGCGCGGGCACCGCGGTCTACGCCTGTGGACCCACCCCGATGACCTCGGCCATCGTCGCCGCGGTCCGCGAGCTGCCGCGGGTGGAGCTGCATTTCGAGCGCTTCTCGCCGCCGCCGGTGGTGGACGGCACCGCCTTCGAGATCGAATTCGCCTCCACCGGACAGGTGATCACCGTCCCGGCGGACAAGACCGTGCTCGACGCCGTGCTGGCCGAACGCCCGGATCAGCCCTACTCGTGCAGGCAGGGCTTCTGCCGCACCTGCGTGGTGCGGGTGTGCGCGGGCGAACCCGACCATCGCGAGTCCGTACTCTCCGACGACGAGCACGCAGCAGGCGCCCTGCTGGCGTGCGTATCCCGTTCCCACGGTGAGCGTTTGGTGCTCGACCTGTGAGTTCGCTTCCTGGACAAGGAGTCCGACAGACCATGACCACCGACAGCCCCCGGCCTGCCAACCAGCGCACCGTCCGCAGCGGTGAATTCGACCTCGCCGTGTTCGAATACGGCGACCCCGCCGCCGACACCGTGGTGCTCGTGCACGGCTGGCCCGACACCCACCACCTGTGGGACCGGGTGATCCCGCTGCTCGCCGAGCGCTTCCACGTGGTCGCCTACGACACCCGCGGCCACGGCGAGTCCACCCGCACCCAGCGCACCGAGGACTTCCGCCTCGACGAACTGGCCCGCGACTTCTATGCCGTGCTCGACGCGGTCAGCCCCGACCGTCCCGCCCATGTGCTCGCCCACGACTGGGGTTCGGTGCAGGTGTGGGAGGCGGTGTGCGAGCCGCAGGCCGCGCAGCGGGTCGCCTCGTTCACCTCGGTCTCCGGCCCCAACCTCGATCACCTGGCCAGCTGGGTGCGCGCCCGCCTCTCCCGGCCCACCCCGCGCAATATCTGGCAGCCGATGACCCAGCTCGCGTCCTCGGCCTACACCTTCTTCTTCATGACCCCGGGCCTGCCGCGCGCCACCTTCAACACCATCGGCACCGAGAAGCTCTGGCAGCGCGCGGTGTCGCTGATGAACGACACCCCCACCGCGAATGTGAAGCTGGGCCCCACCTTCCGCCGCGACATGGTCGACGGCCTGCTCATCTACCGCGCCAATATCGTCCAGCGCATGCTCGCCCCGCGCGAGCGCCGCACCCAGGTGCCGGTGCAGCTGATCGTCGCCGGCCGCGACGTGGCCGTGCGCCCCGCCGGGTACGACGATTCGGCCAAGTGGACCGACCGGCTGTGGCGCCGCGACGTGCCCGCCGGGCACTGGATGCCGTTCTCGCATCCGGAACTGCTGGCCACCGCCACCACCGAGCTGATCGACGCGCTCGACGGCGCGCCGGTCGCGCGCGGGCTGGCCAGGGCCGAAGTCGGCCGCAGCCGACGGGAATTCGAGCACAAGCTGGTGGTCGTCACCGGTGCGGGCAGCGGCATCGGCCGCGAGACCGCGCTGGCCTTCGCGCGCCTGGGCGCCGAACTGGTGGTCTCCGATGTCAACGAGCTCGCCGCCAAGCAAACCGCCGAGCTGGTCGCGGCCGAAGGCGGCGTCGCGCATTCCTACGCGCTGGATGTCTCCAGCGAGCAGGCCGTGCGCGCCCACGCCGACACCGTGATCGCCGCGCACGGCGTGCCCGATGTGCTGATCAACAACGCGGGCGTCGGCCAGGCGGGTGGCTTCCTCGACACCCCGTCCGAGGAGTTCGACCGCGTGCTGCGGATCAACCTGGGCGGTGTGGTCAACGGCTGCCGTGCCTTCGGTGCCGCCATGGCCGACCGCGGCCTGGGCGGGCACATCGTGAACCTGTCCAGCATGGCCGCCTACAGCCCGCAGCGCGACATGAGCGCCTACGCCACCAGCAAGTCGGCGGTGTTCATGTTCTCCGACTGCCTGCGCGCCGAACTGGCCGACCGCGGCATCTCCGTCTCCACGGTGTGCCCCGGCATCGTGCACACCAATATCGTGGCCACCACCCGCATCTCGGGCGTCTCGGCGCAGGAGGAGGCGGCCGCGCAGCAGAAGTTCGACAAGCTCTACGAGCGGCGCGGCTACACCCCCGACCGGGTCGCCGCGCAGATCGTCAAGGCGGTGCGCGGCGGTCGCGACATCGTGCCGGTGACGCCGGAATCGTGGGTGCAGTACCGGATCAACCGGCTCGCCCCCGGCGCCGTCCGCTTCGCGGCCCGCCGGATGAAGCTGGTCTAGGCGTTCACGCCCGGCGCAGTCGCTGCTCGACGGCGGCGACGTGCCGGGCGTCCACCCCCCACGGCTCGGCCACGCCCACCCGGCGGTCCAGATCCCACAGCACGCACTCCTCACCGGCCTCGGCCACCATCGACCAGGCGACCACCGTGCGGCCGAGCTGCTCGTGCATCGAACCGTGCGCCGGGTTCGCCTCGCCGACTCCGTCGGGGAAGTGGTGCAGGAACCGGCCGTAGGCCTGCTCGCAGAAGCGCGCGTAGAGCTGTGTGCACAGGATCAGCCCGTGCCAGGCCTCGTCGACCGCGTGCGAGGGCATGCCGATCACCTGGTCGTCGCGCAGGGCCGCGCCGCAGCACCGCAACCATTGGCGCAGACCGGTTTCCACCAGCTCCCTCGGCTGCCACGGGCAGGTCTTGAAGATCGCGTCGGGCAGCCGCAGGTCGGCCACGACGCGGTCGACCGTGGCCGGATCGACCGGCCGACGGCCGAGCCGGGGGATCGAGAGCGCCATAAGCCCACTGTAAGCGGGACGGGTTAGCCTGCGGGCATGGTGCTCCTGATCGTGCTGTTGTTCTTCGCGTTGATGATCTCCGGCGTGGTGGCCGTCATCGTGGTGGTGGTCAAGCAGGCGACCCGGCCGCCGACGCCGCCGTTCGACCGGCGCTGGGCCGCCGGGTCGTCGGCCGGGTTCTTCGATCCGGGTTCGGGGCAGCCATGGACGCACGGCAGCGGGTCCGACTACCCGGGTGCCGGGTGCGCGGGTGGTAACGACCACGGCGGGAGCAGCTGCGGTGGCGGGGGCAGCAGTAGTAGTTGCGGTGGGGGCAGCAGCTGCGGCGGGGGAAGCAGCAGCAGCAGTTGTGGTGGCGGTTCCTGACGGTGTGAGCCATGTCATACCGGGGTTGACCTGAACTTCCCTTCAGGTTTCATGCTGGACGCGTTGGAGAACACCACGAAGGAGTCGCGATGCGTGCCGTACAGGTCAAGGAATTCGGTGGTCCCGAAGTGCTCGAGGTGCGGGAAGTGCCGGTGCCGCAACCGGGTCCGGGGGAGGTGCTCGTCGACGTCGAGGTCGCCGATGTGATGTTCCTCGACACCCGGCTGCGCAACGGCTGGGGGCTGGACTTCTTCGCCCTGAGCCTGCCGTATGTGCCGGGCGGGGCGATCGGTGGCGTGGTGCGCGCGGTCGGCGCCGAGGTCGATCCGGGCTGGATCGGCAGGCGCGTGGTCAGCCAGACCGCGGCCAGCGGCATCGGCGGCGGCGTCCCCACCGGCGGGTATGCCGAGCACGCCCTGGCCAAGGCGGACACGCTGGTCGAGATCGCCGAGGGGGTCAGTGTCGAGCAGGCGGTCGCGCTGTCGCACGACGGGCGCACCGCCCTGGCGGTGTTCGATCGCGCGGCGGTGCGACCCGGCGCCTGGGTGCTCGTCACCGCGGCCGCCGGTGGACTCGGCACCCTGCTCACCCAGCTGTCCGTCGCCGCGGGCGCCAAGGTGATCGCGGCCGCCCGCGGCGCGGACAAGCTCGCGCTGGCTCATCGCCTGGGCGCCACGGCGGTGGTCGACTACTCGGCCGACGGCTGGGCCGACGAGGTGCGCGAGATCACCGGCGGCGGAGCCGATATCGTGTTCGACGGGGCGGGCGCGTCGCTCGGCGCCGCAGCCCTCACCGCCACTGCGGACACCGGCGTGTTCCTCGGCTACGGTTCCGCGGCGGGCGATTTCGTCGCGGACGGCACCGAGGCCGCCGCGGCCAGGGGGGTGACCGTGCTGGGTCTCTTCGATGTGGTCGGCGCGCCGATCGATTGGTCCGCGCTGGCCCGTCGCGCGCAATCCGAAGTGGCGGCCGGGCGCCTCGAAGTGATTGTCGGCCAGACCTTCCCGCTCGACCGTGTTCGGGATGCGCATAGTTCCATCGAGAACCGTTCCGCACTCGGCCGCACACTCTTGACGATCGACGCGCGATTGTAACTTGTTCAGCGCCGCAAGGGAATACGCGTTAAGTTCATAGTGTGCAGGGAATAATTGTCATCGCAGTGATTGCTGCTGTTCTGTTGCTGGTTGTCGGAGTGATCAAAGTAGCCAGCAACCCGGGGGGTTCGACCGAACGACGCGACCGTGCCGCACGCGCACGATCTCCGCGTCAGACAGCCGACAGGGCTTGACCCGCACCCCCCGCATCACCCACCACCCCCAGCGACCGGGCCGTCGCATCGTCCCACGACAGCCCGGCCCGGTCGCCCCGACCACCCCGCACAACTGGTCAACCCCACACCCCACCGGGTACCATCCGACACGCCCGCGGACACCCGCGGCCAGGGGCGGTAGCTCAGTCGGTTAGAGCCGCGGACTCATAATCCGCTGGTCGTGGGTTCGAGCCCCACCCGCCCCACTTTCCCCCTCTGACCAGCGGAAACGCTGTCAAGCTACAGCCGATTTAATCCGGCGCAGTGCATGTGCACCAGCAGACTATCGACCTCCATGGAGCCCATGGGAGGATTGTGGTGGACCGTCAGGGTCGTCCGTATCCGAACGTCAATCGATGGCTCGATACTCATCGGACGGCTCAGCCAGTTCCGAATGGGTCAGCCAGTAGCTGCCGTACAAACGCAGCATCGCCCAATGCCATGCCTCGTCGTGGAAGATCAGGCCCCGGCACGCTTCACCGGGCTCCTCGTAGCGGTAGAAATCGACTGCCTGTGCCTCGGCTTCTGCTGGCGCCACCCCTCCGAACCGCTCCAACACCCATGCGTAGCGCCGCCGCTCGCCCGTCAACGACTCGATGTATTCGTCTTCGTCCCAGTACCAGTCGTTTTCGCCTGCCATCTGCGCTCCCCGCTCTCAGGATCCAGCCTCTCGCATCAGCTGAACGAGTCGAGGACCAGGGCGTCACGAGTGGTGACAGATATGTGTTCAAATACTCCGCTGCCAGCAGTACATTCGTAGGTCAGTGCGGCGCTGAAAGTGTTCGATCTCATAGTCCGCTGGCCGCAGGTTCGAGTGACACCTAACGGTCTCAGAATTTCTTCTCGCGATGCTCTGTTCCAGGTGAATCCGTTGTCCCGGAAGGCGCGCTTATCCGTATGAAGTAGCCCACATTCCCGATCGGGGTAGGGCCCACCGGGCTGATCGGTCGATGGTGACAGTGTGCGGATAGGCGCCGTCGGCGCGATATCAACGACGGGGAGTCAGCAGGACTATCGGGATGGTTCGGGTGGTGGTGCGTTGGTAGGTGGCGTAGCTGGGGAAGATGTCGATCAGGTGGGGCCAGAGGTGGGTGCGTTCTTCGGGGGTGGCGGTGCGGGCGTGCACGCGGCCATGGTCCTCCCTCGACTCGGTTCAGGCCGGATTCCAGCGGCGGTCGAGGAGTTCGCGCCAGCGCCGCATGAGGAGTTCGGTGTAGAGGTCGGGGGTGATGTCGTAGGCGCCGAGGGCGAAGCCGTCGTTGGCTTCGATCAGGGCGGTGCTGCCGTCGGCGAGGATGCCGAAGTCCAGGGCGTAGGCGCTGGGGGCGGTGCCCGCGCGGTGGTGGGCGGTGACGGCCGATTCGACGGTGCCGCGATCGAGGCGGCGGGTGCGGTCGCCCGCGTAGTGGTCGACGGCGAGGATCCGGCCGCGCGAGACGTAGACGCGGTACTCCGAGACCCAGCTGACCACCTCCGAGCAGTGCACCGGCTGCCGTCGGCTGACATGGCCGAACGCCGCGAAATCGCGATCCGAATAGCACACGGTGCCCGGAAAACTCTTGCGCCGGTACGCCGGTTTCACGAACAGCGGGGGCAGTGAGCCGCTGTCCATTCCGCGCTCCACCTCGCCCAGCGTCGAGGTCCAGACCCGGCGCCGGAGATAGGGGCGCAGCACCTCGGGATAGTCGTCGGGGGCGGGGATCGGGATCCGCAACTGGCGCATGGCGCCGTGCATGGCATCCACATCACCGGCGATGAACGTTCCTGGGCCCAGCGGCAATTGCCCGCGCCGGACCCGGTTGAGGCTGTAGTGACGCACGGGGATGTCGAGCCGTCCCAGTACCTCGACCAGCATCGACTCTTCGTGCCGCATCGGTCCCGACCCGGCGTACTGCACAAACGCGGTGGTGAATTGCATCACCTCAATCATGCACCCGCGCAGCCGGTTCGGCGCGGTTTCCGGCATCCGGTCCGCCCCGCGCACCCGCGGATGCCTCTAGGGTGTGGTGCGTTACGGCCGAACGCGATGAGGAGACAACAGTGGCTGCGGTGCTGGTGAAGGGACAGAACGCCGCGCTGGCGGCCACCGAGGTGGTGCTGGCGGTGCGCGGTGGGGTGGCGGCGGATCTGTCGGCGCTGCTGGTGACCGAGGCGGGCACGGTGCGCTCGGACGCCGATTTCGTGTTCTTCAATCAGCCGCAGGCGCCGGGCGTGCGGTGGAACGGCGCGGCGCTGGAGGTGTCGACCGGCGCGGTGCCCGCCGGGATCGCGCAGATCAGGGCGGTGATCACCGCCTCGACGGAGGGCGAGACCTTCGGCGGTGCGGCCGCGCCGGTGGCCTCGGTGGCCGACGCGGCGGGAAATGTGCTGTACGAGTACGCGATCGAGGGCCTCGACCGGGAGTCGGTGGTGATCGCGGTCGAGTTGTACCGGCGCGGTGCGCAGTGGAAGGTGCGTGCCGTCGGGCAGGGGTACGCCGGTGGGTTCGCCGATCTGGTGACCGACCACGGCGTCACCGTCGACGACGAACCGGCACCGGTGGCCGCGCCCGAGGTGCGGACCGTGCCGGGCGAGGCGGCGCTGAGCTTCGAGAAGAAGCAGGTGCTGGATCTGCGCAAGCGCGAGGTCGCCAAGGTGCTCATCGACAAGAGCGCCTTCGGGACCAGGGCGCGGGTGGTGCTGGTGATCGACAAGACCGGCAGCATGCAGAAGCTCTATCGCGGCGGCACGGTGCACCGGGTGGTCGAGCGGATGATCCCGGTCGCCACCCAGCTCGACGACGACGGCACCCTCGAGGCCTACCTCTACGCGCTGCGCTACGCCCAGCTACCCGATATCACGGTGGCGGGCGGCGAGCAGTGGGCCCGCACCTATCTGCACCTGACCGGCACCCACGAGGGCATCGACTACGACAGTCTCGGCGGCCGCAACGACGAACTGCCGATCATGCGCGCGATCATCGACACCCTGGCGGCCAGCCCCGCCCCGACGCTGGTGCTGTTCTTCACCGACGGCGGCTTCGCCAAGAAGCGCGAGATCGCCGCGCTCATGCGCGAGGCCGCCCACCTGCCCGCCTTCTGGCAGTTCATCGGCCTGGGCACGGCCAGCTTCGGCGTGCTGCGCACCCTGGACGACCTCGACGGCCGCGTCGTGGACAACGCGGGCTTCTTCGCCCTCGACGACATCGACCGCGTCGACGACCCCGAGCTCTACCGCCGCCTGCTCGGCGAATTCCCCGACTGGCTGCGCGCCGCCCGCGCCGCGGGCATCGTCAGGCCGTAGCGGGCAGGCTCTCGGCGGCCCGGCTGATCACCTCGTCGAGCACCTCGCGCGAGCGCAGAAGGTCGGCGATGGTGCGGTCGATCCGCTCGCGCTCGACGCGCAGTTCGTCGACCAGTTCGGGGGTGGCGCGCTCGTTGGCGCGGCCGTCGGCGTCCCGCATGCACGGCAGGATCTGCCCGATCTTCTTGCTGGACAACCCCGCCGCGTACAGCTCCTGGATATGGATGACCCGATCCACCGCCCGCTCGGAGAAATCGCGATGCCCGCCGGGCGTGCGCTCGGAGGCCAGCAGACCCTGCTCCTCGTAGTAGCGCAGCGACCGTTCGCTCACCCCGGTCCGTGCCGCCAGTTCCCCGATGCGCATGTGCCACCAGGCCTTTCCCGTTCGGACTTGAACTTCACACCGATGTCACGTTTTACCGTACTCGCATGACGAACACCGCACACCCCAGCCTCTTCGACCCCACCACACTCGGCGCGCTCGACCTTCCCAATCGCCTGGTGATGGCGCCCATGTCGCGTAATCGCGCCGCCGCCGACGGTAGCCCGACCGAGCTGATGGCCACCTACTACGCGCAGCGCGCGAGCGCGGGTCTGATCATCGCCGAGGCGGCCACGCCGAACCGGGTCGGCACCACCTTCGCCGGTATCCCCGGGATCTACACCGACGCGCAGGTCGAGGGCTGGCGCGGAGTCACCGAGGCGGTGCACGCCGCGGGCGGACGGACCTTCCTGCAACTGCAGCACGGCGGTCGTGTCGGTCATCCCGACAACGGTGGACAGGTGCCGCTCGCCCCGTCGCCGATCCCGCTGCCCGACCCGATCCGCACCGCGACGGGACCCAAGGACCCGGTCGTACCCCGGGAGATGACCCTCGACGACATCGAGACCACCGTCGCCGACTTCGCCGCCGCCGCCCGCCGGGCCGTCGACGCGGGCTTCGACGGGGTCGAGGTGCACAGCGCCAACGGCATGCTGCTGCACCAGTTCCTCGCGGGCAACACCAACCGGCGCGCCGACGCCTACGGTGGATCGATCGCCCACCGCGTCCGCTTCACCGTCGAGGTCGTGGCGGCGGTGGCGGCCGCGATCGGCCCGGAGCGGGTGGGCGTGCGGATCGCGCCCGGGGTCGGCGCCAACGCGATCGCCGAGACCGATACCGACGAGCTGTACGCGGCGCTGGTGGCGGAACTGGACGGGCGGGGGCTCGCCTACCTGCACGTGGTGTTCGCCGATCCCGAGTCGACGGTCTTCCAGCGCATCCGCCGGGACTGGACCGGCCCGCTGATCGCCAACCCCGTCCTCGGCTGGGGTACGCCGCTGCCCGCCGACGGCGGTCGTGCCGCCGCCGACCGGCTCCTCGCGGCGGGGGCCGACCTGATCTCGCTGGGCAGGCCCTTCCTGGCCAACCCCGACCTGGTCGCCCGCCTGCGCACGGGCGCGCCCGTCACCGCGTTCCGCGACGAGTACTTCTACGGCGGCGACGCCACCGGCTACACCGACTACCCGGTGCTGGAACCCGCCCGGTGAGCCGGTTCGCGCATTCACCCGGGACGCGCCGCGGCGGGTAAAACCAGTTGTCGGCGCCCCGGGGGATCGTTAGCGTGTCTACCGTTTGCGCCCCGGCACGCTGAAAGGACCGCCATGGAACCCGTCACCGAACGTGAGATCCGGTCGTCGTTCGTCAACTGTTCGAAAGGCGACGCCAAACGCCTCACCGTCCCGCGTGACCTGGCCGATCGCCCCTGGGAAGACCTCGACTTCCTCGGCTGGACCGACCCGTCCTACGCGGGCCGCTGCTACATCTCGGTCCCGCGCGAGGGCGAGCTGGTGAGCATCGCCCTGCGCCACGAGACCGGCGGCACCGGCAAGACCCAGATGTGCACGATCTGCCTGACCACCCACACCGGCGGCGGCGTCTCGCTGATGACCGCGGCCAAGGCCGGGGAATCGGGTAGGCGCGGCAATACCGTCGGCACCCTCATCTGCACCGATCTGGCCTGTTCGCTGTACGCGCGCAACAAGAAGCGGCCCGCGCTGGGCAGCCGCTACCGCGAGGATCTGACACCCGAGGAGAAGGCGCGGCGCGTGCGGGAGAACCTGTTCGCGTTCGTCGACCGGCTGCTGCGCTGACCGCTACAGCATCGCGTTCATGATGGTGCCCGCGCTGGTGGCCACCGCGCCGCCGATCATCGCGCCCGCGATCATCTTCGGCGACTCGAGCCCGCCGCCGGTCCACTTCTCCCAGGCGAACTTTCCGCCCGCGTAGGTGATCGCGATCACGCCTGAAAGCAGGATGAACCAGGTGAAGTAGCGCACCAGCTGCAGGATTTTTTCCGACATCGGGGGTGCCTCGGGTGTCGGATTGCCGATCTGCGCCAAGGTATCGGTGACGACGGCAAGAATCATGTCTGCTCACTTGGTGACTCGGGGGAACGGCGGCCAACTGCTGAGGTGATGGTATCGGTTTTGTTGGTATGCCGGGGGTCCGGGCCCGTATCCTGGAATCGTTCGAATACGACAGTGCTGGAACGTAGTTCGCATCACGCGACCAAGGGGAGCAGGCTATGAGCATCATTCTGACGTCGATGGCCGACACCGTCACGACGTTCGCGCAGGTCGGCAATCCCACGCCGGAGGCGCCGCCGCTCTCGGACAAGATCATGCAGATGGTCCAGTACCTGACCTGGTTCATGATCCTGTCGGGCGTGCTCGCCATCACCGTCGCCGGTGGAAAGTTCGCCTGGGAGAAGTGGAGCGGCAGTTCCATGGAGTCGCCGAAGATGATCGCGGGCGCCATGATCGGTGGTGTCGTGGCCACCAGCGGCGGCACGATCATGAACGCGATCCTGGGCTGAGTTCACACCGGTAGTCCCACGCGGGTGGGTGCCGCACCGGGTGGCGGCGTCTCCCGGAAGCCGATCCGGTCGTGCAGCGCGCGCAACGGTCGCGGCGCCCACCAGTTCGCCCGGCCCGCCAGTCGCATCAACGCGGGGACGAGCACTCCGCGCACGAGGGTGGCGTCGACCGCGACGGTGATCGCCATCCCGATTCCCAGCTGCTGCAGGAACACCACGTCACCGGTGCTGTACACCGCGAACGAGACGGCCAGGATCAGTGCCGCGGCCGTGACCAGCGGTGCCGAGCGTCCGACACCGCGCGCGATGGAGCCGATGGGATCGCCGGTGCGGTCGTAGTCCTGCTGGATCCGGGCCAGCAGGAACACCTCGTAGTCCATCGACAGCCCGTAGGCGACGCAGAACATCAGGATCGGGATGCTGGGTTCGATGCTGCCGGTGGGGGAGAAGCCGAGAATCCCGGCCAGGGCGCCGTTCTGGAAACCCCACACCAGCACGCCGAACATGACCGTCATCGAGAGCATATTGAGCATCGCCGCCTTCAAGGGGGCGAGCACGCTGCCGGTCATCAGGAACAGCACGGCATAGGTGACCAGCATGATCAGCACCGCGACCAAGGGCAGCCGGGCGCTGATGCCGTCGCGGTAGTCGGCGAGTTCGGCCGGGTAACCGCCCACCATCACGTCGAACGGTGCGGGTGCCGAGCGGATCTCGGCGACCAGGCCGGTCGGGTCGGCAGCGAGGCGATCGCCGGTCGGTACGACGCGCAGCCAGGTCGCGCCGTCGGCGGACATATTCACCGGCGACGGGCCCGGCGTCGCACGACCGCCGGTGAACGATCCGGCCGCCGAATCCACGCGTGACACCCCAGCCACCGTCGACAGGCTCGCCGCGTACCCCGCGACCTCGTCTGGATCGGACCGCCGGATCAGTACCTGCAGCGCGTCGGCTTCCTCGGTGTCGAAATCGGCGCGGATCGTGTCGTACATCGAACGCACGGGATGCTCGCCGCCGAGCACGCGGTCGTCGGGCGCGCCGAAGTTCACGCCCAGCGCCGGGGCGCCCAGCGCGAGCAGGACGAGCAGGGCTGTCCCGCCGGTCGCGATCGGTCTGCGCAGCACGGTGTTCGCGGTGCGGGACCAGAACCCGCGTTCGGGATCGGCGGCCGGTCGCGGGGGCAGGGCCCGATGTCCGAGCAGGCGCAGGGCGACCGGCAACAGTACGGTCGCGCCCAGTACCGCGACCATGGCGACGGCGATGCCCGCGTAGGCGAACGAGGACAGGAACGGGAACCCGAAGGCCAGCAGCACCGCCAGGCTCGCCCCGACGGTGACAGCGCTGAACGCGATGGTGCGCCCGGCACCGGCGAGCGCGCGGCGCACCGCGGTGTCGACCGAGGTGCCCCCGGTGAGCTCTTCGCGGAACCGGTAGATCATGAACAGCCCGTAGTCGACACCGAGGCCGATGCCCATGACCAGTGCGATATTCGCGGCGAAGGTGGAGATCTCGGTGAACGCGGTGGCCACGCGCAGCAGCGCCAGGGTGCCGACCACGCAGAAGATGCCGATGCCCAGCGTCACCAGGGCCAGGGACCAGCGGCGCAGGACCGCCCACAACAGGAGCAGAACCAGTGGAAGCACGATCAGTTCGGCGCGCAGGAAGTCGGCCGAAGCCTGCTCGGCGACATCGCGGAATACCTCGTCACCGCCGCCGAGGGTGAGGGTCACCGCTGGATCGGTCTCGGCGAGCAGTCCGGACTCGATGGCGGGCAGTACCGCGCGCCGGACGTGGTCGGCGTCGCCGGGCACCACCGCGAGCACGAGCGCGTGTCGCAGGTCGGCGCTCGCCAGGGTGGCGGGCGCGTCGGGCTGCCAGAACGAGCGGACCTCGAGTACGCCGGGGAAGCCCGCGAGTTCGCTGGTGAGCTCGGTGCCGATCTGGGCGGCGCGACCGGCGCGGACATCGCCGTCGGTGGCGGTCAGCAGGATCGCCACATTCGGGCTACCGGTGGCGAAGTTCTCGATGAGTTCTTTTCGTACCAGCGCGGATTCGGAGTCCTCGCGTTCGAAGCGGTTGAGCGCGAAACTGTTCAGCGCTCCCGCGGCGAGCGCGAGGAACAGGGTGAACACGGCCAGGGACAGGGCTAGGACGGCGCGGGGGCGACGGGTGAGGAATGATCCGAGCACGGCGGCTCCTCTGTTAGTCTGCGAAAAATGCGAGTGAGCGCTCGCATTGGAGAATACGAGTAGCTGCTCGCATTTTCAAGAGGAGGAACATGTCCGAGGTGCGCCGTCAGGAACGAGGCCGCCGCCGCATGGAGGAGATCCTGCGCGCGGCCGCAGCGGTTTTCGCCGAACGCGGCTACGAGGGGACCACCACCAATGCCGTCGCGGCCGAGGCGGGCATCTCACCCGGCTCGCTGTATCAGTACTTCCGCAACAAGGACGAGATCGCCGCGGCGCTGGCCGAGTTCTACCGCGAGCAGCTCGGCGTGCTCGGCGGCGACGTGCCGCACGAGTCCGACGGGCTCGACTTCGACGCCCTGCTCACCCGCGTGCTCGGCACCCTCGTCGAGTTCAATCTCGCCCATCCGGGTTTCAAGGCGCTGTTCGCGCGCACCGACATGCCCGCGACCCTGCGCGCGGCGGTCGCCCCCGCCTACGGTGCTCTGCACGCGCGCTTCGAGGCGCTGCTCGGCGCCGCGTTCCCCGAGCTCGGTCCCGAGGACCGGCAGTGCGCGACCACGGTGGCCATCCAGCTCGTGCGCGGCATGATGCCGTTGATCGTCGAGGCCGACGCGGAGCGGCGGCCCGCGCTCGTCGCGGAACTGCGGCTGGTGCTGCGCTCGTATCTGCTCTCGCGCGCGGGACGCCCGGCCTAGATCCGGGCGCCCTTGACCCGATTGCAGTTGCGGCACAGGATCTGCAGGTTCGTCGCGCTGGTCGCGCCGCCGCGGCTGAGCGGGATGATGTGGTCGAACTCCAGGTAGTGCCCGTCGCCGCACTCCACGCACACGCCGCCATCACGCTGCCAGACCTGGGCTTTCACGTCCTGGGGGATGCTGCGGCTGTCGCGCTGGCCCGGGGTGAGGACCAGACGCTTGGCCACCCGCAGCGCGCCCTCCAGCGCGGCGGCGACATAGTCGGGATCGGCGACACCGAAGGTGGCACCGCCGCGGGCGGAGGTCGCCGCGAGCACCACGGTGCCGTGCTCGGGATGCACCGAGACCACGCGGTTCCAGGGCAGTTCGATGCCGGTGCCGTCGCCGACGAAGCGCAGCTTCTTGGTGCTGGCGATGAGCCTGCCCTCGGTATTGCGTGGGCCGCGCGCGAGCATGCGGACGTGCACGGCGGGCAGGTCCAGGTGCACCCGCTCCTCCGGATCCAGATGCAGGCCGGGGGTCTCGACGGTGGGCAGCTCGCCCGAGCGCAGCCGGGACAGGGTGCGGCCGCGATGCATCCGGCGGCGCAGATCGTCGACGACGGCGCCGTTGAGCGCCAGCTCACTCACGACATGCTCGAACGCGTCGAGCTCCTCGGCCAGCACCTCGCCGTCGGCGAAGGCGAAGGCCACCATCCGCTCCACCTGCGTCAGCCCCGCCTCGCGCAGCACCACCCGGCCGCGTTCCTCGTCGATACGCTGGAACCGCAGCGCCGCCCACACCTCGATCCAGTCCTCCGACTGGGTGCCCGGGCCGGTGAGCACCCGGCGCGCGCGGGTGCGCCAGTGGGTGAGGAACTCCTCGACCTCCTCGGCGCACCGCTTACAGGGGCCGTGCCCACCGAACAGCTTGCGCCGCAGGACATGACCGCAGCGCGGGCAGCGGGCACGGTGATCGGCGACATGTGGGTGGGTGCTGTCGGTCCACTCGGTGCCGTCCCACCAGCGCAGTTGCCCGGGGGATTCGGGGTCGGGGTGCCAGTCGGCGTGGTCGGGGTCCAGTGGGGGTGGTGGGGGAACATCGATGACGCGGCGGGTCAGGGCGGGGGCACGGCCGGACGACGGCGTGCGGTGCGCGTCCTCGTGGTCCGTCGTGGACTCGCCGGACCGCGAGGACGCACCGGCGTACCGTTCGGCGGGACGCGCTGCCTCGACCCGCTCCGGACGCCTCGGGAGCTCCGACTCGTCGTCCACCGGGCGCGGGCGCGCGGCCGGTTCCGCCACCGTCACCCCGAACTCGGTCGCCAGCCCCGGCAATCCGCCGACCCACCCCTGGCCGATCGCGCGGAACCGCCACTGCCCGTCCCGGCGATAGAACTCGCCGAACATCATCGCCTGCACCCGCTCGATGCCGTCGAGGACATACCGGACCACCGGGCCGTCGGCGGCGTGCACGGTCAGCGTCAGCTCGGTGAGCTGGTCGAAAGTGCCCTCGTCCAGCGACGCGCTCACCACGATCCGCGCCACCTCGGCCTCGGTGCGCGGCAACGACACACTCAGCCGGGCGGTACCGGGCGCGGGCTGCTGGTTCAGCGTCACGGCCTGCGAGATGTGCCGCGGGGCGTTGAAGAAGACGAAATCCCGGTCGCCGCGGACCAGGCCCGACTCGTCGAGCAGCAGCGCATGCGCGTCGACAGCATGCGCCGAACGCCATGAAAGGACCACGGCGAGAAGCGATGTCGGCACCGGCGCGTGGGCGCCCTTACGGATTTCCATGGTCCCCGCATGATGCCACGCTGATCCGACAGGATTGTTGGAGCGCTGGCGCGCTCGAGGTCGCGGCCCCTGGGGGGGCCGCCGGTCAGGCGCCGTTTCTTGCTCCTTCGTCGCCTACGAAACGGCGCCTGACCGGCGACCCGGCCGCGACCGGCGCTGCGCGCCGCCGCTCCTCGGGGTCGCGGGTGCGGGGCTGGGAGTGCGGGAGGTGGCGGACTTCGGGTTGTGCCGGGTGGCTGGGAGTGCGGGAGGTGGCGGACTTCGGGTTGTTGTGATCGGAGATTGCGGGGGACACGCGTGAGGTCCCTGCGGGGTCGGGGTCCGTGCGGCACAGTGGGGGCATGACGAACCCGAAGAAGCGGGGGCGCGGGAATGCGCCTGTGCCGGAGCCGCAGGGGCGGAAGGTGCCGGGCGCCGAGTTGCTGTCGGCGGCGCAGGCGGCGGTGGGGGCGGCGCAGACGGCGGCGGGGCAGGCTATCGACGCCGCACAGCAGACGGCGGGGTACGCCTTCGACGCGGCGGTTCGGCTGCCACCCGCCTCGGCCCAGCTGGCGGCGCAGTTGCCGGATCTGGTGGAGAACCTGTCGATCGCGGTCGACCGTCTCAACAGCACGATCGATCGGCTGGATCGCACCCTCGCCCTCGCCGACCCGGTCTTCGCCACCTATGACCGGCTGCTGCCCCGCCTGGAAGCGATGATCTCCCTGGGTGAAGACCTGTTCGGTGCGCTGGCGAAGCTGCCGGGGGTGGGGCTGCTCGGGCGGATCGCGGGCCGTGGTGGCGAGGAGCCCGTGTCGGAGCCACCACCGAAGAAGCGTCCCCGGCGCTGATCCGAGCAGGCGAGCCATCGCCTCCAGTCGGCGCGCGCGGTGCGTGGATCGACCGGGATCAGGTGCCCGGCGCCAAGGCGCGGAAGGTGGCGGCCGCTTTGAGGACCATTTCGGCGAACTCGTCTTCGGCGTCGGAGTCGAGGACGATGGCGCCGCCCGCGCCGATGCGCCATTCGTCGTCGTAGCGGACGGCGGTGCGGATGACGATATTGAGGTCGGCGGTGCCGCCGAGGCCGAGGAAGCCGATGGTGCCGGAGTAGATGCCGCGGGCCTGGGTTTCGAGTTCGTCGAGGATTTCCATGGTGCGCAGTTTGGGGGCGCCGGTCATCGAGCCGCCGGGGAAGCAGGCGCGCAGGCAGTCGATGGCGGTGGCGCCGGGGCGCAGGGTGCCGCGCACGGTGGAGACCAATTGATGCAGCGTGGAATAGGTTTCGGTGGCCATGAGCTCGGGCACGTGCACCGAGCCGACCTCGCAGACGCGGCCCAGGTCGTTGCGCAGCAGGTCCACGATCATCAGGTTCTCGGCGCGGGTCTTGGGGTCGTCGGCCAGGGACAGGCGCAGGTGCTCGTCCTCGGCGACGGTGCGCCCGCGCGGCGCGGTGCCCTTGATCGGCTTGGACTCCACCACCCGGTCCCGGTCGATCCTCAGGAAGCGTTCGGGGGAGGAGCAGGCCACGTCGAGGCCGTCGAAGCGCAGGTAGGCGGCGTAGGGGGCGGGGTTGCAGCGGCGCAGGCGCCGATACAGGGCGAGGCCGTCCGCGGGTGCGGCGGCGACAGCGACGGTGTCGGTCAGGCAGATCTCGTAGGACTCGCCCGCGTGCAACCGCTCCTGGCACACCGCGATATCGGCCAGATACCGGTCGCGGCCACGGATCAGATCGGCCTGCACCGCATCAGGATCGGCGGGCACGTGCAGGTCGGCGGGATTGGTCCAGGTCGGCAGGTCGGCCAGCGCGGTGCCGGTCGCGCGCAACCAGTCGTCGGCGGCATCCGCGCTCGCCTCGGTGGCCAGCGCGAGCAGATGGGTGTGCCCGGCCTCGTGGTCGACGACGATCAGCCGGTCGGCGAAGATCCACTGGGCATCCGGTGTCAGCGAGCGGTGCGCGGCACTCGCCCCGCAATCGGCCTTCACCTCGTACCCGAGATACCCGACATACCCGCCGGTGAAGTCGAACGGCAGCGGCGGCACCTCGCAATGCCTGCGCCGCAGCTCCCGATCCAGATAGTCCAGCACGGTGCCGGGCACGGTGTGGATGCCCTCGGCGTCCGTCACGGTGACGGCACCGTCGCCGACCCGATAGCCGACGATCTCCGCGTGCGGCCCACCCGCGTCGCCCAGGAAGGAGAAGCGATCCAGCCCCGGCTCGACGTGCTCGCTGTCCAGCCAGAACGCCGTCGGCGAGTCCGCGTACCGGCGCAGGAAGATCGCCTCGGTATCGATGGCCCGCTCGATGACCCTGTGCCGCACCCGGAATCGCCGATCGGGCGCCGGATCCTCGGCTGCTACCGGCTGCCCGCGCACGACGACCGGCGCGCTCACCGGCGTGCGCGCCTTGGTCAGGTCGGCGAAATTGCGCACCAGCGCGGCCCCGAACTCACTCGACACCGACTCCGGATGGAACTGCACCCCCCACTGCGGCCGTTCCCGGTGCCGCACACCCATGATCACGCCGTCACCGGTGGACGCGGTCACCTCCAGCACCTCGGGCACCCGCTCGGCGGCCAGCGAGTGATAACGCACCACGGTGAAATCCTGCGGCAGCCCGGCGAACAGGTCGCGGTCGTCGTGCGCGACCCGGTCGAGGTAGCCGTGCCGGGCCCGCGGCGCCCGCCCGACAGTCCCGCCCGCGCCGACCACGATGCCCTGATGCCCCAGGCACACGCCCAGCAGCGGCAGCTCGGTCTCGGCGATCAGCCGGGTGGAGATGCCCATGTCGCGCGCCCGGTCGGGGCGGCCGGGTCCGGGGGAGATCACCACATTGTCGAACCGGGACAACTCGAGCGCGACCAGATCGGGGACGTCGTCGTTGCGCACGACGGTCGGCTCGCTCCCGTTGACCTCGCTGATCAGCTGATAGAGGTTGTAGGTGAACGAGTCGTAGTTGTCGATCAAGAGCGTGCGCATCGTATCGGAAACCCTACGCCGGGCCCACGGACCGGCCCGCTCGGGCACAATGATCGCCATGTCTGTTTCGCAACCGGTCGATGTCGACCCGGGCATCGCCGACTTCGCGGCCATCGGCCGCTGGATGGACGAGCGTGGCCTGCCCGGCGGCGCGCTCGGCGAGGTCACCGCGATCGGCGGCGGCACCCAGAACATCATGCTGCGCTTCACCCGCGGCGAGCGCGAATACGTCCTGCGGCGCGGCCCCAAACATCTGCGGGCCAAGAGTAACGAGGTGATCGGCCGCGAATCCCGTCTGCTCGGCGCGATCGACGGCACCGAGGTCCGCGCGCCCCGGGTGATCGCGGCCTGCGACGACGACTCGGTGATCGGCGCGGTCTTCTACCTGATGGAACCCATCCGCGGTTTCAACCCGCAGACCGAACTGCCCGAGCTGCACGCCGGTGACCCCGAGATCCGCAGGCAGATGGGCCTGTCCGCGGTCGAGGCCATCGCTCGCCTCGGCGCGCTGGACTACCAGGCCCTCGGCCTGGCCGACTACGGCCACCCGGACGGTTTCCTCGAACGCCAGGTCCCGCGCTGGCTGCGCGAACTCGACTCCTACGGCGCCAACGAGGGTTATCCCGGCCCGGACATCCCCGATGTGGACCGCATCGGCGACTGGCTCGACCGGCACCGCCCCACCGACTGGACTCCGGGCATCATGCACGGCGACTGTCACCTGGCGAACATGATGTTCGACTACGACAGCCCGGCCGTGGCCGCCATGGTCGACTGGGAGATGTCGACCATCGGCGACCCGCTGCTCGACCTCGGCTGGCAGCTGGCCACCCGCCCCGAACCCGGCACCGTCGGCGCCGGGCTGATGGGCACCCTCGGCACGGTCGGCGGCCTGCCCACCCCCGAGGAGATGGTCGAGCACTACGGCAAGTTCTCCGAGCGCGACCTGAGCGCGGTGCCCTGGTACACGGTGCTGGCCTGCTTCAAGCTGGGCATCGTCCTGGAGGGCACGCACGCGCGGGCCTTCGCGGGCAAGGCGCCCAAGCCGGTCGGCGACTTCCTGCACGCGGTCACCCTCGAGCTGTTCGGCAAGGCCCGCCAGCTCATCGAGTGATGCCCGGATCTCGGCGCAACATGGCGCAATCTTGATGGATCATAAGATGCGGTCATCCTAGGCTGGGTTCATGATCGTTCCCGACACCAAGGACTGGACCTGGGTCCTCGAACAGCCCTGCCCGGACTGTGGATTCGACGCGGAGACCATCGCCTACGCGGCGGTCCCCGAACGTGCCCTGCGCAGCGCCGCGCGCCTCGGCGCCGCCCTGGAACGCGACGACGCGCGCGTGCGCCCGGACGACAGCACCTGGTCGGTGCTCGAATACGGCGCGCACGTGCGCGACGTGTGCCTGCTCTTCGACACCCGGCTGGGTGTGATGCTCGCCGGGGACGGCACCGAGATCCCGCGATTCGAAGGCTGGGATCAGGACGCGGCTGCCGTCGCAGGTCGCTACGGTGAGCAGGACCCCGCGCAGGTCTCTCGGGAACTGTCGCAGGCCGCCGAACGGATCGCCGCGACGCTGGCCGCGGTGCCCGCCGATCAGCTCGGCCGACGTGCCACCCGCAGCGACGGTTCGCTGTTCACGGTCGCCTCGCTGTCGCGCTACTTCCTCCACGACCTCGTGCATCACGTCCACGACGTGCGGGGATAGAGATTTTCCGATTTATTTCTAGAACGTGTTACAGAATCGGCCGAAATTTCGTTAGGGTGAGTGCAGTCACTACGAGGCACCAAGCTTGGCGAGAGGTCGAGGCGGAACATGAAGACCAAGGGCGCGATCCTGTGGGGCACCGACCAGCAGTGGTCGGTGGAGGAGATCGAGGTCGGCGATCCCGTCGCCGGTGAAGTGCAGATCCGGATGGAAACGGCGGGCATGTGCCACTCCGACCATCACATCGTCACCGGCGCCACGCCGATGCCGTCGTTCCCGGTGATGGGTGGCCACGAGGGTGCCGGTGTCATCACCAAGCTGGGCCCGAACTGTCCGAGCGATCTGGCCGTAGGCGACCACGTCATCCTCTCGTTCATCCCCGCCTGCGGCCGCTGCCCCGCGTGCGTGGCCGGGCACATGGCGCTGTGCGATCTGGGCGCGGGCCTGCTCATGGGCCAGGCCATCTCCGACGGCACCTACCGCATCCAGGCGCGCGGCGAGAACGTCATCCCGATGTGCCTGCTGGGCACCTTCGCGCCGTACATGACCGTGCACCACACCTCGGTGGTGAAGATCGACCCGACCATCCCGTTCGAGGTCGCCTGCCTGGTCGGCTGCGGTGTGCCCACCGGCTTCGGCTCCTCCACCCATGTCGCGCAGGTCGCCCCGGGCGAGACCGCGGTGATCGTGGGCATCGGCGGTGTCGGCATGAGCGCGCTGCAGGGCGCGGTGCTCTCCGGTGCCTCCAAGGTCGTGGCCATCGACCCGAATCCGTGGAAGCTCGAGCAGGCGCAGAAGTTCGGCGCCACGCACACCTACGAGAGCATGGCCGCCGCCATCATGCCGCTGATGGAGGCCACCGAGGGCCGGATGGCCGAGAAGGTCATCCTCACCATGGGCGAGATGCACGGCGACTACGTCGAGGAGGGCCTGATCCTCACCGGCAAGGCGGGCACCCTGGTGGTCACCTCGATGGGCCGGATGGACGCGGGCGACGTCAAGATGAACAGCTTCCTGCTGTCCATGCTGCAGAAGACGGTGAAGGGCTGCATCTTCGGTGGCGGCAACGCGCGCCAGGACGCGCCGCGGCTGCTCTCGCTCTACAAGTCGGGCCAGCTCAACCTCGACGACATGGTGACCCGCAGCTACTCCCTCGAGGAGATCAACCAGGGCTACCAGGACATGCTGGACGGCAAGAACATCCGCGGCATCATCCGCTACACCGAGGCCGACTGGTAGTCAGCGCTCGCGTGCCCGCCCGGCGAGCCGGAGCACGATCTGCGCGATCAGGTCGTACGGAATCGGTTCGCCGAGCGGGAATTTCACCGTGCCCCGCCCCGATACGTACGGGGCAACGGCCCGGTCCAGCTCTGGGTCCCCGTCGGGGATCGGATACAGGCTCACATGGGCCTTCCAGCCCGCGAACGACACGAACGCCCGGCCGTCGAGGGTGGCCGCGGGCATGGCGTAGCTGATCTTCTCGCCCGAGTCCGGGACCACCCGCCGGATCGTGGCGCGGATCTGCTCGAGCACCGCGCGCGCCGCCTCCGGCTGCCCGGCGAGGTAGTCCTCGACCGATGCGGGCGTGTCTGCCATGGTGCTCCTCCTCGCTGCCGGACCGCGCTGACCGTCGCCGATTCTAGGTGCTGACCAGTACTTCTTCCGGACGACCCGCGGCGATGAGTTGCCCCTCGCGCAGCAACAGGCAGTGGTCGGCGCGGGCCGCCTCGTCGCGATCGTGGGTGGCCTGCATGACGGTCACGCCCGTCGCCGCCACCTCCGCGAGCACCCGCGAGATCGCCGCCTGCGAGGCCGTGTCCAGGCCGGTCGCCGGTTCGTCGAGCAGCAGTAGCTCCGCCTGCTGGGCCAGGGCCTGGGCGAGCAGGGTGCGCTGGCGCTGGCCGCCGGAGAGGGTGTCCAGGCGTCGTGTCGCCAGTGCGGTGAGGTCCATCCGTTCCAGGCAGGTGCCGATGAGGGCGCGGTCGTCGCGGGTGAGTCGCCGCCACGGGCCGCGATGTGCCCACCGTCCCATGGCCACCGCCTCGCGCACCGTGATCGGCAGCGTCGGCGGAATCGCGGTGTGCTGCACCACGAATGCCGGGCGGCCGAGCGTGTGCGCGACCGTGCCGGAGTCGATCGTCACGGTGCCCGCGAGCACGCCGAGCAGTGTCGATTTCCCCGAGCCGTTGGGGCCGACGAGGGCGGTGATCTGCCCGCCGGGAAGGGTCGCCGAGAGCTCGCGCAGCACCGTCGTGCGCGCGTACCCCGCCGTCAGGTGGTCGATTCGGACCGCTGTGTGTTGCATCTCACCCCAATTGAAACGATAACCATTTTCAGTATAGCCTTCCGCGCTATGGATTGGCTGATCGCCCCGTTCGAGGTGGCATTCGTGCAGCGTGCGCTGTGGGGCGGGCTGCTCGTGTCGTGCGTGTGCGCCCTCGCCGGGACCTGGGTCGTGGTGCGCGGCATGGCGTTTCTGGGTGACGCCATGGCGCACGGCATGCTGCCCGGTGTCGCGGTGGCGGCCCTGCTCGGCGGCAACCTCGTGCTCGGTGCCGCGATCAGCTGCGCGGCCATGGCTTTCGGTGTGTCCGCGCTCGGGCGCAGTCCCCGGTTCGGGGCCGATACCGCGATCGGTCTGCTGTTCGTGGGCATGCTCGCGGCCGGGGTGATCATCGTGTCGCGGTCGCAGTCGTTCGCGGTGGATCTGACCGGGTTCCTCTTCGGTGACGTGCTCGCGGTGCGCTCGCAAGACCTCGGATTCCTGGCGGCGGCCGTGGCGGTCGCGTTGATCGTCGCTGTGCTGGGTCACCGCTCGTTCGTCGCGCTCACCTTCGACCCGCGCAAGGCGCACACGCTGGGCCTGCGCCCGAAGCTCGCCAATGCGGTGCTGATCGGCCTGGTGACGCTGGCGATCGTCGCCTCGTTCCACGTCGTCGGGACGCTGCTGGTCTTCGGCCTGCTCATCGCGCCGCCCGCTGCCGCGCTGTACTGGTCGGACCGCATCCCGGTGGTCATGCTGCTGGCCGCGGGCATCGGTGGCCTGTCCACCGTGGTGGGCCTGCTCATCTCCTGGCACGCCGAGACGGCCGCCGGGGCGACCATCGCCGCGGTGGCGGTCGCGACCTTCTTCCTCTCGGCCGTCGCGTCCTCGCTACGCGCCCGCTTCGGCCGGGCGGGCGCGGCTTCCGTCGCGGCACTGGCGGCCCTGCCGCTGGTCGGGTGTGGCACACCGGAACCGCCGGTGGTGGAGGAGACCCCGCACGGTTTCGTCGCCGGTGCCGAGGAGATGAGTGAGGTGCAGACCCGGCTGATCCTGACGGACGCCTCCGGTGCCGTGCGTGTCCTCGACCTGCTGACCGAGCAGGTCACCGAGGTGGAAAGCGGTACCACGCAGCCTCTTCCGGGTGCCACCTCGATGGCGACCGACGGCCGGTTCGCCTACCTCGGCGCGGACCATCGGACGCACATCGTCGACGGCGGCGCCTGGACGGTGGACCACGGTGACCACCGGCACTACTACAGCGCGCCGGTCCGCGCGGTCGGCACCGTGGAGCAGACAGTTCCCGGTTCACCGTCCGCGCCGAGCGGATCGCCCGCGTCGACCGTGCCCGCGCTGCCCGCATCGTCCGCGCCGACTGTGCCCGGCTCGCAGGGGGAGCCGGGGGCGCGAGTCGGTGGTGACTCGGTGGTCGGCGCGTATGCGGACGCGGTGGTCGTGACGGTGGTGTCGGCCAATGGGCAGTCGACAGCGCTCGACCGGGCCGCGCTCGACGCGGGGACGATCCCCGAGGTACGGCCGGTGGCGGGTATCGCGGTGCCATACGGCGAGCGGATCGTCGTGGCGAGCGGGGACGGACGTGTCGAGGTGCGTGGACGGGAGGAGAACACCGGACCGGCGCAGGCCGAGCGGTGCGCGCAGCCGCGGGGGCAGGCGGTGACGCGACGCGGGGTCGTATTCGGGTGTGCGGACGGGGCGCTCGTGGTGGCCCAGCGTGACGGTGAGTTCGTCGCGGAGAAGATCCCGTACCCGACGCCGACCGCCGACCGGGCCACGGCGTTCACCCATCGGCCCGGCAGCACCACCCTGACCGCGCTCGCCGGACGCGACGGCGTGTGGACCCTCGACATCCGTAAGAAGACCTGGACCCGCACCCCGATCGCCGACGCCGTCGCGGTGAACACCGCGGGCGAGGGGGCGCCGCTGCTGGTCCTCACCCGTGACGGTGTCCTGCACGGTATCGATCCCGAAACCGGCACGCGGACAACGCAGGTCCCGCTGCTCGACGGCCCGGTGACGGGCACGCCGGTCATCCGGGTCGACCCGGAACGCGCCTATATCAACGATATTCGCGGCCGTGAGGTGCACGAGATCGCCTACAACGACAACCTGCGCGTCGCCCGCACCTTCCCGCTCGATATCGAGCCCACGCTGATGGTGGAGACCGGCCTGTGAGAACCACCGCACGCCTGCGCGCCGTCGCGGCCCTCGTCGCCCTGGCCCTGGTCGCGCTGCTGGGTGCCTGTGGCACCGAGACCGACCGCACCGGGATCGTGGTGACCACCAATATCCTCGGTGACCTCACCCGCGCGATCGTCGGCGACACCGTCCCGGTCACCGTCCTCATGCAGGCCGGTGCCGACCCGCACTCGTTCGCCATCTCGGCCAGGCAGGCCGCCGATATCGAGCGTTCCGCGCTGGTCGTGCACAACGGTCTCGGCCTCGAAGAGGGCATTGCCAAGCACGTGGACGCCGCCGCGGCCGCGGGCGTGCCGACGCTGGCCGTGGCCGAACACGTCGACCCGATCGACTACACCGCTGACGACTCCGCGGGCACCCCCGACCCGCACTTCTGGACCGACCCCCAGCGGGTCCGCAGCGCGGTCGAGACCATCAGCGCCGAAGTGCTCGCCCGCGTCACGGATATCGACGCCACGGCCGTGCGCGCCAATACCGAGCGCTACCTCACCGAACTCGACCAGCTCGACCGCTGGATGACCGAACGCTTCGCCACCCTCGCCCCCGAACGCAGGCAGCTGGTCACCGACCATCACGTCTTCGGCTACCTGGCCCAGCGTTTCGGCTTCCGGGTGATCGGCGCGGTGATCCCCAGCGGCACCACCCTGGCCTCGCCCAGCGCCGCCGACCTCGACGGCCTCGCCACCGCGATCCGCGCCGCGGGCGTGTCCGCGGTCTTCGCCGATTCCGCCCAGCCCGACCGCCTCGCGCGCGTGCTCGCCGAACACACCGGCCTGCACGTGCAGGTGATCGCCCTGCACACCGAATCGCTGTCCGCCCCCGGCGGCGGCGCGGCCACCTATCTGGAGATGGCGCGCACCAATACCGAGGCGATCGTGCGCGGGCTGAGCACACCGTAGTTTCACGCAGGAGAAATGGAGCAGGACATGCACACTCGGACCCGGACCACCACGACGGTGGCCATGGCGGGGGTCCTCGCCTCGGTCGTCGCGCTCGCCGGTTGCGGCAGCGACGACACCGCGCACGACCACGAGCACACCCCGGGCGCCGAACCCATCGCGCTCACCTACGACGGCGGCATCTACGTCCTCGACGGCGCCACCCTCGACCAGCGCGGCCAGGTGGACCTGCCCGGCTTCAACCGGCTCAACCCGGCAGGCGACGAGCACCACCTGATGGTCTCGACCAAGGACGGCTTCCGCGTCTTCGACGCCTACGACGCCGCCTTCACCGGCACCGAGTTCCCCGCCGACAAGCCCGGCCACGTGGTGCGGCACGCGGGCAAGACCGTGCTGTTCGCCGACGGTTCCGGCGAGGTCACCGTCCTCGACTCCGGCGCGCTCGGCGAGGACAAGCCCGCGACCGAGGTGTACAAGGCGGCCGCACCGCACCATGGTGTCGCGATCGAGCTGAGCAACGGCGATCTCGTGCTCACCCTCGGCACCGAGGACAAGCGGGTCGGCCTGGTCGCCCTCGACGGCGATCGCAAGGAACTCGCCCGCAACGAGGACTGCCCCGGCGTGCACGGCGAGGCCACCGCACAGGGTGAGGCCGTGGTGGTCGGCTGCCAGACCGGCGCGGTCGTCTACCGCGACGGCAAGATCACCAAGGTCGCCAGCCCGACACCGTACGGCCGGATCGGCAATATGGCGGGCAGCGAGGTCTCGCCGATCGTGCTGGGTGACTACAAGCAGGACAAGGACGCCGAACTCGAACGTCCGCAGCAGGTCTCGCTGGTGAACACCGCCGACGGCACCCTGCGCCTGGTCGACATCGGCACCAGCTACACCTTCCGCTCGCTGGGCCGTGGCCCGCAGGGTGAGGCGCTGGTGCTCGGCACCGACGGCAAGATCCACGTCATCGACCCGGTCGCCGGTACCGTCACCCGGACCATCCCGGTGCTCGGCACCTGGACCGAGCCGCTGGACTGGCAGTCCGCGCGGCCCGCACTGTTCGTGCGCGACGGCATCGCCTACGTGAGCGATCCGGCGGGCAAGCAGGTGCACCGCGTCGACCTGGCCGAGGGCAAGGTCACCGCGACCGCCACGCTCCCGGCGGCGCCGAACGAGATCAGCGGCGTCAGCGGACACTGACCCCGTCGCCGGTGACGCGTCCGCTCACCGGCCTCGGCTCGAGGCGAAGTCGCTCGGGGCCACTCGGCTCGCCCCGAGGCGTGTCGCCGCCGCCCACACGGCGCAACCGGCCAGTGGCCCGTGTACCCCGATCGTGGTGGGTGCGCGGGCCGCTGCCGGACTAGCGTGTGGCGCACCGCATGACGGCCTCGCGCAGGTGACGGCTGCGCACATCGTCGAGGATGGCCATGCCGAGCCGGTTCATGCTGTATCCGAAACCCACTCCGGTGGCGGGATCGGCGAAGCCGAACGACCCGCCCAGGCCCGTGGTGCCGTAGGCGCGCTTGTCCGAGCCGAACCGGAAGCTGCCGCGCGACTTGCGGAAACCGAGGTGGTAGCGGCTCTTGGTGTGCAGCACCAGGTCGTCGGCGGGCACGTCGGCGGCGGTGTCGGCGGCGGCGAGCAGGTCGAGGACCTTGTCGGTGATCGGCAGCGCGCCGGTGCGCCCGGCCGCCGCGCCGTACACCCGGGCCAGCGCCCTGGCATTGCCCACGCCGTTCATCCCGGGCCACTCGATCTCCAGGAATTCCCGTCGTGCGGCCCGGGCGGGCGCCCCGGGACGCGGATTGGTCAGCGCCGCATAGGAATACCCGCGCTTCGCGTACACCTCGGCGCCGATCCGCAGCGGCACGTCGGCGAGCTCGTAGCGCAGGATGTCGAGGCCCTTGGTGGCCGAGAGCACCGCGACGCGCTCCATCGGCTCGGACGCGGGCAGCCCGATGAACAGATCGGCCTCGACCGGGCGGGCGATCTCCTCGGCGAAGAACCGGCCCAGGCTGCGGCCCGCCGGATCGACCCGGCGCAACAGCTCGCTCTGGTAGAGCCCGAGGGTGAGGGCGTGATAACCGTGCCGGGTGCCCGGCGTCCACGCGGGTTTCTGCGCGGCCAGGATCTCCGCGAGGGCGTCGCGGTCGGCCAGCTCGCCGAGCTTGACGACGCGGTCCAGCCCGGACAGCCCGGCCTGATGATCGATCAGCTGGCGCACGGTGACGCGTTCCTTGCCGTGCGCGCCGAACTCCGGCCAGTACTGCGCCACCGGGGCCTCGTAGTCGAGCAGGCCGCGCGAGACCGCCACCGCCAGGGTGAACGCCGACATGCCCTTCGACGAGGAGAACACCGGCACGATGGTGTCGCGCTCCCAGGGCACCGCGCGGTCGCGGTCGCGGTGCCCGGCCCACAGGTCGACCAGCGGCTGGTCACCGGCGTAGACGGCGACGGCGGCGCCGATCTCGCCGTGGGCGGTGAAATTGCGGCGGAAGGCGTCGGCGACGGGGCCGAAACCGGCCGCCACGTCGCCGTGGATCGAGGGTGCGGGACTCATGGTGAACCCGATCGTAGCCGCGTCTCGTACGCTGCCGATATGCGAAGTTTCGAGCAGCTGGCGCACTGGCCGGTCCGGCACGCGGCCGCGGCGGTGCGCACCGCGGACGGAATCTCCAGCACCGGCGACATCGATCGGGTCTTCCGGCTCGCCTCGGTGACCAAGCCCCTGGTCGCCTACGCGGCGCTGGTCGCGGTCGAGGAGGGCGCCGTCGAACTCGATCAGCCCGCGGGCCCGCCCGGGGCGACGGTGCGTCATCTGCTCGCGCACACCTCCGGCGTCGCCTTCGCCACCCCGGAGGTGATCGCCGCCCCCGGTGCCCGGCGCATCTATTCCAGCGCGGGTTTCGAACTGCTCGCCGATTTCCTCACCGCCGAGACCTGCATCGAATTCCCGCGGTATCTGCACGACGCGGTCTTCGCGCCGCTCGGGATGACCGGCGCGGTGCTCGACGGGTCGGCCGGGCACGCCTGCCGGGCCTCGGTCCGTGACCTGACGGTGTTCGCCGGTGAGTTGCTGAACCCCGAATTGATATCTCGGCAAACTCTCGACGAGGCGACCTCGGTGCAATTCCCCGGACGCGACGGCGTGCTTCCCGGATTCGGCACCCAGCGCCCCAACGACTGGGGATTGGGTTTCGAGATCCGCGACGGAAAAGCCCCGCATTGGACCGGATCCCGCAATTCCGGGCGCACCTACGGGCACTTCGGGCAGTCCGGGACCTTCCTGTGGGTGGACCCTGAAATTGGGGTGGCGACGATCGCGCTGAGCGACGAGAATTTCGGGGACTGGGCACGCGCGGCGTGGCCGAAATTCAGCGATTCCGTTATCGCAGAGACATCCAACACGCTGTGAAGTAACACCCGCAACACCGAACACTTCAGTACACTCGGGCCACGCCAGTCTGCGACGGGTCGTTGGGGAAGACGCTCCTTGTCGAGGCTGGAGGTGTTGGTAGTGCGCGCATCGAGTCAGTTCGCTGACGCGACGGCAGGTGTGGTCTACATCCACTCGTCGCCCGCCGCGTTGTGCCCGCACGTGGAATGGGCACTGTCGACGGCGCTCTCGTCGCCGGCGAAATTGCGCTGGAACGCGCAACCCGCCGACGGACACCTGCGTGCCACCAGCGACTGGATCGGCCCGGTGGGCACCGCGGCCCGGATTGCCCAATCATTGCGCGCCTGGCCGGTCCTGCGCTTCGAGGTCACCGAGGACCCCAGCGACGGTGTCGACGGCGAGCGCTACAGTTTCGTCCCCGCGTTGGGCCTGTGGCACGGCTCCACCGGCGCCAACGGCGATGTGATGCTGGGCGAGATGCGATTACGCGCCTTACTCCAGGCCGCGAGCGAACTCGGCGGCCACGGCACCTACGACCTGTCCGCCGAGATCGACCGCGCCCTTGGCACCGCCTGGGACGACGATCTCGAGGCCTTCCGCCAGGGCACCGACGGCGCGGGCGCCGAAGTCACCTGGCTGCGCCGCGACGTGGGCTGACACCGCGTCGCCACTGGGCCGCCGTGGTCGCCACGGTGAACACGGCACCGGTGACCGCGACGAAATAGAACAGGGAGCCGTTGCGGCCGAAGCGGGCCACGTACACCCAGAACAGCAGGGCCGCGATCGCCGCGGGCGGGGTCCGGATCACCGACCCGACCGCGATCCCGAGGCCGCAGGCGGTGAACGCGTAGATCGGTACCGTCCACAGATAGCGCAGCCCGGCGGGATCGGTCAGCGAGACCTCGCCGTACACCAGGGGCACCTGGAGCTGGCCGGGGATGGCCGCGAATCGTTCGGCGACGGCGGCGATCCCGAAGGTGATCAGCAGCGGCAGGCACACCGTGAGCGGCACGGCGACCAGCCACAGGAAACCGCGGCCGCCGGTGCGGATCGCCTCGGCGGCCAGGCCGCGGCCGAGGTCGGTGACGGGTTCGCTCATGCCGCCGCCCCCGTGATGCGCAGGTAGGCGTCCTCGAGCCGGTCACCGGAGTCCACGAGCTCGCGCAGCGGGGCATCGGCCAGCACGCGGCCGGTGCCGAGCACGATCACCCGATCGGCATTGCGTTCGGCCTCGTCGAGCAGGTGCGAGGTGACCAGCACGCAGGTGCCCGCGTCGGCGAGTTCGCGCAGCAGCGCGCGCATCCAGTGGATGCCCGCGATGTCGAGACCGTTGAGTGGTTCGTCGAGCAGGATCGTGCGCGGCCGGGCCAGCAGCGCGGCGGCGATGCCCACGCGCTGGAGCATGCCCAGCGAGAACTGCGCCAGGCGGCGATCGGCGACCTCGTCGAGACCGGTCTCGCCCAGTACGTCGCCGACGCGCGCGGCGGGCAGTCCACGGGAGCGCGCGAGCCAGCGCAGGTGCCGCCGGGCGGTGTGCCGTGGGTCGAAAGCCCGGTAGTCCAGGTGCATCCCGAGTCCGGATGGGGTCGCGCGACCGGCTCGCACCCAGGTGCCGTCGACCTCGACGGTGCCGGTGGCCGGGGCGATGATCCCGCACACGCAGCGCAGCAGCGTGGACTTGCCGGTGCCGTTGAGGCCGAGCAGGTAGGTCACCGCGGCGTCGGGCACGGTCAGCGCGGGGATGTCGAGCACCGTGGTGGTCGCGTAGCGCACGGTGAGGTCGCGGAGTTCGATCAAGGGTCAGAAATCGCAGGGAATCGGCAGGCCGACGGTCTTCACTCCGGCGCACAGCGATTCGTTGGCCAGCCTCCAGCTGCCGTCGGTGGTGGAGCCGCGCTCAGCCCGCGATCGGTGCGCTGCGCGCCGACCGGGTGGTCAGACGCAGGGTCACACCGCAGTCGCCGCCGGTGTCGGGCCGCACGTCGACATCGAATTGCGTTGCGAGCGTGGGCGAATGACGCTCCAGGACTCGCTCGATCATGCCCTGCTGGATGCCGGTCACGATCTCCGGCGCGTTGCGCGCGATGCGCCGCAGCGGGCAGTTGCACAGCTGGATCTCGTGCATCCCGAAACTCGACACCGCCGCGGACACCTGGAACCCGAGCCGGGTCAGTGTGGTGGTGACCACGGTCACCGGGTCGGGCAAGTCGGCCTGCGGTTCACCGAGGTCGGTCAGGCTGTCGGCCCACATCCGCCCGGCCGCCGCGGCTTTGGCGCGGCGTGCGGCGGGGGTGTCACCGAGCTGGGCCAGCAGGGCGTCGAGCACGGGCGCGGCGGGATCGGCCCCGGCGGCCACATAGCCCTTGCGCGGGCGGCCGACCGTTTCCGAGGGCAGCCAGGTGCCCTCCACCAGACCCGCGTCGATGAGCGCGTTGAGATGGAAGCGCGCGGTGGTGATGTGGATGCCCAAGGTCTGCGCGACCACCGGCGCGTCCAGGGGTTCCAGGAAATCGCGCACCAGTGCGAAGACCCTGTCCCGCTGCCGGGGTGTGCTGACCATCGGCGCTCATCTCACGCCGTGACCGGCGACTTCCCCCTCGATTGTAGGACCGCCGCATCCCGCGGCCGAACCGACAGGAACCCAGTATGAGCACACCGTTGCCCTTCGACCATCGCGATTCCGCGCACATTCATCGCCAGGAAGCCGAACGCATGAGCACTCTCGTCACCGACACGACCGCCTGGGAGCCCAAGGACGGCGACCTGCCGAATATCCAACGGCTGCTCGCCGGACCCGGAATCACTCTGGTACGCCTGAGTTTCCGGCAGGGGCAGGTGCTCGACGAGCATCGCGCGCCCGGGCCGATCCTGATCAGCTGCGTCTCCGGAGCCATCGACCTCGACGTCACCGCGGGCGGCGCGATGGCGGCGCACCGGCTCGAACCGGGCAGCACGATCTATCTCGCCGCGGGCGATCCGCATCGGCTGGAGGCCAGGGCCGACTCGGTCGTCCACCTCACCCTCCAGTGGAATGTGCACCCCGCCTGAGCGGTCGTCACGGGGTGGTGAAGGCGGCGGTATGGGCGGCGGCCCAGTCGGCGAAGAGGGTCGGCGGGCGGCCGGTGATGTCGGTGACGCTGGTCAGCGGCAGGGTGGCCGGGTCGGGGCTGTAGCCGGTCAGGACATTGTCGACATACCAGCTCGCCTGCTCGCCCATGCTCGCCGCGAGGGCCGCGATGGTGTCCTCGCGCGAGGCCTTCACGAAGGTGAGCCCACGGCCGAGGGCGGTGGCCAGGTAGCCGAGAAGTTCTGTGCGGGTGAGCAGTTCGGGACCCGACAGTGGATAGGCGCGATTGCCGGTGTCCTCGGCCAGCAGGGCGCTGGCGGCGACCGCGGCGATATCGTCCATGGCGATCGGCGCGGTGGCGGCGTCGGGGTACGGTTCGCGGACCGTGCCGGTCGCGCGGATCTGGTGCGCCCACATGACGGTGTTCTCCATGAAGTCGGCGGGCCACAGGTGTGTCCAGGACAGGCCGCTGTCCTCCACGGCCGTGCACACCGTGCCCCACCAGCTCTCCGGCTCGCCCGACAGGTCGACCACGTGCCGGACCCCGGCCGCGCGGGCCAGCGCGAGCACCTCGGCGGCGGTGTCGGGGGAGGGTGCCAGATACATCCGGTCGACGCCCTCGAACGCCGCGCCCAGGCTCTCCGGACGCCGGATATAGCCCTCGATCACCTCCACCTCGGGCGGCAGCGCGGCCCGGTCGGGGTCGGTGGTGAGTGCGCGTACGTCGGTACAGCCAGCGGCCAGCACATGGTCGACGACCTTGCGGCCGATGTTCGCGGTGGCTCCGGTGACCAGGATGGTCATGGGTTTCCTTCCGGTCGGGCTCGATGAACCACCGATTGTGCCGACGAATCCGGTCCCCGGCACATGGCCGCAGCAGCCATCCGGCAATCGGTGATGTTTTTCCGATATCACCGCAGGTGGTTCCGCTCGGGCACGACCGATGCGAAGATGTTCGCGGACCGAGATCCGGTCCAGCAGAGGATGTTCCGCCGTTTCCGGCGGGCAGACTGGAGGGGCACGATGACTTTCTCGTCTCGAACTAGTTCCAGTACACGGCGCATCGCGGCGGTCGCGGTCCTCGCGACCGGAGCACTCGGTCTGGCGGCCACCACCGCCCACGCCGGACCCGCCACCGCCGTTCCGATCGTCCAGGGTTCCGAAGGGGGAGTGGCGTTCACGGCGAGCCCGCTCGCCGATGGTTCCGGGGTCACCGCCACCGCCGCCGACGGCACGTTCCGCCTGGCCGGGGGCGTGGTCACCCTCGCCGACCACAGCGGCCGGGTGGTCGCCTCGGTGCCGACCAGAATCGTCACCGGCGCGGGCGATTTCGATCTCGCCGCGGGCATCGCCGCCGACGGGCAGTCGGTGACCCTGCGCCCGGTCGCCGCCCCGGCGGTGGTCAGCGACAATCTGGCCGCCTTCGTCGACGAAGCGAGCGACACGTTGGCCCGCAAGCAGCACAACGCGGGCATCGGCGCCCTGGTCGGCGCCGGGATCGGCGCGGTGCTCGGCTTCTTCCTCGGCGGGGTCGGCGCGCTGATCACCATCCCGATCGGGGCGGGTATCGGCGCGCTCATCGGCTACTCCACGCCGTAGTGGTCCGGTGGGGTGGCCGGTGGCGGCCGGTCACCCCGACCACCCATGCCCCGGAATCCGGGATGGGTAAATCGCCCGATGCGGCCGTGTGGCGCCCCGGCCTAGCGTCGGAACATGACCACACAAGAGATCGAAACACTCATCATCGGCGCAGGTCAGGCCGGTTTGTCGACGGGTAGCGCGCTGCGGCGCGCCGGACGGCCGTTCCTGATCGTCGACCGCGGCGACCGCCTCGGCGACAACTGGCGCCGCCACTACGATTCGCTGCGGCTCTACACCCCGGCCAAGTACGACGGCCTGCCCGGCCTGCCGTTCCCCGCGGCCGACCCCTGGAGTTATCCGGGTAAGGACGAGGTGGCCGCCTATCTGGAGCAGTACGCCCTGCACTGGGATCTGCCGGTGCGGATGAAGACCGGCGTCGACCGGGTGACCGCGCGCCCGGGCGGGGGCTATCTCGCCCATCTCGGCGGTGAGGTCATCCGGTGCGCCAATGTCGTCGTCGCGACCGGGACCTTCGGCCGCGCGCCGAAGGTCCCGGACTTCGCCGCCGAGCTGGATTCCTCGATCACCCAGCTGCATTCGAGCCGCTATCATCGCCCCGAACAGCTGGCCGACGGCCCGGTCCTGGTGGTCGGCGCTTCGCATTCGGGCACCGATATCGCCTACGAACTCGCCCGCACCCGTCCGACGACCCTGTGCGGCCGCGACTGCGGGCAGCTCCCGCTGCGCTGGGATTCCCGCGCGATCAGGCTCGCGCTGCCCGTGCTGGTGTTCGCCTGGCGGCACATCCTCACCCGGCGCACCCCGATGGGCCGCAAGGAGATGCGGGAGACCCGTGTCCACGGTGGGCCGATGCTGCGGGTCAAGCGCGCCGATCTCGCCGAACGCGGGGTCGAGCGGATCACCCAGCGGGTGCGCGGGGTACGCGACGGGCGGCCCGAACTCGACGACGGCACCGTCCTGGATGTGCGGAATGTCGTGTGGGCCACCGGGTTCCGGCAGATCTTCGACTGGATCGAGCTGCCGGTGTTCGACGAGGACGGGTGGCCCCGCGAATATCGGGGCGTCGTCGCGGACGCGCCGGGCCTGTTCTTCTGCGGGCTGAGCTTCCAGTACGCGTTCTCGTCGATGGTGTTCCCGGGGGTCGGGCGCGATGCCGCCTACATCGCGCGCCGGATCGTCGCGCGGGCGCCGGGCGAGATGCCTGCGCGCGGGCTCGCCGCCTGAGCCGTCACCACGGTGACCAGCGCGTATCCTTTACCCAGGGTGATGCGCGATGAACGTGGTCGACTGTCTGGTGCGGGCTCGGGAAGCCTACGAGCGGCGGGAATGGGTCGCGGCCTTCGACGCGCTCTCGGCGACCGACGCGGGCCTGCTGCGCGGCGAGGATTTCGCCCGCCTGGCGACGGCGGCCTATCTGACCGGGCGCACCAACGACGCCATCCAGGCCATGCAGCGTGCCTACCAGCTGCACCTGGACGCGGGCGACCTCCCGGCCGCGGTGCGCTGCGCGTTCTGGTTGGCGATGACCCTGCTGACCACCGGGGAACCCGCGGTCGGCAGCGGCTGGGTGGCGCGGGCCGAGCGGGTGCTCGCGCGCATCCCGGACGATATCGCCGAGCGGGGCTATGTGTGCGTGGCGCTGATGTTCCGGCACCTATCGGCGGGGGAGTTCGCCGAGGCGAGCGACTGCGCGGACCGCATCACCGAGTACGGGCACCGTTTCGCGCGGGCCGAGCTGGTCGCGATGGGGTTGTGCGCGCAGGGCAGGCTGGCGATCTACGGCGGGTCGGTGCGGGCCGGTCTGGCGCTGCTGGACGAGGCGATGGCCCATGTCACCGCCGATGGGGTGTCGACGATGTTCGCGGGGCATATCTACTGCGCGCTGGTGGAGGCGTGTCAGGAGATCTCCGATTTCGCCAGGATGGAACAGTGGACCCTGGCGCTGACCAGCTGGTGCGCCGATCAGCAGGGGCTGGTGCTGTTCACCGGCCAGTGCGCCGTGCACCGGGGCCAGCTCATGCGCGTGCACGGCGCCTACGAGGCCGCGCTCGAGGAATTCGGCCTGGCCGCGCGCCGGTACCTGGCCGCCGAGACGGCCGCCCCCGCCGGGCTCGCGCTGGCCGAACGCGGCGATGTGCTGCGCATCCGGGGCGCCTTCGCCGAGGCCGACGCCGCCTACACCGAAGCCGTGGGATACGGCCACGATCCGCAGCCCGGCCTGGCCCTGTTGTGGGCGGCCCGGGGTCGGGGTGCCGCCGCCGTGGCGACGGTGCGGCGGCTGGTCGCCGCGGCACCCGATCCGGTGCATCGCTCCCAGGTGCTGCCCGATGCCATCGATATCCTGCTCGGCGCGCGGGAGACCACCGAAGCCGGGCGGCTCAGCGCCGAACTCACCACGCTCGCCACGGGTTTCGGCTGTGCCGCGCTGCGGGCCTCGGCGGCGCGGGCGGCAGGCTGTGTCGCGGCGGCCGACGGTGATCCGGCCGCGGCCGTGACTCTGCTACGGCAGGCGACCGAGCTGTGGTCGTCGCTGGATGTGCCCTACGAGGCGGCGCGCTCCCGGGCCGCTCTCGGTCGCGCGCTGCGGGCGCTCGGCGACGAGGATTCGGCGTGTCTCGAATTCGATGCCGCCCGAGTGGTTTTCGCGAGGCTGGGGGCGGTGCCCGCCGAAGCCGAGGTGGCGCGGTTGCTCGCGCCGGTCACGCCGGGTGGCCTGACCGCGCGCGAGCTCGAGGTATTGCGGCTGGTCGCGGCGGGACGCAGCAATCCGCAGATCGCCGGGGATCTCGTGTTGAGTGAGAAGACGGTCGCCCGGCACCTGTCGAACATCTTCACCAAGCTCGCGGTGAACTCGCGGACCGCGGCGGCCGCGTTCGCCTACGAGCACGATCTCACCTGAGGAGACCGATGGAACTGTTCGACTACGACGGGGAACTGCGGCGGCACAACCCCGTGTTCCGGGCCGCGGCCGGTGTGCGACCCGGTGAGCGAGTGCTCGATATCGGTTGCGGCACCGGGCAAACCAGTCGCGAGGCCGCCCGCGCCGCCGTCGGTGGTGAGGTACTCGGGGTCGACATCACCCCGGCCATGCTCGACCAGGCCGAACGCGCGGAAGTACTGCCCCACCTCACTTTCCAGCTCGCCGACGCGCAGACCCACCCTTTCCCGCCCGGCCGGTTCGACCTGGCCATCAGCCGCTTCGGCACCATGTTCTTCGCCGACCCGGTGGCCGCGTTCACCAATATCGCCCGCGCGCTGCGCCAGTCGGCACGGCTGGTGCTGCTCGTCTGGCAGGGGTACGACCGCAATGCGTGGGCCACCGAGATCCTGCCCGTCCTCGGTGCCGGGCCGTTCCTCGGCAGTCCGGGGCCGTTCTCCCTCGCCGAACCCGAGGTCACCGAAAAGATCCTCACCGCAGCCGGTTTCGCCGATATCCGGTTCGACGAGGTCGACGAGCCGGTCTACTACGGTCCCGACAGTGCCGCCGCGCTCGACAATCTGCTGCGCCTGAGCTACTTCCGGATCAATCTGGCCGCACTCGCCGACGCTGCCGCCGAGCGGGCCCGCGCGCGATTGCTCGCCGTGCTCGCCGCCCACGAGACCGGGGACGGGGTGTGGTTCGGCTCGCGTGCCTGGATCGTCACCGCGCGCCGGTCGGGTCAGCCGGTCTGACGCGACTGTTTCCGGCTCGACGCCCGCCCACGCCGGTCACGCTCACACACCCGCACCGTTGTCGGGGAGTTCGACGACCAGTGGCGCGAGGCCAGGCCCGAAGACATGGTGATCCACCGCGACCTGGGCCACCGACCGCCCCAGGACCTCGCCGAGGACTGGATCGCCGCCGCCTCCACCACTCCTTCACCGCCGCCCGCGCCCGCATCACCACCTTGACCGCCGAACGCGAGATCGTCGTAGCCCTCTGCTCCTTGGACCCGGTTCCTCGAGGTGGCTGGGGGACCTGCCCGGCAGGTCGGTGATGTTGTGCGGCGCGGCGGCTACTCGGCGACCTGGCGCCACGGTCGACGAGGTTCCTCCGCGCCGACTGCGGTCGCGCCGGTGAAGTCGATCTGGCGACGGGCATTCGACAACGTGGTCACCACGCAGGTTCCGACCGCGCCGGAACGGTCGTAGAGGGTGGCGCTGCCGATCGAGATGCCCTCGGAGGCAATGGTGTTGTCCGCACGAAGGCCGAGTTCGTAGCCGATCGGCAATCGCGAAAGGTTCACGGTGACATCGGCATTGATATAGCCGGCCCCCTCGGATCCCCAGTGACACACGTGGTTGGTGGCGTCACCGAGGATCGCGGCGCGCTGGAACGGGGTGATCTGCTCGTCGGCGACCAGCGGCGGGAGACTGTGCCACGATGCCTTGCGCTCGGCATTCTGATTCGCCGCGAAGTCGGCGGTCCAGTTGATGCCATCGCTGCTGAACAGGGTCGGTGACCCGTCGGGCGACACGCAGCCCGCCGGTGGCATCGGCAAGACCTCGTCGGAGCTCCACACGTGCCCGGGCGGCGCGGTGCCGAGCGTCAGGAACACCGCCGTGGCCCGGACACGATCGCGGCCGTCCTGCCGCAGGACCGCATCGGCGACGGCGATCCGCGAACCGCGCCGCACCACCGTACTGCGCATGTCGAAGGCGGCATGGGCCACGGGCTGGTACAGATCCACCGTCAATCGCGCGGGAACGAATCCATCCGGGCAATGGGCTTCCAGCTCACGGGCAAGCAGGCCGCAGACGCCTGTGCCGCTCAGGACAGTCGCCGACCACGGACTGACGGCGATCTGCTCGGCGACCAGGCGATCTCCCTGCCTGACAAAGAAACTCACCACGGGTGGACTCCTTCCGATTCGGCCGGTCCGCCGCAGAAGTAGAACATGTTACATGTGGGGCGTGCTCGCTGTGTACGAGGTGAGGATCGCCGCGCCTGCTCGGGCCGGGCGCGATGCGCGTCGTACCGTGGTGATCGGACGGAGGTGTGGGAGACGATGGATGCCGGTGATCCGCATATTCATGTCGAGCGGAAAGTTGTGGAGGCGGGGGCGGATGTTCGTAATCTGATCGCGTCGACGTTCGGGCAGGCCGCTGACGCGCCGAGTGTTGTCACCACCGGGTGTGGGATCGACGTGGCTTTCGCCATGACCGCGCGGCGGCCGGAGGCCGTCACCTGCTTGGCTTGCCGGGAGCATGCTCGGCGGGAGTACGGGCGGTTCGCCGATCAGGTCGAGCGGCTGGGGGCGATGCCGGGGCTGACGGTGACGGGTGCGCAGATCGCGGCGGCGGTGGCGCGGTTGCGGGATCTGGCGGAGCGGTACGCGGGCTGATCTCGGAGGTGCGGAACGGTCGCGGGGCTAGGGTGGCCGTCGAACCCAGGAGGCGCTATATGAAGGATTCGGCTGTCGAGCTCGCGGGATATCGGTTGCCGCGCATAGGTTTCGGGGCGATGCGGTTGCCGACCGAACCGGGGGAGGAGCGGGCGGCATCGATCGGGCTGTTGCGGGTGGCCGTCGATCTCGGGGTGCGGTTGGTCGATACCGCGCATCTGTACGGCTGGGGTGCCAATGAGGAGCTGGTGGCGGAGGCGTTGTCGCCGTACGCGGACGGGCTGCTCGTGGCGACCAAGCTCGGTATCGAGCAGCGGGCCGATCACCCCGATGGCATGGTCTACAACGGGAGTGCGAAGTTCCTGCGGGCACAGGTCGAGGACGCGTTGCGGCGGCTGCGGGTCGAGCGGATCGATCTGATGCAGCTGCATCGGATCGACCCGGAGATCCCGGTCGCCGAACAGGTCGGCACGCTGCGCGATCTGCGCGACGAAGGCAAGCTCGGCCACATCGGGCTCTCCGAAGTGGACACCGCGCAGCTCGCCGAGGCCCGTGAGGTCGTCGAGATCGCGAGTGTGCAGAACCGCTACAACATCCTCGACCGTGAACACGAAGCTGTCGTAGACGCCTGCACGGCAGCCGGAATCGCTTTCCTCCCTTGGCGACCCGTCGCCGCGGGCACCGGGGGCGAGACCGCCGTCATCGCCGAGATCGCGACCGAACTCGACGCCACCCCCACCCAGATCACCCTCGCCTGGCTCCTGCACCGCTCACCCGTCATCGCCCCGATTCCGGGCACCGCCTCTCCGGCCCACCTCGCCGACAACTTCGCGGCGGCCGCGCTGGACCTCACCGCCGAGCAGTACGAGCGCCTGGACGGCTTGGCTACGGCCGGGCGGAAATGACTTCGGACATGGCTACCAAGCACGAGATCGAAGCCACTTTCGCCGAGGTCCAAGTCGTCGACGACATCGCTGTCATCGACGGGTACCGCTTGCAGGTGAGCTGGCGGCGGAACTCGCCCCAGGCGGCGTGCTGAATCTTCGCGCTCAACCGCCGATTGCGGACGAGCCCAGCGACATGGAGATCCTCGATCACGAGGGACTCGGCCGAACCGACCAACCTCGTGGTCAGCTTGTGCAGCGCATCGGCTCGAGAATTCACCAATCGCGCATGGACACGGGCGATCTCGGCGTGAGTCCTGATCCATCGCCGCGATGGTTCGCCGCTGTGACGTTTGTCCGGACCGCGCCTGCGCGCTGCGCGCCGCTGGAGACACGCGTAGATTCGGCCGTCTTGACGACACCGATCCGCGGGAGCTTGATGTGCCGGTAGTCGGCGTCGACCAGGCCGAACGCGCCGGTGGTGAACCGGCACGATGGGCGCGCCCGCTTGGATTTGAATCGAGGAAAGCCACGACTTCGTGCCGATCGGCCGTCGCGGTCTTTCGCCCTTCGCTGGTGTTTGAGGAGTCGACTGATCGTCGGGATGGATCGGTATGGGTGGGCGCACGCGGGATCGAACCGCGGACCGCTGGTGTGTAAAACCAGTGCTCTACCGCTGAGCTATACGCCCGGGCACCGCCGGGGAACCGGCGGTGACGGTTTATGAATCTAGCGCGGCGAGCGCTTTCTCCCAAGCCGCCTGGTCACGGGCCTCGCCGGGGCCGTTCATCTCGGCGAAAGTGATGTAGCCGGACTTGTCGACGACGAAGGTGCCGCGGTTGGGGTAGCCGGACTTCTCGTTGAAGACGTCGTAGGCCTGGGTGACCGCACCGTGCGGCCAGAAGTCGGACAGCAGGGGGAACAGGTAGCCCTGTTCGGCCGCCCAGATCTTGTGGGTGGGCGGGGGGCCGACGGAGATCGCGAGGATCTCGGCGTCGTCGTTCTGGAATTTGGGCAGCTCGTCGCGGACCTTGCACAGCTCGCCCTGACAGATGCCGGTGAAGGCGAGCGGATAGAACACCAGCAGGACGTTCTTCTTGCCGCGATAGTCCGACAGACTGACAGGCTGGTTGTTCTGGTCCTTGAGCGTGAAGTCCGGCGCGAGCGTGCCAACCTCTAGCGGCATACGGGGATCCTGTCGTCGTGTCGGGTCTCAGCCGAGCGTTCTCGTCCGGCTGAGACCTTAGCGAACGCCGGGATCAGCGCTGCTTGGACGGTGCCTTCGGCTGGACCAGGCGACTGCCCGTCCAGCTGCCGAGGCTGATAGTGGATGTCTGGGTCAGGCCGGCCGTGGGCGCGGCTTCGGCGATCTCGCTCGGATCGACATGGCCCGGGTGTCCGGTCTTGGGGGTGAGGACCCAGATGAAGCCTTCGTCGGACAACGGGCTGATGGCGTCCATCAGCTCGTCGGCCAGATCGCCGTCTCCCTCTCGCCACCAGAGCAGGACGGCGTCGACGACCTCATCGGAGTCGACGTCGACCATCTCCGCGCCGCTGACCTCCTCGATCTCGGCGCGCAAAGCGTCGTCGGTGTCTTCGTCCCAGCCCAATTCCTGAACAACCAAGCCGTGAGAAATGCCAAGCTTCTGAGCGTAGTTCTGCGCGTCCGCCGCGGCGACCACGGTGGTGTCCTCCCTAAACTGCCGACAATAAGATAGGTGCAAGCGAACATGGTTATCGGCCGCAGCGCAAGCCGATCGGGTGAATCGGTACCGTGTGCCGCGTGTCGGCGGGGTGAATTCAGCGGCCCCGGCAGGCGTCGTGCACGGCGGTCCGTGCCTGGTTGATCGCCCTGCTGGCGTCGTTGAGCTTGCCCACCTGAGAGCTGTAGGTCATTTTTCTGGTTTCGGCGGCCAGGGTGCGCGCGGCGATCACATAATCGGTGAACTTGCCCGCCAGCTCGCCGGGCAGCGCGCCCCCGGCGGTGCTGACCCCGGACTCCACCTCGGTGGCCGCGTTGTCGAGGGTGGTGGCCGCGGCCTCGCGCTTGGCGGCGTAGTCCTCGGCGTTGTTGTCGTGCGCGGTGACGAACTCGTTGAACGCGGTGACCCCGGCCCCGGTGGTGGTGGGGAAGCGGGTGCAGTTGTCCTCGATCGCGCGCTCCTGGGCGGCGGCGGCCTTCGACGACGCGGCCGCCGACGAGGACGCCGCGGCACTGGTCTTGTAGGCGGCCACCTCGGCGGCATCGGTGGTGGGGGTACCCGGGATCTGCTCGGCGCACCCGGCCACCACCGTGCCCACGATCACCGCGACGGCGGCGCCTGCCAGTCCCAGCCGGCGCGCGTCCAGCAGCCTCATCGTCGTGCCGATCCCTCTCACTCGCTCGATTGTCCCCGAGTTCTCCCCCGCAGAACTTAGTGGATCACCGACACGCGAGGGTCGGCGGAATACCCGGCAGTACCCCTCCGGAGAGGATGACCTGCGCCACCTTTTCGGTAAGGATGGTGGTGCGCCCGAAACTTTCGTGACGGGTGGCCCGCACACCAAGCGGGCAGGCCCGGGGATAGCGACGCCAACAAGCAGTTCAGCCCCCTGTACGAGGAGCAGATTTGACCGACCTGATCCACCCTGTATCAGCGAATTCAGCCAAGGAACCGTCCCCGGCGGAGACCGAAGCGACCACCAGACCCACCGGCGAGCGCGTGCGGGTGATCCGCGAGGGAGTGGCGTCGTATCTTCCCGACATCGATCCCGAGGAGACCAGCGAATGGCTGGAATCCTTCGACGACATGCTCGATCGGGAGGGTCCCGGCCGCGCCCGGTATCTGATGCTGCGGCTGCTCGAGCGGGCGGGCGAACGACGTGTCTCCATTCCGGCGCTGACCTCCACCGATTACGTCAACACCATCCCCACCGAGAACGAACCCTGGTTCCCCGGTGACGAGGAGGTCGAGCGCCGCTACCGCGCCTGGATCCGGTGGAACGCCGCGATCATGGTGCACCGCGCGCAGCGCCCCGGCATCGGCGTGGGTGGGCACATCTCCACCTACGCGTCCTCGGCGGCGCTCTACGAGGTGGGCTTCAACCATTTCTTCCGCGGCAAGGACCATCCCGGCGGCGGCGACAGCGTCTACATCCAGGGCCACGCCTCGCCGGGCATCTACGCCCGCGCGTTCCTGGAGGGCAGGCTCAGTGCCGACCGCCTCGACGGCTTCCGTCAGGAGTACAGCCACGGCGGACTGGGCAAGGGCCTGCCGTCGTACCCGCATCCGCGCCTGATGACCGACTTCTGGGAATTCCCGACGGTCTCGATGGGCTTGGGCCCGATGAACGCCATCTACCAGGCCCGGTTCAACCACTACCTGCACGATCGCGGCATCAAGGACACCTCCGACCAGCACGTGTGGGCCTTCCTCGGCGACGGCGAGATGGACGAGCCGGAATCGCGCGGGCTGATCCAGGTGGCCGCCAACGAGGCTCTCGACAACCTGACTTTCGTCATCAACTGCAACCTGCAGCGCCTGGACGGTCCGGTGCGCGGTAACGGCAAGATCATCCAGGAACTGGAGTCGTTCTTCCGCGGCGCGGGCTGGAACGTCATCAAGGTGGTCTGGGGCCGCGAGTGGGACGCGCTGCTGGGCGCCGACCGCGACGGCGCGCTGGTGAACCTGATGAACACCACCCCCGACGGCGACTACCAGACCTACAAGGCCAACGACGGCGCCTATGTGCGCGATCACTTCTTCGGCCGTGACCCGCGCACCAAGGCGCTGGTGCAGCACATGTCCGACAGCGAGATCTGGAACCTCAAGCGCGGCGGGCACGACTACCGCAAGGTCTACGCGGCCTACGCGGCGGCCATGGCGCACAAGGGTCAGCCGACGGTGATCCTGGCCAAGACCATCAAGGGCTACACCCTCGGCAAGCACTTCGAGGGCCGCAACGCCACCCACCAGATGAAGAAGCTGGCGCTGCAGGACCTCAAGGACTTCCGCGATCTGCAGCGCATCCCGATCAGCGACGCCGAGCTGGAGAAGGACCCGTACCTGCCGCCGTACTACCACCCCGGCATGGACAATCCGGCCATCCAGTACATGCTGGCCCGCCGCCAGGCGCTGGGCGGTTTCGTGCCGGAACGACGGTCGCCCGCCAAGCCGCTGACGCTGCCCGGCGACGAGTCCTACCGCTCGGTGCGCAAGGGCTCGGGCAAGCAGAAGGTCGCCACCACCATGGCGTTCGTGCGGCTGATGAAGGAGCTGCTGCGCGACAAGGAGATCGGCAAGCGGATCGTGCCGATCATCCCGGACGAGGCCCGCACCTTCGGCATGGACTCGTGGTTCCCGACGCTGAAGATCTACAACCGCAACGGCCAGCTCTACACCTCGGTCGACGCGGAACTGATGCTCGCCTACAAGGAGAGCACCGTCGGCCAGATCATGCACGAGGGCATCAACGAGGCCGGGTCCACCGCGTCGTTCACCGCGGCGGCCACCTCCTACGCCACCCACGGCGAGCCGATGATCCCGCTCTACATCTTCTATTCGATGTTCGGCTTCCAGCGCACCGGCGACAGCTTCTGGGCGGCGGCCGATCAGCTGGCGCGCGGGTTCGTCCTCGGGGCCACGGCGGGACGTACCACGCTCACCGGTGAGGGTCTGCAGCACAACGACGGGCAGTCGCTGCTGCTGGCCTCGACCAACCCGGCGGTGGTCACCTACGATCCGGCGTTCTCCTTCGAGATCGCGCATATCGTGCGTGACGGCCTGCGCCGGATGTACGGGGGCGGCGCGGCGGCGCCGAGCAAGCTGCCGGGCGCGCATCCGCAGCCCACCGGCACCTTCGGTGGCGAGGACATCTTCTACTACATCACCCTCTACAACGAGCCCTACCAGCAGCCCGCCGAGCCGGAGGATCTGGACGTGGCCGGGCTGCTGCAGGGTCTGTACCTGTACCGGCCGGGTGGCGCGGGGGAGGTGCGCGCGCAGATCCTGGTCTCCGGTGTCACCGTGCCCGACGGGCTGCGGGCCCAGGAGATCCTGGCCGAGCAGTGGGGCGTGGCCGCGGACGTGTGGTCGGTGACCTCCTTTGGCGAGCTGCGCCGCGAGGCGCTGGACAAGGAGATCGCCGCGCTCGAGCAGCCGGAGCAGGAGGCGCGGGTTCCCTACGTCACCCGGGCGCTGGCCTCGGCGCGCGGACCGGTGGTGGCCGCCACGGACTGGATGCGCGCGGTCGCCGACCAGATCCGCCAGTGGGTGCCCGGCGACTACACCACCCTGGGCACCGACGGGTTCGGCTTCTCCGACACCCGGCCCGCCGCGCGGCGCGTATTCAAGGTCGACGCCGAGTCGATCGTGGTCGCGGTGCTGGAGGGCCTGGTGAAGGACGGCACGTTCGACAAGGCCAAGGCGGTGGCGGCGGCGCAGAAATACCGCATCCACGACGTGGCCGCCGCGCCGAAGCCGAGTGCGGACGCGGGCGAGGAACTCGCGTAGCGGACTATTGGACTGTGGAGCGTAAACCGCCGCGGCCCCGCCGGATCACCGAGGGAACCAGCGAGCACGAGGTCTATCTGCCGACCGGGGCACTGTCCCCGAACCGGCAGACTCGTGATCCGCTGCCCGACACGCTGCTCAAGCGGGTCAAACAGTTCTCGGGACGGCTGTCCACCGAGGCGGTGGGGTCGATGCAGGACCGGCTGCCCTTCTTCGCCGATCTGGACGCCGCGCAGCGTGCGGGCGTGCAGATGCTGGTGCAGACCGCGGTGGTGAACTTCCTGGAGTGGTTGCAGGATCCCGACTCCGATATCCGCTTCAGCCTGGACGCGTTCCAGGTGATCCCGCAGGATCTGGCGCGGCGGCTGACGCTGCGCCAGACCGTGGACATGGTGCGGGTGGCCATGGACTTCTTCGAGCAGTGGCTGCCCGCCCTGGCCCGCAACGACCGGCAACTGGTGGCGCTCACCGAGGCGGTGCTGCGCTACGGGCGCGAGCTGGGCTTCGCGGCCGCCTCGGTGTACGCCAGCGCCGCGGAATCGCGGGGCGCGTGGGACACCCGCCTGGAGGCCCTGGTGGTCGACGCGGTGGTCCGCGGGGACACCGGCCCGGACATGCTCTCCCGGGCCGCCACGTTGAACTGGGACGCCACCGCGCCCGCCACCGTGCTGGTCGGCACACCCCCGCCGGATCAGGGCGTGTCCACGGTGGGCGCGGTGCACACCATCGCGAGCAGGCACGGCCGGGCCGCGCTGGCGGTGGTGCAGGGGGCGCGGCTGGTGATGGTGGTCAGCGGGCACCTCGGGGACGCGGGCATCGCCTCGGCGTTCCTCACCGACCTGCTCACCGACGTGTTCTCCGACGGCCCGGTGGTGATCGGGCCGACCATGCGCACGCTGGGCGCCGCGCACGCCAGCGCGATCGAGGCGCTGGCGGGGATGGAGGCCGTGGTGGGCTGGCGGGGCGCGCCGCGGCCCGTGCACGCCTCGGAATTGCTGCCCGAACGCGCCCTGCTGGGCGATAGAGCTGCGATCGAGGCGCTGAACGAGTATCTTGTCCTCCCGTTGGCCTCGGCCGGATCTTCGTTGTCGGACACACTCGACGCCTACCTCGATTGTGGTGGAGCAGTAGAAACGTGCGCGCGTCAGCTGTACGTCCATCCAAATACCGTTCGGTACCGACTCAAACGAATCGGTGAGATCACCGGACGTGATCCGATGAATCCGCGTGACGCTTATGTGCTCCGAATCGCGGCCACAGTGGGCCGTTTGACACGAACCCATAACGAATCGTCACCCCCCGTCACAGAAACCCCGCCCGCCCCATTGGGTCAGGAGCCCCTGTAACGCGATCGGGGAATCGGTCGATCAGGACAGCCCACCTCGGATTTTGTGGAACCCCTACAAAACCCGTCGGAAAGCTTCATTCGCGCCGACATCTCGTGCGGCGGGGGTCACAGTGTTTTCTTAGGGAGTGATCGCGTTGTTCACCCCTGGACAGGGGTCCCAGACTCCCGGCATGCTCGCGCCTTGGCTCGCCCTCCCCGGTGCGACCGACCGTCTCGAGCTGTGGTCGAAGGCCGCCGGCCTCGACCTGGTTCGTCTCGGCACCACCGCGACCGCGGAGGAGATCGTCGACACGGCGGTCACCCAGCCGCTCGTCGTCGCGGCCGCGCTGCTCGCGTTCGCCGAAATCGCCCCCGAAACGCTGTCGGCGGATACCATCGTCGCCGGACACTCGGTCGGCGAATTCGCCGCAGCCGCTGTCGCCGGCGTCATCACCGCCGACGAGGCGGTCACCCTGGCCGCCATCCGCGGCCGGGAGATGGCCAAGGCGTGTGCGCTGGAACCGACCGGCATGTCCGCGGTGCTCGGTGGCGACGAAGCCGCCGTGCTCGCCCGGCTCGCCGAGCTCGATCTCGTCCCGGCCAACCGCAACGCGGTCGGCCAGATCGTCGCAGCGGGCCGGATGGACGCTCTGGCGGAGCTCGCCGCGAACCCGCCGGAGAAGGCACGGGTCCGCGCATTGCCCGTCGCCGGTGCGTTCCACACCGCCTTCATGGCCCCGGCGCGGGAAGCTGTCGCCGAGGCCATCGCCCGGATCACGCCGCACGACCCGGTCCGGACGCTGCTGTCGAACTTCGACGGCAAGCCCGTGAGCTCGGGCGCCGACGCGATCGACAAGCTCGCGGCGCAGGTCACCCGCCCCGTGCGCTGGGATCTGTGCACCGAGACCGTCCGCGCCGCCGGCGTCTCGGCCGTGGCCGAACTGCCACCGGCGGGCACCCTCGTCGGCATTGCCAAGCGGGAGCTGAAGGGCACGCCCAACCTCGCCCTGAAGACTCCGGAAGACCTCCCCGCGTTGGTCGAACTGACCACCTCCGGCTAGCTTTCCCCCCGACGGTCACGCACGACGAGGTGCCGGCCGTTCAAGACCCCTATCAATGAGAACAAGAAGGGAGCCACCAAAGTGGCCGCTCTGACCCAGGAACAGATCGTCGAAGAACTCGGCAAGATCATCGAAGAGGTGACGGGTATCGAACCCTCCGAGGTGACCATCGAGAAGTCCTTCGTCGACGACCTGGACATCGACTCGCTGTCCATGGTCGAGATCGCTGTGCAGACCGAGGACAAGTACGGCGTCAAGATCCCCGACGAGGATCTGGCCAGCCTGAAGACCGTGGGCGACGCCGTTGCCTACATCCAGAAGCTCGAGGCGGAGAACTCCGACGCCGCCGCGGAGCTCAAGGCCAAGTTCGACGCCGAGTAGGGCCGACACTGTGACCACTCCTTCCACCTTGAACGGGAATTTCCCCAACGTCGTCGTCACCAGCATGGCGGCGACCACGTCGATCGCGGGTGATGTCGATGCGACGTGGAAGGGACTCCTCAACGGTGAGAGCGGAATCGACGTTCTCGAGGATTCCTTCATCGAGGAATACGACCTGCCGGTGCGCATCGGCGGTCACCTGAAAGTCAGCCCCGACACCCTGCTGAGCCGGGTCGAGATCCGCCGCATGGCGTATGTCGAGCGCCTGGCGACCGTCCTCGGTCGCGAGGTGTGGAAGAACGCGGGCAGCCCGGAGGTCGACCCCGACCGCCTGGGCGTCGCGATCGGCACCGGCCTCGGTGGCGGCGACGCGCTGATCGACTCGGTCGACAAGCTGAAGAACGGTGGCTACCGCAAGATCTCGCCACTGGCTGTTCAGATGGTCATGCCGAACGGTCCGTCGGCCGTCGTCGGTCTCGAGCTGAAGGCCAGGGCGGGAGTGGTCACTCCGGTCTCGGCGTGCTCGTCGGGTTCGGAGGCCATCGCCAACGCGTGGCGGATGATCGTGATGGGTGACGCCGACATGGTCGTCACCGGTGGCGTCGAGGGCTTCATCGACTCCGTGCCGATCGCGGCGTTCTCCATGATGCGGGCGATGAGCACGCGCAACGACGACCCCAAGGGTGCTTCGCGTCCGTTCGACAAGGACCGCGACGGCTTCGTCTTCGGCGAGGCGGGCGCGCTCATGACGATCGAGACCGAGGAGCACGCGAAGGCTCGCGGTGCCACCATCCACGCGCGTCTGCTGGGTGCTGGCATCACCTCCGACGGCTTCCACCTGGTCGCTCCCGATCCCGAGGGCACCGGTGCGGCCAGGGCGATGACCCGCGCGATGCAGACCGCCGGTCTGTCCAAGCAGGACATCACCCACATCAACGCCCACGCGACCGCGACGCCCATCGGCGACACCGCCGAGTGCAACGCGATCCACAAGGCCGTGGGTACCCACGCTTCGGTCTACGCGCCGAAGTCGGCACTGGGCCACTCGATCGGCGCCGTCGGCGCGCTCGAGTCGGTGCTCACCGTGCTCGCGATCCGGGACGGCATCGTTCCGCCGACGCTGAACCTGGACAACCAGGATCCGGAGATCGACCTCGATGTGGTGCACGGGCAGGCCCGGCACCAGGAGATCGAGTACGCGATCAACAATTCCTTCGGCTTCGGTGGGCACAACGTCGCGCTCGCCTTCGGTCGGGCCTAGCCGCACCGATCGACTGCATCACGATCCCCGGTGGGGGTCGCGCCAACTGAATGGTTCGACCCCCACCGGCGGTTCGCCATACGCAGCCGCCGTAGCGGCACACTCTCTTCGAAGGTAGGAGTAAACGCGATGACCATCATTGCTCCCGCGTTTCAAGACACGACGACCGATCCGCGTGACCCGCTCGGTCGGCTCCAGCGATTCTTCGACCCCGGCACCGTCCTACCGCTGCACCCGCGGGACAAGTCCGGTGTCCTGGCCGCGATCGGCGAGGTCGACGGTGTGCGCACCGTCGCCTACTGCTCCGACGCCACCGTCATGGGTGGCGCGATGGGCGTCGACGGCTGCAAGCACATCGTCGACGCGATCGACACCGCCATCGATTCCGGCATCCCGGTCGTCGGCCTGTGGCACTCCGGTGGCGCGCGCCTGGCCGAGGGCGTCGAGGCCCTGCACGCGGTCGGCCTGGTCTTCGAGGCCATGGTCCGCGCGTCCGGTCTCGTCCCGCAGATCTCGGTGGTGCTCGGCTTCGCCGCCGGTGGCGCCGCCTACGGTCCGGCGCTGACCGACGTCGTCATCATGGCGCCCGAGGGCCGCGTCTTCGTCACCGGTCCGGACGTGGTGCGTTCGGTGACCGGCGAGAACGTCGACATGGCGACCCTGGGCGGGCCCACCACGCATTTCAAGAAGTCCGGCGTGTGCCACATCGCCGCCGACGACGAGGCCGATGCCATGCACCGCGCCCGCCGGTTGGTGTCGATGTTCGCCGAGCAGGGCGAGTTCGACCTGGTCGCGGCCGAGCACGGCGACGTCGACCTCAAGGCGATGCTGCCGGAGTCGGCCAAGCGCGCCTACGACGTGAAGCCGATCATCCACGAGCTGCTCGACAACGTCGACGGTGAGTCCTCGTTCGAGGAGCTGCAGGGTGGCTACGCGCGCAGCATGGTCGTCGGTCTGGGCCGTCTCGGTGGCCGCACCGTCGGCGTGCTGGCCAACAACCCGCTGCGCCTGGGCGGCTGCCTCAACTCCGAGAGCGCCGAGAAGGCCTCGCGCTTCGTGCGCCTGTGCGACGCGTTCGGCATCCCGCTGATCGTCGTCACCGATGTGCCCGGGTACCTGCCGGGTGTCGGTCAGGAGCTCGAGGGCGTGGTCCGCCGCGGTGCCAAGCTGCTGCACGCCTTCGCCGAGGCTCGCGTTCCGCGCGTCACCCTGGTGACCCGCAAGATCTACGGCGGTGCCTACATCGCGATGAACGCCCGCTCGCTGGGCGCGACCGCGGTGTACGCCTGGCCCGGTTCCGAGGTGGCCGTCATGGGCGCCAAGGCCGCGGTCGGCATCCTGCACAAGAAGGCACTGGCCGCCGCGCCCGAGGACGAGCGTGAGGCCCTGCACGAGCGCCTGACCGCCGAGCACGAGAAGATCGCGGGCGGTGTCGAGCGTGCCGTCGCGATCGGTGTGGTCGATCAGGTGATCGACCCGGCCAAGACCCGCAGCATCATCGCCGCGGCCCTGGCCTCCGCCCCGGCCCGCAAGAGCCACCACAAGAACATCCCGCTGTGATCTGACAGCACCGCAGTACCCTTCGGGCCCCGGACGACCTCCGGGGCCCGAACTCGCTTCCCGTGGCCGGACGACGCAGGGAGCGGGAGCGCATAATCGGGGGGTGCGCTACGAGGAATTGGGGGAGCTGCCGTGCTCGATCACCCGGCCGCTGGTCGTCTTCGGTGATCGGTGGACGCTGCTGATCCTGAAGTATTGCTTCGCCGGAGTGCGGCGGTTCAACGCGTTCCAGGCGGCGCTGGGAATCTCGCGCAGCCGCCTGGGTGACCGGCTCGAGCGGTTGATCGAGCACGGGATCCTGGTGAAGCGGCCCGCCGACGACGGCGCGTACGAGGAGTATCGGCTGACCGAGAAGGGCCACGCCCTCTACCCGATCCTGCTGGCGATCCGCGATTGGGGCGACACCTACATGGCCCCCGACGGCCCGCCGGTCGAGTACCGCCACCGCGACTGCACCGGCGAGGCCCACGTCCACCTCACCTGCGACGCGTGCGGCACCGAACTCACCGCCCGGGACATCACCCCCGAGCCCGGCCCGGGCCTCACCAGGACCTCTCACACCGCGTAATCCCGATGATCACCACGTTGTGGTGGCGGCATCGCACGCAAACCGCCGCCACCAGAGCGTGGTGATTGATCTAGGCCGTGTGCCAGGTGATCTGCTCGTCGAGGGCGGCCCGGGCGGTGCGGAAGCCGTTGACGGGGTGGTCGGTGTCGGGGTAGCCGAAGGAGACGCCGAAGACGACCTTGCGGTGCTCGGGGAGGCCGAAGTAGTCGTGCAGGAAGGGCGCGTAGGAGGCCAGGGCGGCCTGGGGTGCGGCGCCGAGGCCGAGGGCTTGGGCGCCGAGCAGGAAGTTCTCCAGCCAGAGGCCGCAATCGATCGCGCCGTAGACGCCGAGGTCGGCCTCGGAGGTGACGATCGCGACGTGCGGGGCGTCGAAGAACTCGAAATTGCGCATCATCTGGCGCAGCGTCTTCTCGTGGTCGCCCTTGACGATGCCGAGCGAATCGTAGAGCTGGAAGCCGCAGGTGCGCCTGCGCTCCTTGTACACGCCGGTGTACTCGGCGGGGAACTCGAAATCCGGTGCCGTGGGATTCGTCTGGATGTGGGCGAGCAGTTCCTTGCGGAAGCGTTCGGTGCCCTCGCCCTCGGTGACCACGACCTGCCACGGCTGGGTGTTGCACCACGACGGGGTGCGCTGGGCGAGGGTGAGCAGCTGCTCGAGGGTGGCGCGGTCGACCTGCTCGGGCCGGAACTGGCGACAGGTCCAGCGGGTGTCGGCCAGTCGCTGCAGGGTGGCGAAATCGGTGTCGGTCATGGCGCGGGCCCCTCGATGCGGTGCGGGAGAGCTGGTCTCGATTCGAGACCAACCTAGCAGTCCGAGGGGTCGCGCGGAACCCGCTGGCACCGTGAGTTCCGGTGCCAGCGGGCCTGATCGGGACCTATGCGCGGCGGCGCACGACCCAGATCGCGAGGCCGATCCCGGCCAGCAGGGCCACGCCCGCCGCGCCGAGGACATAGGCCGTCCACGGCCGGGCGACGGTCGGCGTTCCGGTCACCGAGGTGTCCGACGGTGCCTGCTCACCGAGGACATCAGCGGTGGCGGTGATGTAGGTCGGGCCCTTCTCGGGTGTTCCGGTGACGACGAGATCGAGCGCGATCGGGGTCGGCGGCAGCGCGGTGGCGCCGGTCGGCAGGCCGGACTTGACCGCGATGTAGTACCACCCGGCCACCGAGGCGCGCTGCACCTCGGCGTCGTTGGCGTCCCGGTTGGCGTAGCGCACCGGTGCCGACTCGAGGGCGAGTTCGGCGGTGCTGCGGCCGCTGTAGGAGGTGGTGTCGGTGTCGAGCCGTTGACCCAGCGGGGTGTACAGAGTGGTCTTGACATTGGCGGCCGAGGTGTAACCGGCACCGCCGGTCTCGGCGAACCGCACCCGGTAGGCCACGGCCTGACCCCAGTTCAGCCGCACCTTGTAGAAGACGTACTCGCCGGACTGCACGGTGTCGGTGTAGCGGCCGCTGCCGTCCAGGGTCGCCGCGACGGTGAACGAGCCACCGCCGCTGACCGGCCGGGTGTCCCCGCCCGGATCGGTGAAGGTGACCGGCTTGCTCTCGGTGGTCTCACCCGGATCGGTGACGGCGGGTTCGACACCGACCAGCAGCTCCACCGGCAGCCGCTCCGGCGCGTCGGCCGGGGTGACATCCCAGTGCAGCTCGTAGTAGTAGCGGCCGCCGCCCTTGCACTTGTCGGTAGGCGCGCCGGTCGGGGACTTCGCCGCACCCTCGAAGGTGCTGGCGACGGTGAGGGCCACACCGTCGTCGGTGCTGGTCTCTAGCTCGCGTTCCCTGGCATTGCAGTCGGTGCCGTCGCGCCCGTAGACGCGCAGTTCCAGCACCGCCAGCGCGTCGCCGGTGAGCGGGCCGGGGACCCGGGGGAAGGAGACGATGCCGGTGAAGTACGCGGTCGCGCCCTCGGGCACATCCACCGCGTACCAGCGCTTCTCGTGTTTGCCGATGGTGTCGAGATACTGGCCGGGCTTGGCGACCGGCGCGGTGCGGAAGTCATCGGTGCCGGTGATCGGGGTGCCGGTGACCTGATAGTTGCGCAGCGCGGCCGAACTCACCCGGGGCAGCACGCGTTCGAGGGCGGCGCCGTCGGCGGCGTCGGTGTAGGTGCCGCCGGTGGCCTGAGCCATGCAGGTGAGCTGAGCGCGGGCCTTCTCGTCGACGGCGAAACCGATCGAGTGCACCACCAGGTCGACACCCTGCTGCTTCAGTTCCGCGGCGACCTCGCACGGATCCGGTGGCGCGCAGGTGTCGTCGCCGTCGGAGACGAGCACGATCGAGCGCGGGCCCGAGTCGGGCAGCGCGTCGGCCGCCTGGCGCAGCGCGGTGCCCATCGGGGTCCAGCCGCGCGCCTGGATGCCGTCGACAGCGGCGGTGAGACCGGCCTTGTCCAGGGTGCTCGGCGGGTGCAGCACCTGCACGTCGCGGCAGCCCGCGGCCTTGTCCGCCTCGGTGTTGCCGGTGCCGGTGCCGTAGGTGGTGAGGCCGACCGAGGACTCGGCCGGGGCGGACTCGACGAAGCCGCGCACGGCCTTCTTGGCCGAATCCATCATGGTGCCGCCCTGATCCGGGCGTTCCATCGAGCCGGAGGCGTCGAGGATGAGCATGGTCGGTGCGTACTGTCCGGGGTCGGCGTTCGCCGGGACAGCGGTGGGCAGTACCGCCAGCGCGGCGGCGGTGAGCGCGACGGTCAGCGGGCGGAATCTCGACATTGTCCTCGACTTCGTCAAACGAGAATGAAACCGGACAGACGTTACCGAGCCGCGGCGTTTTGCTCCACCCCAGAAAATAGTGGCACCCCCGTCAGGGCAGCTCAGCGCCATTTCGCTGCTCGAGCCTGCGGCCCGGAATCGCGCGGGCGGGGCACAATCGAGCGTATGGCTTCGCAGGCCCGTGCCGCGCGGGAGCGCAAACGGCACGGCAGGCACTACACCCCGCCGGTGCTCGCGCGGTTCCTGGCGCGCCGGGCCCTGCTGCACGCGCCGTCCACGCCGGAACTGCGCGTGCTGGATCCGGCCTGTGGGGACGGCGAGCTGCTGCTGGCGGTGCATCGCGAATTGGCCGCGTGTGCGCCGGAGGTTCGGGTGCGGCTGACCGGCTACGACCTGGACCGGCGCGCGGTGGGGGCCGCGGTGGCGCGGGCCGCGGCCGAGGATGTCGAGATCGTCGGCCGGGCGAGGGATTTCCTCGCCGCGTCGGCCCGGCTCGTCGACGGCTCGTTCGACCTGGTGATCAGCAATCCGCCGTACGTGCGAACCCAGCAGCTGGGCGGGGCGACCGCGCAGCTGCTGAGCAAACAGTTCGGGCTGCGTGGCCGCATCGACCTCACCCACCCCTTCGTGGCCATCGCGCCCCGCCTGCTCAGCCCCGACGGCGTGCTCGGCCTGCTGTGCGCCAACCGCTTCCTCACCACCCGCGCGGGAGCCAACCTCCGCCGGATCCTCACCAGCGACCTGCACCCCGCCGAGCTCTACGACCTCGGCGACACCAAGCTCTTCGCGGCCGCCGTGCTGCCCGCGATCACGGTCGCGACCCGGGCGCCGAGGACGTCCCCGTGCCGGTACGTCTCGGCCTACGAGCAGGTCGGCGCCGAACCCGATTGCGCCACCGAGCTGTTCGACGCGCTGGCCGGGGATTCCGGGTGTCTGGTGGGTGCGGGTGGACGGGTGTTCGCGGTGGAGGTCGGGGTGCTGGACACCGGATCCAGTGCGGACGCGGCAGGCGGGCAGCCTGGCGAGACGGAAGGGCCGGAGTCGACATGCAGGTCGGCGGAACGGCGATCTGTCTCCGGAGCCGGAGCCGGAGCCGGAGCCGGAGCCGGAGCCGGAGCCGGAGCCGGAGCCGGAGCCGGTGCCGGTGCCGGAGTCGGGGCTGGGGCTGGGGCTAGGGCCGGGGCTGGGGCCGGAGCCGGGGCTGGGCCTGGAGCCGGGGCTGGTGCTGGAGCCGGGGCTGGTGCTGGAGCCGGAGCTGGGGCTGGAGCCGGAGCTGGGGCTGGAGCCGGAGCTGGGGTTGGGGCGAGTATGGGCCGGGGCGAGCCGGTGTGGCGGATGTCGCGGCCCGCGCTCGATCGGTGGCTCGCCGCGATCGGGGAGCGGACCTGGCGCACCTTCGGGGACACCGCCCGGATTCGCGTGGGGATCAAGACCACCGCCGATCGGGTGTTCATCTCGGATCGGTGGGCGGAGATGGATCCCACGCCGGAGCCGGAACTGTTGCGGCAGTTGATCACCCACCACGATCTGCAACCGTGGCGGATCGGCGACGATCGCGGGACCCGGGTGCTCTATCCCTACGATCTCGGCCAGCCCCGGCGCACGCCGATCGATCTCGACGAGTTCCCCGGGGCCGCGCGATATTTGCGCACGCACGAGCAGGTGCTGGCCGGTCGGCGGTATGTGCTCGACGGGGGCCGCCAGTGGTTCGAGATCTGGGTGCCGCAGCGTCCGCATCTGTGGCGCGCGCCGAAACTGGTGTTCCCGGATATCAGCGAGCGGCCGCGTTTCGCGTTCGACCGGTCGGGCGCGGTGGTCAACGGCGACTGCTACTGGATCTCGCAGACCGATCTCGGCGACGGCGAGCGCGCCACCGAGCTGGCGTATCTGCTGATGGGCGTGGCGAATTCGGCGCTCGGGCTGCGCTTCTACGACGCGGTCTGCGGCAACCGCCTGTACTCGGGCAGACGCCGCTGGATCACCCAGTACGTGGCCCGGCTGCCGCTGCCCGACCCGGCCGCGCCCGCGGCTGCGCGGATCGTGCGCCGGGTGCGCGCGGTGCTCGACGAGGACCTGCCGGTCGCGCAGGCGGGGATCGACGAGGCGGTGGCCACCGCGTTCGGCGTGCCGGTTCAGTGAGGACGGATGCCGACCATGGGCAACAGGGTGCGGCGGGCGAACTCCCGGCCCGCCTCCGCGTCGCCGAGGGGGATGAGCCCGTCGGGGGTCAGCGCCAGCGACAGGGCCAGCCGGGCCAGCACCTCGGCGACCAGGTCGGGATCGAAGGTGAGCTCGGGCATGTCGTCCTGCAGTTCGCGCAGTTTCTCGGCGAGATAGCCGCGCCCGACCGCCAGGATCGGCCCCGCCTCGGTGGTGAGCCGGGGCAGGATGATCTCCGGTTCGGTGCCCAGCAGCCGCCGTAGCAGTTCGTTGCCCGCGATGGTGCCGACGAAGGCGACGAAGATCTCGACGAGCTGATCGTCCGGTTCGGTGACCGCCCGCACCCGCTCATCGATCTCGGCCACATACCGCTGCGCCTCGCGCACCCCCACCGCCTCGACCAGCTCGTTCTTCGATTCGAAGCGCCGGTACAGGGTGGCCGGGCTGATCCCGGCACGCCGCGCGATCTCGCCCATGCTCGTCCGTTTGATCCCGAAATCCAGGAACGCCGACAACGCACTGTCGAGCAGCTTCTCACCCTCGGATCCGGGCTTCTCCAGTATCCGCGCGAGAATGGACGAAACGGTAGGCATCGCCCCATTATCCCCGGGGCGACAGATCCAGCGCGGCCATCTCCTGTTCGATCGCGTTGGCGGCGAAGTGGACACCGCGGGAACGGAGTTCGTGGACGCGGTGCTGGAGTGCCTCGATTCCGCCTGGTTGGGCCGCGATATCGGCCACGCTGAGCGGTCCCCCCGCTCGGTGCACACCGGACTGCATGTATGCCACCGTGATACCTCCTGCCTCGCGTATCCGACGCCGGTCGCCGTGCTCGTGGCCGGTGGTGATACGCAGGGAAAATGCTAGCAGGTATCCCAACTGGTCGCTTGATCAGTGTGGCGTGTCACAACACCTCGGCGTCGCGGTGGGTGGTGAGGTTGTGCAGATAGACCGCCGCGTTGAGCTTGATGCCGTCCTGCTGGGCCTGGTTCAGCTCGCGGCGTACCTTGCCCGGTACACCGGCCACCAGGGAGCCGGGCGGGATCTGGGCGCCCTCGGGGATCAGCGCGTTGGCCGCGATCAGGCTGCCAGCGCCGATCACCGCGCCGTTGAGCACGGTGGCGCCCATGCCGACCAGCACGTCGTCGCCGATGGTGCAGCCGTGCAGAATCGCGTTGTGCCCCACCGAGACTCCGGTGCCGACGGTGAGCGGGAAGCCGGGGTCGGCGTGCAGCACGCAGCCGTCCTGGATATTGGTGCGCGCGCCGATACTGATCTGCTCGATGTCGCCACGCAGCACCGCCGAGTACCAGATGCCGACCTCGGCGGCCAGGCTCACCCGCCCGATCACGGTCGCGTTCGGCGCGACCCAGGCAGTGTCGTCGATATCCGGCGTGAATCCGCTCACCTTGATGATCATGCAGACAGTATGACGCCCCGGAATTGGGCCCGATGGGCGGCCGGGCCGGTGCCGAGCATGCGGTGGAAGTGGTGACGCAGGCTGACCGCGCTGCCGAAGCCCGTCTCGGCCGCGATCCGGTCGACGGTGTCGTCGGTGGTCTCCAGTAGTAGCCGGGCGCGATCGATGCGCTGCTGTAGCAGCCACTGCTGCGGGCTGGTGCCGGTGCGTGCGCGGAAGCGGCGGGTGAAGGTGCGCCGGGACATGTGCGCCCGACGCGACCAGCTGTCGAGGTCGACGGCGGTGTCGAGATGTCCACGCGCCCAGACCATCGCGAACTCGATCGGGTCGTCGGTGGCCACCTCCGGCACCGCGATCGGGATGAACTGGGCCTGCGAACCGCTGCGGTGCGGGGCGGTGACCAGGGTGCGGGCCAGGTCGGTGGCGGCGCGGGCGCCGAGATCGCCGCGCACGATGTGCAGGCAGCAGTCCAGGGCGGCGGCCACGCCCGCGGAGGTGATCACGTCACCGAGGTCGGTCCAGAGGGTGTCGGCGCGCACGCGGACGGCGGGGAAGGCCGCGGCCAGGGCCTCGGCGGTGGCCCAGTGGGTGCTGAGTTCGCGGCCGTCGGCCAGGCCGGTCGCGGCGATCGCCCACGCGCCCAGGCACAGTCCGACCAGCCGGGCGCCGTCGGCGTGCGCGGTGCGCACGGCCTCGATCAGCGCCGGGGACGGGTCGAGGCCGACCCGCCAGCCGGGGAAGACCACCGTGTCGGCGTCGGCGACGGTGTCCAGGCCGTTGCGCACGGTGATATCGAATCCGGCCGCGGTGGTGAGGGTTCCGGGGCGGTCGGCGCAGACGCGCACCCGGTAGGGCCAGTCCGGATCGTCGACGCCGGTACCACTGCGGCCCAGCACCAGGGTGGGGACCGCGAGGTGGAACGGGCTGATGCCGTCGAAGGCGACGACCGCGACCTTGTGCATGGCCCGATCTTAGCGATAGATGGCCTGCAGGCCACTGTCCAGTGGGCTTGCCATCGGCGAAAGTTGATCGCATGACCGAGTTGCTCACCCGCCCCGCCCTCGCGGCCGCCCTGCACATCGGCGGGCCGACCCTGCGTTTCCGTTACGCGGGCCTGACCTGGCTCACCGATCCCACCTTCGACGAGCCCGGCGAGTACCCGGGACCGGTCACCCTGCGCAAGCTCAGCGGTCCCGCGGTGCCGCTCGAGGATCTCGGCACCGTCGACGTGGTGCTGCTGTCGCACGACCAGCACGCCGACAATCTCGACACCGCGGGCCGGGAACTGCTGCCGCGGATCGAGACGGTGCTCTCCACGCCGGACGCGGCCGAGCGGATCGAGGGCGTGCGCGGCATGGCGCCCTGGGAGACGGTGACACTCGGGGCCGCGGCGGTCACCGCGGTGCCCGCGCTGCACGGGCCGCCGGGATGCGAACCGGTCAGCGGGGCGGTCACCGGGTTCGTGTTGCGGGCGGCGGGGGAGCCGACGGTCTATGTCTCCGGGGACAACGCGTCGGTGGCGGTGGTGGCGCGCATCGTCGAACGGGTCGGGCCGATCGACGCGGCCGTACTCAATATCGGGGCGGCCAATGTCGGCCGGTTCGGCGACAGCGATGTCACGCTCAACGCGCGCACCGCCGTCGCGGCCGCCGCCCTGCTCGGCGACGCCATGATCGTGGCGGTGCACGCCGAGGGCTGGGCACATTTCAGCGAGTCGCTGGACTATCTGGAGCGCGCCTTCGCCTACGCCGACCGCGCCCACCAGCTCTACATCCCCGTCCGCGGCGAACTGTTCTCGGTCTGAGGCCGGGCACCGCGCATCCTCGCCGAGCCGACCCGCTCCAGACCTGCTCGCCGGGTGCGGCCAGGTCCCGCACCGGATTCGACACGCGCGGGTGACCGGACGGTTCGGCGCGGATGCCGTCCTAGGCTGGGCCGATGACGCGAACTGGCGGGATCGTGGGGGTGCCGAGGGAGGTCAAGCCGCAGGAGTTCCGGGTGGCGCTGACGCCCGCTGGGGCGGCGGAGCTGTGCGTGCACGGGCACGAGGTGCTCGTGCAGGCCGGTGCGGGAGCGGGCTCCGGGTTCGCCGACGACGACTACGCGGCCGCCGGTGCGCGCGTCGTGGCCGAGGCCGCGCGGGTCTGGGGCGAGGCCGACCTGGTACTGAAGGTGAAAGAGCCCATCGCGCAGGAGTATTCGCTGCTGCGGCGCGGACAGGTGCTGTTCACCTTTCTGCATCTGGCGGCGTCGAAGGAGTGTACCGACGCGATCCTCGCCTCGGGCGTCACCGCTATCGCCTACGAGACCGTGCGCGCGCCGGACGGTTCGCTGCCGCTACTCGCGCCGATGAGCGAGGTGGCGGGCAAGCTCGCCGCCCAGGTGGGCGCCTACCACCTGATGGCGCCGCTGGGTGGGGAGGGCGTGCTGCTCGGTGGCGTGCCCGGTGTGCGCCCGGCCGATGTGGTGGTGCTCGGCGGTGGCGTGGCGGGCACCAACGCGGCCGGTGTCGCGGTGGGGATGGGCGCGAAAGTGAGCGTGCTCGACACGAATCTGGCCCGGCTGCGTGAGCTCGATGCCCGCTTCGCCGGTCGCGTCGGCACTCTCGCCTCGCACGCGCTCGAGATCGACAAGGCCGTGGCGGGTGCCGATCTGGTGATCGGGTCGGTGCTGGTGCCCGGGGCGAAGGCACCGAAACTGGTCTCCGACGAGCTCGTCGCGCGGATGCGGCCCGGGGCGGTGCTGGTCGACATCGCCGTCGACCAGGGCGGCTGCTTCGCCTCCACCCACCCCACCACGCACGCCGAGCCCACCTTCCCGGTGGCCGACGCGCTGTTCTACTGCGTGGCGAACATGCCCGGCGCGGTCCCGCACACCTCCACCGTCGCCCTCACCAACGCCACGCTGCCGTACGCCCGGCGCATCGCCGACCAGGGCTGGCGCGGGGCCTGCACCGCCGACCCCGGCCTGGCCGCCGGGCTCACCGCCGACGCGGGCAAGCTCCTCTCCGCCGAAGTGGCCGCCGCGCACGGGTATTCGCTCGAGGCGTGAGATCGGCGGCGCGGGCTGTCACCCGCGCGCGGTGACCTCCTTCGCCCTCACTGCCCGCCGCCCAGGTACCAGTCGGGGGCACCTTCGACCGGCAGGTCATGGAGCTTGTCCGGGTTGCGGACGACATTGATGGCGACGATATGACCCCGGTCGACGACGAAGGAGAACACGCCGATATTGGCGCCGTCGAAGACGACCAGGCCCGGCTGGCCGTTGACCAGCACCGCCCGGCCCCAGCCGCCGGCGGCCGAGGGCGCGTGGTACCAGCCCAGCAGCAGCTTGGCGATGAGTTCGGCGCCGCGCACGGGTTGCCGGATCGCGGGCACCTTGCCGCCGCCGTCGGCGGTGAGCACGACCTTCTCGTCGAGCACCCCGAGCAGTGCGCTCAGGTCGCCCGAGCGCCAGGCCAGCGCGAAGGCCGAGACCACCTGCTCCTGCTCGGCGGGGGAGGCGGGGAAGCGCGGGGTGCCGCTCTCGACATGCTTGCGCGCTCGCGAGGCGAGCTGACGGACCGCGGCGGGCGTGCGGCCGACGACCTCGGCGACCTCGGGACCGGTCATGCCGAAGACGTCCTGGAGGACGAAGGCGGTGCGTTCGGCGGGGGACAGCGATTCCAGGACCACCAGCAGCGCGGTGGTGACGCGCTCGTCCTGGGAGAGCCGGTCGGCCGGGTCGTCCCAAGTGGTGACCTCGGGTTCGGGCAGCCATTCGCCGACGTACTGCTCGCGGCGGGCCCGCGCCGACCCGAGCTGGTCGAGCGCGAGGCGGCCGGTGACGGTGCTGAGCCAGGCGCGCAGATTGTCGATCTCACCGGCCCGGCCCGCCTCGTGGTGGCGTTGCAGCCGCAGCCAGGCGTCCTGCACCACGTCCTCGGCGTCGCTGAGACTGCCCAGGGTGCTGTAGGCCAAGCGGCGCAGGTAGGGGCGGTGTTCCTCGAAGCGGCGGGCCAGTTCGGCCTGGTCGAGGGGGTGCGCTGGGTCGGTCATCGTGGTCGCCGTTCGGTCGTCCGGCCCGGGGTGGGCGAGGGGAGTGGTGCCGTCACTACGAAGACGAACCAGCCCGGGTGGGTGTGACATTCCCGCCGTCCGGGCTACCCTCGCCCGGTGCAGAAGGGGACATCGACGGCGGCCGGGCTGCTATTGGGATTCGCGCTCGACCGGGTCTTCGCCGACCCGCGCCGCTGGCATCCGGTGGCCGGATTCGGCACGGCGGCAGCGGCCTTGGAGCAGCGTACCTATCTCGACGCGCGCGCGGCCGGGGTGGTGCACGAGGTGATCGCGGTGGGGTCGGTCGTCGGATTCGGGGTGCTGGCCGCGCGCGGCGGCACGGTGGCCACGGCGCTGGCCACCTGGACCGCGCTCGGCGGCCGCAGCCTGGCCAGGGCCGGTCGTGACATGGCCGACAAGCTCGACGCCGATGACCTGACCGGTGCCCGCGCGCTGCTCCCGTCGCTGTGTGGCCGCGATCCGTCGGTGCTCGATGCCGACGGCCTGGCCCGCGCCGCCCTGGAATCCATCGCCGAGAACACCTCCGACGCGACCGTCGCCCCGCTGCTGTGGGGCGGGGTCGCCGGGGTACCCGGCCTGCTCGGCTACCGCGCGGTGAACACCCTCGACGCCATGATCGGCTACCGCGACGAGCGCTACCGCAAGTTCGGCTGGGCCGCCGCCCGCGTCGACGACGCCGCCAACCTGGCCCCCGCCCGCCTCACCGGGATGCTGACCGTGCTGCTCGCGCCGCTGGTGGGCGGTACACCGGTGGCCGCGTGGCGGGCCTGGCGCCGGGACGCGGCCAAACATCCGAGCCCGAACGCGGGAGTCGTCGAGGCGTCGATGGCCGGTGCGCTCGGTGTCCAGCTGGGCGGTCGCACCCGATACCGGCACGGCGTCGAACTCCGGCCGACCCTCGGCGACGGTCGCCCGCCGACAACGACGGATCTGCGCCGGGCGGTACGGATGTCCGAAGCGGTGCAGTGCGGCGCCCTGGTCGTCGCGGTGCTGACCGCTGCCCTCGAACGGCGCCGGTGTTCGCGAGGATCGGGGTCCTGACCTGGCACCCGGGCGCTATATCGGCAAACACCCCGGCAGCGGGGCGTCGCCCGCGCTGAACGTGCCGTACGTCAGCAGCGAGTTGAGCAGGCACTCCGGGTTGCCGAAGTAACCGGCCGAGCCGGTGCCGGTGTCCGCGGCGGACACCGCGGCGGCGCCGATCACGAGCCCTGCCGCCGCGACCGCCACAAACGAACCTCGTGCGAATTCCCGCATGGTGACTTCCTTTCCCGGTGTCCGCGACCAACCTAGAGGAACCTCGGGCGGTGGGCCTGCCCCCAGTTTCCCCGGCTGCGGGCGGAGACTGCGGCGGTGTTGCCCGGGGCGGGCATCGGTCAGCGGTTGCGGCCGTAGCGGTCGGCGAGGCGGGCTTCGGTAGTGGTTTCCGCGGGGACCGGGGTCGGCTCGGTGGTGGTCTCGGGGTTCGGGGCGGCCGGGGTCTCGGCGCGTTCGCGGCGGCGGGCGCGGAGTTCGGCGAAGACGAAGTAGCCGAGGCCGAGCGGAGCCATGATGCCGAAGGCGAGCCATTGGAGGCCGTAGGAGAGGTAGGGGCCCGCGTCGAGCTGGGGGAGGGGTGACGGGGTGAAGGCGCCGGGCTGGCCCGCGTCGAGCTGGAGGTAGCCGCCCTTGTCGGTGCCGGTGGGGACGGGGGTCAGGGCGATGCCGAGGACGGTCGATTCCTGGGTGGTGTCGACCGTGTAGACCTGGCGATAGCCGTCCTGGGTGCTCGGCGCCTTGTCGGGGACCACGCCCTCCGACGCGCGAACCCGGGCCTCGAGCCGCTGCGGACCGGCCGGGGGCTCGGCGATCGTGGGCGGGCGGGTGCCGTCGACGGCGGCGACCAGGCCGCGGTCGACCAGGATCGTGCGGCCGTCGTCGAGACGGAATGCCGAGAGCACCGCGTAGCCGGGGGCGCCGTCGAGATGACGCAACCGGACCAGCACGGTCGAATCCGGCACATAACCGCCGGTCGCGGTCACCTTGCGCCATTCGGTGTGGGTGTCCGGATCGCCGGCGAGCACCTCGGTGACGGCGACCGGATCGGCCTGCACCGAGTCGGCGATGAGCTGGTTGCGGTGTTCGGTGCTGGTGTTCTTGCCCAGCTGCCAGGGCGCGAGCACGGTGAAGCACAGGTAGGCGAACGCGGCGACGATCACCGCGAGGATCAGCCAGCTGGGCCGCAGCAGGAAGGTGAGCCTGCGCATCAGTGCGGCGCGTTCGCTGGGGTGCGGGCGTCGAGTTCGGCGCGCACCCACTCGAGCAGACCGGGCACGGCGGCCTCGATCTGGTCGCGGACCAGGTCGAAGCCGGACTGGTCGCCGTAGTAGGGGTCGGGCACGTCGGGGCCGTCGGCGTCGGGGTCGAAGCTGCGCAGCAGCCTGCGCTGCTCGGTGGGGACGCCGCGGTGGGCCAGCTCCCGGTCGTGGCCGGTGTCGAGGGCCACGATCAGGTCGGCGTCGCGGTGCTCGGCGCCGAAGGTGGCGGCGATGTGCTCGGTGGCGTAACCGGCCCGGCGCAGGGTCGCCTCGGTGCGCGGGTCGGCCGGATCGCCGACATGCCACGCGCCGGTCCCCGCGCTGGTGACCCGCACGCGATTCGCCAGGCCCGCCCGGTACAGATGCGCCGCGAACATGTTCGCGGCCATCGGCGAGCGACAGATGTTCCCGGTACAGACAAACGTCACGTGAATCGCTCCCACGGGACCCATTGTCGCCCGAGCCGCCGAATCGCCGCCACGTAGGGTGTTCAGTTGTGTTCGAGGACTCGGTCGACCCCGCGATGCTGCGCCACCACGGTGACGTCGACGCGCGGCCGGGCATGCTCGACTTCGCGGTCAACGTCCAGGGCCTGGCCCCGCCGCCCTGGCTGCGCGCGCGCCTGGCCGCCCGCCTGGACGACCTCGGCCGCTACCCCGGCGCCGCCGACGACCTCGCCGCCCGCACCGCCGTCGCCGCCCGCCACGGCCGCACCCCCGACGAGGTCCTGCTGCTGTCCGGCGCCGCCGAGGGCTTCGCCCTGCTGCCCCGCCTGCGCCCCCGCCTGGCCGCCGTCGTCCACCCCTCCTTCACCGAGCCCGAACTGGCCCTGCGCGAGGCGGGCGTCCCGGTCACCCGCGTGATCCTCGACCGCCCCTACACGCTCGACCCGGACCTGGTCCCCGAGGAAGCCGACCTGGTCGTCCTCGGCAACCCCACCAACCCCACCTCGATCCTGCACCCCGCGCGCACTCTCCACGCCCTGCGCCGCCCCGGCCGCCTCCTCGTCGTCGACGAAGCCTTCGCCGACGCGGTGTTCGCCCCCACCCCCACCCCCGCGCAGTCCCGCGACCACCACCGAACCCCGCCCCGACCTGATCCCGCACCCACCGGCAACCTGCCTGCCGGTGCCGCGGCGAACGGCACGGTCGCGGGGCGTGACGCGGCGGATCAGGCGGGCTCGCGGCTCGGCGCTGCCGCGGCGAACGACATCGTGGCGGGCGCGGCGGCCCTCGGGGGCTCTGTGCCAGGTGCCCCGGCGAACGGTTCGGCCGCGAGTCGCGCGGACGAACCGGAATCCCTGGCCGGGATTGCCGCGCCCGATGTGCTGGTGTTGCGCAGTCTTACCAAGACCTGGGCGCTGGCCGGATTGCGCTGCGGCTATGCCCTCGGCGCCCCCGACGTGCTGGCCCGGCTGACCCACGGCCGCCCGCACTGGCCGCTGGGCACCCTCCAGCTCGAGGCCATCACCGCGACCGCCGAACCCGCCGCCGTCGCCGAGTCCCGGCGCTACGCCGCCCGCATCGCCACCGACCGCGCCGCCATGATCGAGCGCCTGACCGCCCTCGGCCTCGACGTGCACACCCCCGCCACCGGCCCCTTCCTCCTGCTGCGCGTCCCGGACGGCGCCCTCCTGCGCAAACGCCTCGCCGACCGAGGTATCGCGGTGCGCCGCGCCGACACCTTCCCCGGTCTCGGCCCCGACCACCTCCGCCTCGCGGTCCGCGGCCCGGCCGAGGTCGACCCGCTGATCGCCGCGCTGCGCGACGCGCTGTGGTGACCAGCCGGATGACCGCGGTGCTATCCGTCCTGTTCGCGTCGTGTGGTGACCAGCCGGATGACCGCAGGGCTGCCCGTCCTGTTCGCGTGCGCCCGGTTCGCGAGACAGGGTGCCGCACCTTCGGAGAACACGGTCGACCATGCTGGGGACGTACGGGATTCGGGGCATAGAACCATGACGTGGACTCAGGTGGAACGAAGGAGACAGTGGTGACCGACCTGGCCGAACTGATCGGGGTGCTCGACGCGGCGTATCCGCCGAAGCTGGCCGAGTCGTGGGACTCGGTCGGCCTCGTCTGCGGTGACCCCACTCAGCGGGTCGACAAGGTGGTCTTCGCCGTCGACGCCACCGCCGCCGTGGTCGACGAGGCGATCGCCTGGGGCGCACAGGCTCTCGTGGTGCACCACCCGCTGCTGCTGCGCGGAGTCGACACCGTCGCCGCCGACACCCCCAAAGGCGCGCTGCTGCACCGCCTGATCCGCTCGGGCTGCGCCCTGTTCTCCGCGCACACCAATGCCGACTCCGCCGACCCCGGCGTCTCCGACGCGCTCGCCGCCGCCGTCGGCCTCACCGTCACCGGCCCGCTCGACCCCAAACCCCTTGTCCCCGTGGACAAGTGGGTAATCCAGGTGCCGCAGACCCACACCGCCTCGCTGATGTCGGCGCTGTTCACCGCGGGCGCGGGCGCGATCGGCGACTATCGCGAGGCCGCCTGGTACACCGCGGGCACCGGCCAGTTCCGGCCGGTCGCGGGCGCGAACCCGGCGATCGGCAGCATCGGCACGGTGGAGACGGTCACCGAGGACGCCGTCGAGGTGGTGGCCCCGCCGACCTCGCGCCTGGCCGTGCTGGCGGCCCTGCGCGCCGCCCACCCCTACGAGGAACCCGCCTACCACGTCACCGAGCGCGTGCCACTGCCGTCCTCGCTCGGCATCGGCCGCATCGGCGAACTCCCCGAACCCGAGACCCTGCGCGCCTTCACCGAACGCGTCGGCGCTGGCCTGCCCCGCACGGTCTGGGGCGTGCGCGCCGCAGGCGACCCCGACCGTCTCGTCCAGCGGGTGGCCGTGTGCGGCGGCGCGGGCGACTCGTACCTGAACGCCGCGATCCGCGCGGGCGTGGACGCCTACCTCACCGCCGACCTGCGCCACCACCCCGTCGACGAACACCTGCGCCGCGGCGGCCCCGCCATCATCGACGCCGCCCACTGGGCCACCGAATTCCCCTGGTGCGGCCAGGCCGAACAGCTCGTCCGCACGGCCCTGCCCGACCTGACCACCCGGGTATCCACCCTGCGCACCGACCCGTGGACGGTCACCGGCTGACCAGCCGCACGCGCCGCCGGATCACCCGCCCCGGATGCCCGCCCGGTAAACCCCGGGATCGTTCCGCCTTCGTCGAGCCGTACCGCAATCCCGGGCCCGCGCCGTGCCGGGTGCCCGGCCCCGCCGCGTTCCCGGCCGTGCCCGTACCCGGCCCGCGCCCGGCCGCGTGGGTCCAGCCCGCGCCGTGCCCCTGGGTCCGGCCCGAGATCGTGCGCCCGGTGGGCGGAGGCGGATGCCCGGGTGAGCGGACCTTGTCACCGGGCCTGGTTCAGCCTCGAACAGGCCAGCGCGAAGTCCGGATGCACTGTGAGCGTGAGCGCGCTCGCGTCCGGCGTGATCGAGGCTGCGAGATAGCGGTCCATGCGGGCGAAGACCGAGGGACCGAGCACCACCGCGAGGGCCAGCACCAGCAGCCCGGCGGCACCGGTGAGCAGCGCGAACGACGACGGCGCGGCGAAATACAGCCCCACACCCAGCACCAGCGGGAACAGACTGCACACGTAGTAGGCGATCAGCGCCTTGACGCGCGTGTCCCGCCGCGCCACGCATCGCTCGCACTCCGGCCACGCGGCTTTGATCAGCGCTGTCGGTTCATTGCACTCGGCCACCAGCTTGCCGAGCGTCAGGCTCTTGACCGTCTCGAAGGTCCTGCGGCCGAACCCCTCCTGGCGATAGGCGCCGGGCTTGCCCCAGAACCGGAGGTATTCATCCTTGGGACCGGTGGCCGGGAGTCCGTGCACTGGGCATACCGGAGGTAAAGCGGTGGCCAGGGTCAGCTGGAGCTGCCGCTGCTCGCCCAGGGGATCGAAGGTGTGCGGGCGCAGGGGCAGGACCACATCGGTAGCGGGAGTCGAAGAGGTCATACGGACTTGGACGCATCCCGGCCCCGATCGGTTCCCTCGCATCCCCGGGTCCTTCGGGTCCTGGCATGACCACCCCCCTCGGCGCGGTACGGTTGACCAACCCATCCGTCCACCGTGTTCAGGAGTTCGTGCGCGTTGAATGTCGAACCGTCGGTCCAGTCCAAGCTGTTGCAGCTCGCCGCCGTCGATGCCGAGTTGACGCGGATCGCCCATCGCCGCACCGCGCTGCCCGAACAGCAGGAAGTGACCCGGCTGGCCGCCGAGCGCACCGGGTACAAGGACGCCGCCGTCGCCGTGGAGATCGGCATCGACGACCTCGATCGCGATATCCGCAAGCTCGAGGGTGAGGTCGAGGCCGTGCGTAAGCGCGAGGACCGCGACCGCGGCATGCTCACCGCGGGCACCGTCGCGGCCAAGCAGCTCTCGGAGATCCAGCACGAGCTGGGCAGCCTGGAGCGCCGCCGCTCGGTGCTCGAGGACGAGCTGCTGACCGTGATGGAGCAGCGCGAGGCGATGGCCGCCGACCATGATCACGCCGGTGCCCGGCTGAGCAAGGCCGAACAGGACCTCGCCGACGCCGAACGCCTGCGTGACGAGGCGATGGCCGATCTGGCCGTGGCCGAGCAGCGCTGCGACACCGACCGGGCCGGGCTGGTCGGGCTGTTCCCCGACGAACTGCTCGCCGTCTACGACAAGCAGCGCGCCGCGCACGGCGTTGGCGCGGCCCTGCTGCAGGCCCGCCGCTGCGGCGCCTGCCGGATCGAGATCGACCGCGGCGAGATGCAGCGCATCGCCAAGGCCGCCCCCGAGGCGGTGCTGCGCTGCCCCGAGTGCGGCGCGATCATGGTGCGTACCAAGGAATCCGGGCTGTGACGCGCCGATGACCGAGGTGATCGTCGAGGCCGACGGCGGCTCGCGTGGCAATCCCGGCCCGGCCGGGTACGGCGCGGTCGTCTTCGACGCCGACCACGCGCGGGTGCTCGCCGAGCGCAAGGAATACATCGGCGTCGCCACCAACAATGTGGCCGAATACCGCGGCCTGATCGCGGGTCTGGCGGCCGCGGCCGAACTCGGCGCCCGGGTGGTCGCGGTGCGGATGGACTCCAAGCTCGTCGTCGAGCAGATGTCGGGGCGCTGGAAGGTCAAGCACGCCTCGATGATCCCGCTCGCCGAACAGGCGCGGGCCCTGGTCGCCGGGTTCGACCGGGTGAGCTTCACCTGGATCCCGCGCGCGCGGAACTCCCACGCCGACCGGCTGGCCAACGAGGCCATGGACGACGGCGCGCTCACCGGCACGGTCCGCGCGGCCGTCGCCGCTGGCCACGCACCGGGCGATCAGGTCACCGCGCCCGATCCCGTCATCAACCAGCGCCAGCCCACGAAATCTACTGGTGCCCAATCGGTTTCGGCCCCGGGCTGGACCGGTGCCGTCGGCAGGCCGACCCGCCTGCTGCTGCTGCGCCACGGCCAGACCGCGCTGTCGGTGGAACGCCGCTACTCCGGCCGCGGCAACCCGCCGCTGACCGAGCTCGGCCGCGAACAGGCTGAACGCGCGGCGAAGATGCTGGCCGCCAAGGGCGATATCGCCGCCGTGGTGAGCTCCCCGCTGCAACGCGCCCGCTCGACCGCCGAGGCCGCTGCGGCCGCGCTGGGGGTCGGCGTGCGGGTCCTCGACGGGCTCATCGAGACCGATTTCGGCAGCTGGGAAGGACTCACCTTCGCCGAAGCGGCCCAGCGGGATCCGGAACTGCACAGCGCCTGGCTGGGCGACCCGTCGCTGCCCGCGCCCGGCGGCGAGAGCTTCGATCAGGTGCGCGAGCGCATCGAAGCGGTGCGCCGCGATCTGGTGGCGCTGTACCCGGAGCAGAACGTGGTGGTGGTCAGCCACGTCACCCCGATCAAGACACTGCTGCAGCTGGCGCTCGGTGTCGGCCCTTCGTTGCTGTACCGCCTGCACCTGGACCTCGCCTCACTGTGCGTCGCCGAGTTCTATCCCGACGGCGGCGCCTCGGTGCGGCTGGTCAACGACACCTCGTACCTGGCGGGCTAGCACCCCCTCGGGGTACGGTCGGCGCCGGCAGGCGGCCTGCGTAACGATCACGCGCGCGCACCCGAAAGGTTCACGGGCGCGCGGAATGCCGCGGCCATCGAGAAAGGTACTTGATGAGGTTTCTACGGATGGCGGCATTCGCGGCGGCCATCGCGGGGGCGCTCACCGCATCGGCCGGGGTGGGCAGCGTATCGGCCGACCCGAGCGTGGTGCTCGGCGCGGCCTCGGGCATCGTCTTCGACAACGACTCCGGCTGCTCGCTGACCACCATCGGTCACGACAACGCGGGCAGGCTGGTCGGCATCACCGCCGGGCACTGCGCCCCGACCGGGGCCAAGGTCGGCGCCGAGCAGGCGCTGCACGCCGGGGTGATCGGCACCGTCGCCTTCTCCGACGACGGCGACTACCTGGATTTCGCTGTGCTGCAGCTGGACGCGGCCAAGGTGCTGCCGGTGCGCACCGTCGGCCAGACCACCGTCGCCGGGATCGGTCCCGCGCCCGCTCCGGGCACCACGGTGTGCTCCGACGGCCGCACCAGCGGCCGCAGCTGCGGGGTGGTGTGGGGTGAGCTCGAGGGCACCTCGATCAACCAGTACTGCTCGCAGCCCGGCGATTCCGGCGGTCCGGTCGTCGTCGGCGACCGCCTGGTCGGCATGAACCAGGGCAGGCTCACCGGTCTCGGCCCGATCGACTTCGACGTGCCGTGCACCAACACCGCCAACCCGATCCACTCGCCCGCCTACTTCCAGCCCATCCAGGTCATCCTCGATGTGCTGAACCGCGCGGGTGGCGTCGGCGCGGGCTTCCAGCCCCTCTGATCGACCCGGCCGGGGCGCGGCAACCGATCCGGCTGCCGCGTCCCGCTGTTCATGGCCGCAGGACCGAGACCAGGAAATCGGTCTGGTCGCGCACGACCTGCTCGAAGACGTCGTCGAAGTACACGTCGAAGTGCCCGACCGGATACTGCTTGACCACCGCGTGCTTGGTGCGCTCGGCGGCCTTGCGGGTCGGCGCGGGCGGGGCGATCGAATCGTTCTCGGCGATCGCGTAGAACACCGGCACCTTCACCGCCTTGGCCCGGCGGCCCGGCGAATCGAACAGCGTCGAGAACGCCACGCGCGCCGAGACCTTCGGCTCGTAGGTGGCGCTCTCCTCGGCCAGCCTGCCGTACCCCTCCGGCACGTCCGAGGCGCTCATCAGCGCCGCCGAGCGCTTGCGCCCGGCCAGCCGGATACCGATCGGCTTGCGCCGGATCGGCCCCACCAGCAGGTCGGTGGCGGCGATGGTGGCCACCTTGGTCAGGCTGATCGGGCCCTTGGCCATCGACGAGGCCCACCCGCTGGTGAACGGCACCTGCGCCACCACCGCGGCGATGTAGTCGTCCTCGGGCGCCACCGCGAGCACGTGCCCGCCACCGAACGAGGTGCCCCACAACGCGATCCGGGTGGCATCGAAGCCCCGGATGCTGCGCGCGTAGGCGATCGCGGCCTTCCAGTCCTGCCGCTGACGGGCGATGTGCAGCAGCTGGCGCGGCGCGCCCTCACTGGCACCGAAATGCCGGTAGTCGAACGCCAGCACCCCCATCCCCGCCGCGACGAACCGCCGCGCATACCGATCCAACCCCATTTCGCGGGTTGCCCCCAGCCCGTGTCCCATGATCACCAACGGTCGCGGCCGGGGCGCGCCGTCGGGCAGGTAGAGCCAGGCAGCGCACTGCTGGTCACCCGAGGGGAAACTGACGTCGACACGTTCCATGAGAGATAACCGTACCGAGTAGGCTGTAGCGGCGGACGAGTCGGCCGGGCGACCGCGGCGACGGGAACGGGCACACAGTGCCGCTGCCCGTGGCCGAGGAAAGTCCGGACTCCACAGAGCAGGGCGGTTGTTAACGGCAACCCGGGGCGACCCGCGGGACAGTGCCACAGAAAACAAACCGCCGCGCGCACGCGCGGTAAGGGTGAAACGGTGCGGTAAGAGCGCACCAGCGCCCCGGGTGACCGGGGCGGCTAGGTAAACCCCGCCCGGAGCAAGGTCGAAGGTCGCACCTCGCGGTGCGGCTGCGCAGGTGTTCGAGGGCTGCTCGCCCGAGCCTGCGGGTGGACCGCTCGAGGCACCCGGCGACGGTGTGTCCAGATGGATGGTCGCCCCCCGGTGCGAACCGGGGACAGGATCCGGCTTACAGGTCGGCTCGTCCGCCCCCCGACGAACGACGAGGCGGCGCCCCCACCGTGGGAAGCGCCGCCTCGGCTCGCCGGGAACCGGCCTCAGCACATGAGTTTGGACATCTCGTAGATCGCCTGCGCCTCGTCGTTGGTCGCGGTGGTGGCGCCGTTGGTGGCGTTCTTCTCGATCCCGGCGACCACGTCGTCCTTGGACTTGCCCGCGGTGATGTCACCGCAGGTCTGGGCCAGCAGGCCGCTCAGGGCGGCGTCGTCGCGGCCGTCGGCCAGCTTCGGGAAGGCGTTGCGGTAACTCACCACGAACATGCCCGCCTTGCTCGCGTCGAGCTGGGCGGTGGGGGCGGCGGTGGTCGCCGCGGAATCGGTGGCCGCGGAATCGTCGCCGCAGCCTGCCAGCAGCAGGGCGAAGACGGTGGCACTGGCCGCGAGGGCGGCGGTAGTTCTACTCACGCAGCGGGATGCTAATACCCCGGAAAACGCGCCGCCTCCCGTCGGCGAGACGGGAGGCGGCAGGTCTGAGATCTGTTAGACGTCAGCTATGCCGGGTTGATCACCAGCAGCTGGGCCCAGTACGACGCCTGGTCCGGTCCGAGGATCGGCAACAGGTAATCGAAAAGCAGCGACGACATACGCGCGGAACTCCCCTTTATCGACGTGGGTGCCGCACCGTCCGGCGTCTGCCGGAGGTGCCGCCGACACAGTAACAACTGGCGCGCGGTGTATGTCGGGTCGGTGAAAATGCGCAGGAACTCGCCGGGAACGTGAGCGAGGTCATAGAGTGTTCGCCGTCGGCCCGGCTCGCCGCCGATCGTGGCGAGCCCAACACATTCGATCGCGGAAGCAGGTCACATACACATGCGGGTAGTTCGTTCCATTGTCGCCGGGGCACTGATCGCCGGAGCCGCGGCGGTTCTCACCTCGCTGGGCGCCGGCTCGGCGAGCGCGGTCGCGGTGACCCCGCTGGCCGGTGGGGTCCAGGTCGACCTCAGCCCGGCCGATACCGCCTGGGTCCACCAGACCCGCTTCGGCCTGACCGTCGCCGGGCTGCCGCACCCCTCGGCGGCCTCCTTCGGCCAGGCGCTCGACGCGGCGGCCGCGGTGTCCTCGGCGGTGCCCAACGGCCGGGTCACCTTCACCGTGTACGGCCCGTTCGATCAGCTCAACGGCACCATGCTGGCGCTGCAGTAATACGCTGCACGGATGGAACTCCATCCGCGGATCGTCTCGGCGCCGGTCGACTTCGGCGCCATCCGTTCCGAATTCGGGCTGGCCTCGGACTATCCGGCCGAGGCCGTCTCGGCGGCCCGCGACGCGGTGGACGCGTTCGCGGGCTCCCGGGTCGATCGCACCGACATCGAGTTCGTGACCATCGACCCACCCGGCGCCCTGGATCTGGACCAGGCGCTGCATCTGCTCCGCACCGACACCGGCTTCACCCTGCACTACGCGATCGCCGACCTCGGTGCCGTGATCGTGCCGGACGGCGCGCTCGCCCGCGAATCCCTCGCCCGCGGCCAGACCTTCTACCTGCCCGACGGCACCGTGCCGCTGCATCCGCCGGTGCTGTCCGAGGACACCGCCAGCCTGCTGCCCGGCGTCGACCGCCCCGCCACCCTCTGGACGATCGACCTCGACGCCGCCGCCGTGCCCCGCTCGGCCACGGTGACCCGCGCGCTGGTGCGCTCCCGCGCCCGGCTCGACTACGCCGGGGTCCAGGCCGACGCCGACGCGGGCACCCTGCATCCCTCGATCGCCGCGCTGCCCGAATTCGGCAAGCTGCGCATCGAGGACGGCTTCGACCGCGGCGCCATCTCACTGCGCCTACCCGCCCAGGACGTGGTCCGCGACGGCGAGAACTGGCGGCTGGAGCTGGAACCGCGCACCGAGGCCGACGACTGGAACGAACAGGTCTCCCTGCTCACCGGCATGTGCGCGGCCCGGATCATGCTGGAGCACAAGGGAACTCCGCTCGGCCTGCTGCGCACCATGCCCCCGCCCGCGCCGGGCGCCGTCGAGTCCATGCGCCGCACCGCCGCCGCCCTGGGCGTCACCTGGCCCGCCGACATGCCGGTGGGCCGGATGCTGGCCGGGCTCGACGCCAACTCCGCGGAGGCGCTGGTGCTGATGTCGGAGGCCACCTCGCTGCTGCGCGGCGCGGGCTACACCTCGCTCGCCGACCTCGACGACCAGAGCCCGGACCGCCTGACCCACAGCGCCATCGGCGCCCCCTACGCCCACGTCACGGCCCCCCTGCGCCGCCTGGCCGACCGCTACACCACCGAGATCTGCCTGGCCCACTGCGCGGGCACCGAGGTCCCCGCCTGGGTCCGTGACGGCCTCGACACCGCTGTGGACACCATGCGCCGCACCGACGCCCTCGCCAACAAGGTCGACCGCGCCTGCGTCGACCTCACCGAGGCCACCATCCTGCGCCCCCGCGTCGGCACCGGCTTCACCGCCGTCGTCCTGCGCGAGGCCACCGGCACCCGCGACGCCGAGATCTTCCTCCCCGAGCCGCCCATCCTGGCCCGCTGCACCGGCGAACCCCCCGAAGGCGCGACCGTCCCCGTCCGCCTCACCACCGCCGACCCCACCACCCGCACGATCGCCTTCACCTACGGGGATTGATCGTCACCGCCGACCTGTCGGTGCCCCCGGCTAGCGTGACCCGCGAAAGGGGTTCGGTACGGCGAGAAGGGGGCACGATGACGGTCGGCGCGCACCAGGAGAACCCGGCGTGAATACCGCGCGGCAGGCGGGTAGTTCACGCGAACACCCCGAGCGATTCGCCGCTCGGCCGAACGCGCTGATTCCGCCGGAGCAGCGGTACTGGATGGGCGCGACGCTCGCGCTGATGGTGTTCGCTGTGCTCGCGTCTGCGCTGGCGGGTAACCCAGGGGCCCCGCCGGGCCGAATTCGGTTCGGGTCAGGGGGTTCCGGTGATGAAGGCCGCGGCAGCGGGGTAGCGGGCCAGGGCATGGCCCGCGGCGGATTCCTCGGTGTCGGCGAGGAGTTCGAAGAGGGTGGCGCCGGTGGGGGAGAGGTCGGCCGCGGCGGCCTGAATCGCGTCGCGGGATTCGACGGCGTCGCGGTGGTCGCCCAGGACGGTCTGCAGGCGTTTGGCCTGGGTGCCAAGGGCGGCGGCGTCGGTACCAAGGAGGGGGGTGGCGGCCTCGGCGGAATACCGTAACCGCTTGGCGCTCTTACGGATGTCGTGCAGTAGTTCTATGCGGTCGGCGGGGGCGGCGGTGGGTTCGGCGAGGACCAGCTTGCGCAGGCGCTTGCGGTCGCGGCGCAGGACGTGGTCGAAGGCGGTGGCCGCGTCGGTGCGCGCCGCGTCGGCGGTGAGCGGGGGTGCGGTGCGCCAGGTGGTGAGGAGTTCGGCCAGGCGGCGGTAGCGGGGGCCGTCGAGGGTCGTGAGGATCTCGGCGTGGCCGGTCGCGTAGACGTGGCGGGAGGCGCCGACCAGGGCCCGGATCACCTCCACGGGGACCTCGTCGTAGCCGCGCAGCAGGGTGCGGAAGCGGGCGGCGCGCACCTCGGCGTCCCGGGCGACGCCGAGCAGGTCGGCCAGCCACTTCAGTTCGTGGCCGGTGGCCACCGCGTCCTCGGTGACGAACAGCGCGCGATAGGAGCGCAGCACGCTGCGCAGCCGCCGGGTGGCCACCCGCATCTGGTGCACCGAGTCGTCGGCGTCGGCGCGCACCTCGGGTTCGGCGGCCAGCAGCCGGTCGATGTCCTCGCACAGGGCGGTGCGCAGGGCGGTTGCGGCCGTGGGCGCCATGATTCAGTCTCGCTTCCCGAACGCGTCGGTCGCCGCCACCAGGTGGTGGGTGATGCCGGGCTCGTGCGCGGTGTGGCCCGCGTCCTCCACGATGTGCAGGGTCGAGCCGGGCCAGGCGGTGTGCAGGTCCCAGGCGCTGACCGCCGGGCACACGATGTCGTGACGGCCCTGCACGATCACCCCGGGGATGTCGGCGATCCGATCGATGTCACGCAGCAACTGTCCCTCGTCGAGGAATCCGCCGTGCCGGAAATAGTGGTTTTCGATGCGCGCGAAGGCCAGCGCGAAGCGCGCCTCGCCGGTCTCGGCGACCCGATCCGGTTGCGGCAGCAGCGAACTCGTCGCGCCCTCCCACGTCGACCAGGCGACCGCGGCGTCGAGCGCGACCTGCGGATCCTCGGCGTGCAGCAGCCGGTGATAGGCCGCCACCAGGTCGCCGTCGCGCTCCTCGACCGGCACCGGCGCCAGGAACTTCGCCCACTCGGCCGGGTAGACATTGCCCGCCGCGCCGTTGTAGTACCAGTCGATCTCCTTGCGCCGCAACAGGAAGATCCCGCGCAGCACCAGCTCGGTGACCCGCTCCGGATGCGCCTGCGCGTAGGCCAGCCCGAGGGTGGACCCCCACGACCCGCCGAACACCTGCCAGCCGTCGATCCCGAGCCGCTCGCGCAGCAGTTCCATGTCGGCGATCAGGTGCGCGGTGGTGTTGGTGGCCAGGCTCGCGCCATCGGCGATGTGCGGCACCGACTTCCCGCACCCACGCTGATCGAAGAGCACGATCCGGTACACCGCCGGATCGAAGAAGCGCCGCTGCATCGGGCCGGTGCCGCCGCCGGGCCCGCCGTGTACGAACACCACCGGCTTGCCCTGCGGATTCCCGCTGACCTCCCAGTACACCGACTGGCCGTCGCCCACGTCGAGCAGGCCCTGCTCGAACGGCTCGATCTCGGGGTAGAGAACGCGCATCAGAAGGCCAGTCCCGCAGCGAGATTCGGCAGCTCGAGGGCGGTGAGCGCCTCGTCGCGCACTTCGGCGCAGGTCCCCGTGGTGACCCGGTCGACGATCGCCTTGTCGGCCAGCACCTGCCCGTTGATCCCGCCGTTGCGCAGCGCCCACTCGTGCACCATCGCGTTGAGCGAGATCCGGCCCAGCGTCGGCCCCTGCACCCGGAAGTTCGACAGCTCGGGGCGGATCATCTCGCACAGCTGGGTGGCCGCGGCGTCACTGATGACCACCTCGCCGGGCTTGGCGGCCGTGGTGGTGGTCGCGACGGTGGTGGTGGTGGCCGCCGTGTCGTCCCGGGCCGGTTCGGCACCGCCGCAGGCGGTCAGACCTGCGACGGCGAGCGCTGCGGCCAGTGAAACGACGGTGCGGCATATCCCACGGCGGTGCATCGGTACCTCATGACTGGTCGGCGAAAGGTCGCCATCGAGTCTGCCAGGTCTGCTGGGCTTCGCGGGGAGTGCGAGTGGAACCAGGGTCTACCGCCCACAGAGGTTTGCGGCTGTGTTTGTTGGAGCGCTGGCGCGCTCGAGTCGCGGCCCCGAGGGGCCGCCGGTCAGCGCTCGAGACTCGCCTTCGGCATGCGCTTCGAGCGCTGACCGGCGACCCGGCCGCGACCGGCCACTTCGTGGCCGCCGCTCCTCGGGGTCGCGGGTGCGGGCCGGGAGTGCGGTCAGCTCAGAAGCTGTGTTCCGGTCCGGGGAAGGTGCCCTGGCGGACTTCCTCCGCGTACGCGGCCGCGGCGGAGCGCAGTTCGTCGCCGACATTGCCGAAGCGCTTGACGAACTTGGCGGTCTTGCCGCTGGTGTAGCCAGCCATGTCCTGCCAGACCAGCACCTGGGCATCGCAGTCGGCGCCCGCGCCGATGCCGACGGTGGGGATGGTGAGCTTGTGGGTCACCTGACCGGCCAGGTCGGCGGGGACCATCTCCATGACCACCGAGAAGGCACCGGCCTCCTGGACGGCGATGGCGTCGGCGATGAGCTGTTCGGCGCCGTCGCCGCGGCCCTGCACGCGGAAACCGCCCAGGGTGTTCACGCTCTGCGGGGTGAAGCCGATGTGCGCCATCACGGGGATGCCCGCGGCGGTGATCAGCGCGATCTGCTCGGCGACACGTTCGCCGCCCTCGAGCTTGACCGCGTGCGCGCCGCCCTCCTTCATGAACCGGGTGGCGGTGGCCAGCGCCTGCTGCGGGGAGGACTCGTAGGTGCCGAACGGCAGGTCAGCCACCACCAGCGCGTGCGGGGCGCCGCGGACCACCCCGCGCACCAGCGGGATCAGCTCGTCGACGGTGATCGGCACGGTGGTGTCGTAGCCGTAGACCACATTGGCGGCGGAATCGCCGACCAGCAGCACCGGAATGCCCGCCTCTTCGAACAGGCGCGCGGAGGAATAGTCGTAGGCGGTCAGCATGGACCAGCGTTCGCCCTCGGCCTTCATCTGCTGCAGATGCTGGACACGGGTCTTGCGGCGAGGTTTGGTTTCGGCGGGAGCGGCACCGTAGGCAGGGGTCTGCTCATCGGATACGGACATCATCGTCCCTTTCGTCTGGTTCCTCGAGGCCCGTAGCGGGTCCCCGGGTTTTTCTGACGAATCCAGTGTGCCACCCCGGCCGGGGGCCTTCTAAGGGGCCGAGCCGGTGTGATCGGTCACACCGGCGCTCGAGCTACCGTGACAGCGAGCCCCGTCGCTGGAACGGGCGCATCGTGCTGTGCGCCCCAGCGGCGCGGAAAGGTGGGCCCACTGTGCAGCGAGGCAGGCTCGTCGTACTCCTCGGCGCGATCAGCGCGTTGATCGTCACCGGGTGCTCGGCCACCGACGAGGCCGCTCCCGCCGCCCCGATGCCCGCGCCGCCTGCCGGACTGGACAGCTTCTATCAGCAGCAGATCGACTGGGGCTCGTGCGCGGAGTACGGCAGCCCCGATGACCGGCTGCCCCCCAACGCCGAGTGCGCGCGGGTCACGGTGCCCGTGGACTACGCGCGCCCTGACGGGGAGACCGCCCAGATCGCGCTCTCGCGCATCCCGGCCAGCGGTAAGAAACTCGGTTCGCTGCTGCTCAACCCCGGCGGACCGGGTGTCTCGGGCCTGTCCATGGTCGGCATCGGCAACCGCACGCCGCTGGCCGAGCGCTTCGACCGGGTCGGCTTCGATCCGCGCGGCGTCGGTTCGTCGCTGCCCGCCATCGTCTGCCTGACGCCGCAGCAGGCCGACGCCGAACGCGCCGAGCCTCCGCTGGACAACACCCCCGAGGGCATCGCCGCCGCCGAGGCCGACAACCGCGAATACGCCGACCGCTGTGCCCAGCGCACCGGCACCGATCTGCTCGCCCACGTCGGCACCCGCGAGGTGATCCAGGACATGGACGTCATCCGGGCCGCGCTGGGCGACCCGCGGCTGAGCTACCTGGGCTACTCCTACGGCACCCGGCTCGGCTCGGCCTACGCCGAGAAGTTCCCGCAGAACGTGCGCGCCATGGTGCTCGACGGCGCGGTGGACTCCTCGCAGGACCCGGTCCAGGAATCGCTGCGCCAGGCCGCCGGTTTCCAGGGCGTGTTCAACGCCTACGCCGCCGACTGCGCCACCCACGCCGAATGCCCGCTGGGCACCGACCCGGCCCAGGCGGTGGCCCGCTTCCGCGAGCTGGTCGGCCCGCTCGAGACCACCCCGGCCGCCACCGCCGACCCGCGCGGGCTCAGCTACGGCGACGCCATCACCGGTGTGCAGCAGGCGCTCTACACCGACGACCTGTGGAACATCCTCACCCAGGGCCTGCTGGAACTGCGCGAGGGCAAGGGCGACACCCTGCTGAAACTGGCCGACATGTACGACGGCCGCCGCGAGGACGGCAGCTACGCCAACACCCAGGACGCCTTCAACGCCATCCGCTGCGTCGACGATCCGCGCATCACCGATCCCGCCGTGACCGGCCGCCAGGACACCGAATACCGCAAGGCCGCCCCCTTCCTCGACGACGGCAAGGGCACCGGCGCGGCCCCGATGGAACTGTGCGCGTCCTGGCCGGTGCCCAACACCAGCACCCCGCACCGCATCTCGGCCCCCGGCCTGCCGCCCGTCGTCGTGGTCTCGACCACCGACGACCCGGCCACGCCGTACCAGGCGGGTGTCGATCTGGCCGACCAGCTGGGCGCCGAGCTGATCACCTTCCGCGGCAACCGGCACACCGCCGCGCTGGTCGCGGGGGACCGCTGCCTCGACGACGCGGTGATCGACTACCTCGTCGAACTCACCACGCCCGCCTCCGATCTCACATGCTGAGAGGCCCGATCGCCTCGTCCGCGCCGGTGAGAGGCGCGAACGAGGCGATCGGAACGCAAACCCGCGCGTGTATGTAACACGGATTTAACGCCAGGTGCTTACGCTCGCCGGTATGGATCGCCAGAAGGAATTCGTGCTGCGGACGCTCGAAGAGCGGGACATCCGCTTCGTGCGTCTCTGGTTCACCGACGTGCTGGGCTACCTCAAGTCCGTCGCGATCGCTCCCGCCGAGCTCGAAGGCGCCTTCGAAGAGGGCATCGGCTTCGACGGCTCGGCGATCGAGGGCTTCGCGCGGGTGTCCGAGGCCGACATGGTCGCGCGTCCGGATCCCTCGACCTTCCAGGTGCTGCCCTGGTCGACCTCCAAGGGTCACCAGCACTCCGCCCGCATGTTCTGCGACATCACCATGCCCGACGGCTCCCCGTCCTGGGCCGACCCGCGCCACGTGCTGCGCCGTCAGCTCAACAAGGCCGCCGACGTGGGCTTCAGCTGCTACGTGCACCCCGAGATCGAGTTCTTCCTGCTGGAGAACAACCTCAAGGACGGCGCCCCGGTCCCGGCCGACAACGGCGGCTTCTTCGACCAGGCCGTGCACGACTCGGCCCCCAACTTCCGCCGCCACGCCATCGACGCGCTCGAGTCGATGGGCATCTCGGTGGAGTTCAGCCACCACGAGGGCGCCCCCGGCCAGCAGGAGATCGACCTGCGCTACGCCGACGCGCTGTCGATGGCCGACAACGTGATGACCTTCCGCTACCTCATCAAGGAGGTCGCGATCGACGAGGGCGTGCGCGCGACATTCATGCCCAAGCCGTTCTCCCAGTACCCGGGTTCGGCCATGCACACCCACATGAGCCTGTTCGAGGGCGAGTCCAATGCCTTCGCCGACCCCGACGACCCGAACAACCTCTCGCTCACCGCGCGCTCGTTCATCGCGGGCATCCTCGAGCACGCCCCGGAGATCAGCGCGATCAGCAACCAGTGGGTCAACTCCTACAAGCGCCTGATCCACGGCGGCGAGGCCCCGACGGCGGCCTCCTGGGGCCGGTCCAACCGCTCGGCGCTGGTCCGCGTGCCGATGTACACCCCGAACAAGTCCTCCTCGCGCCGCGTCGAGATCCGCAGCCCCGATTCGGCCTGCAACCCGTACCTGACCTTCGCGGTGCTGCTGGCCGCCGGTCTGCGCGGCATCGAGAAGGGCTACACCCTGCCGCCCGAGGCGGAGGACGACGTGTGGGCCCTGACCGACGCCGAGCGTCGCGCCATGGGCTTCCGCTCGCTGCCCGGCACCCTCGACGAGGCGCTGCAGGCGATGGAGCGCTCGGAGCTGGTGGCCGAGACCCTCGGCGAGCACGTGTTCGACTTCTTCCTGCGCAACAAGCGCCGCGAATGGGCCGACTACCGCAGCCAGGTCACCCCGTGGGAGCTCAAAGAGTACTTGAGCCTCTGAGGACGGCGCCGAACCGACCGCTCGTTTCGGCGTGACGACTTCGTTGCCCGGACCATGTAGTTTTATCGGCATGGTCCGGCCCCCGACTGCCCGCTCCGCTGTTCCCGGCGTCGGCCGGCTCGGTCTCCTCGAACCGAACGCGGCGGCGTCTCTGCGCGAACTCGGCTGGGACAATGTCGACGGCGTGCCCGTGCTCTGGGCGCTGTCGCGTTCGCCCGACGCCGATCTCACGCTGTCCACGCTCATCCGGTTGCGCGAATCGCTGGGAGACGGGTGGGCCGAACTGGATTCGGCCATCCGCGCCGAAACCCGGTTGCGCGGCAGGCTGTTCGGGCTGCTCGGCTCCTCGACCGCGTTCGGTGACCACCTCGTCGCCGAGCCCGCCGCGTGGCGGCTGCTGCGCCGCCCGGAACTGCCACCCCGCGAGGAACTCATCGCGGATCTGCTCGACGCCGTCGACGCCGAGCCCGAGACCGGCCCGCACGCCGGACCCATGCTGTTCCGCGCCGGGATCGCCGGGCCGGAGGCGATCGCGTTGCTGCGCAGCAGGTATCGCGATCAGCTGATGCTGCTGGCCGCCGTCGACCTGGCCTCCACGGTGGAGAACGAGCCGGTGCCGCCCTACACCGTGGTCGGCATGCAGCTCTCGGACCTGGCCGACGCCGCGCTCACCGCGGCGCTGTCGGTCGCGGTGGCGCGGGTCTGCAAGAACGGTGAAGTGCCGGTGCGCCTCGCGGTGATCGCGATGGGCAAATGCGGTGCGCGCGAACTGAACTACGTCAGCGACGTGGACGTGGTGTTCGTCGCCGAACCCGCCGACGCCACCGCCACTCGCCTGGCCGCGGAGATGATGAGCGTCGCGGGCTCGGCCTTCTTCGAGGTCGACGCGGCCCTGCGACCCGAGGGCAAGGCGGGCGCGCTGGTGCGCACCCTCGACTCGCACCTGGCCTACTACAAGCGCTGGGCGCGCACCTGGGAATTCCAGGCGCTGCTGAAGAATCGGCCGATGACCGGCGATCTGGAACTGGGGCAGCAGTACCGCGACGCGCTCATGCCGATGGTGTGGACCGCTTCGGAACGCCCCGACTTCGTCGCCGACGTGCAGGCCATGCGCCGCCGCGTCGAAGACCTGGTCCCGGCCGATCTGCGCGAGCGCGAGCTCAAGCTCGGCGCGGGCAGCCTGCGCGATGTCGAATTCGCCGTGCAGCTGCTGCAATTGGTGCACGGGCGGGTCGACGAGTCGCTGCATGTGACCAATACCGTCGAGGCGCTGGCCGCGCTGGCGGCGGGCGGTTACGTCGGCCGTGACGACGCCGCCAACCTCACCGCCTCCTACGAATTCCTGCGCCTGCTCGAACACCGCCTGCAATTGCAGCGGCTCAAGCGCACCCACACCCTGCCCGCCGCCGACGACGAGGAGGGCATGCGCTGGCTGGCCCGCGCGGCCCACATCCGCCCGGACGGCCGCCAGGACGCCGTCGGCGTGCTCGACTCCGACATCCGCCGCAACGCGGTGCGGGTGCGGCGCCTGCACGCCAAGCTGTTCTACCGGCCGCTGCTCGACGCGGTCGCCCGGATGGACTCCGACGCGCTGCGCCTGAGCCCCGACGCGGCCGTGCGCCAGCTCGCCGCCCTCGGCTACGCGGCCCCCGAGAACGCCCTCGGCCACCTCAAGGCCCTCACCGGCGGGGTCTCCCGCAAGGGCCGCATCCAGGCGCTGCTGCTGCCGACCCTGCTGGAATGGCTCGGCGACACCCCCAACCCCGACGCGGGCCTGCTGGCCTACCGCCGGGTCTCGGAGGGCCTCGACGACCAGATCTGGTTCCTGCGCGAACTGCGCGACGAGGGCGCCATCGCGCAGCGCCTGATGATCGTGCTCGGCTCCTCGGAATACCTGCCCGACCTGCTGATCAACGCCCCCGAGACGATCCGCATGTACGCCGACGGCCCGGGCGGCCCGCAGCTGCTCGGCCCGCAGCCCGAGGACGTGGCGCGCGGCATCCAGACCGCCGCCGCCCGCTACGACGACCCGCGCCGCGCGGTGGCCGCCGCCCGTTCGCTGCGCAGGCACGAGCTGGCCCGGGTCGCCTCGGCCGATCTGCTCGGCATGCTGGATGTGCCGCGGGTGTGCGCGGCGCTGTCCTCGGTGTGGGTCGCGGTGCTCGAGGCCGCGCTGCGGGCGATCATCCGGGCCTCGGAAGCCGAGCGCGGCGCCCCCGCGCCCGCGGATTTCGCGGTCATCGGCATGGGCAGGCTCGGCGGCATGGAACTGGGCTACGGCTCCGACGCCGACGTGCTGTTCGTCTGCGATCCGCGCCCCGGCGAGGACGAGACCACCGCGGTGAAGTGGGCCATCGGCGTGGCCGAGAAGGTGCAGCGCCTGCTGGGCGCGCCGAGCACCGACCCGCCGCTGCAGGTCGACGCGGGCCTGCGCCCGGAGGGCCGCAACGGCGCGCTGGTCCGCACGCTGGCCGCCTACCAGGCCTACTACGACCAGTGGGCGCAACCGTGGGAGATCCAGGCGCTGCTGCGCGCGCACCAGGTGGCGGGCGATCAGGATCTCGGCGTGCGGTTCCTGCACGTCATCGACCCGATCCGCTATCCGGCCGGTGGCGTCTCGGCCGAGGCGGTCCGCGAGATCCGCCGGATCAAGGCACGGGTGGACTCCGAGCGGTTGCCGCGTGGCGCCAACCCGGCCACCCACACCAAGCTGGGGCGCGGCGGCCTGGCCGATATCGAGTGGACGGTGCAGCTACTGCAACTGCGCCACGCGCACGAGGTGCCGGGGCTGCACAACACCTCGACGCTGCAGTCGCTGGATGTCATCGAGGCCGAGGGCATCCTGGAACCCGAGGACGTCGCGCTGCTGCGCGAATCGTGGATCACCGCCACCGCCGCGCGCAACGCGCTGGTGCTGGTCAAGGGCAAGCCCACCGATCAGCTGCCCGGTCCGGGCCGGTTGCTCTCGGCGGTCGCGCGGGTGGCGGGCTGGCCGACCGACGACGGTTCGGAGTTCCTGGACAACTACATGCGGATCACCCGCCGGGCCAAGGCGGTCGTCGAGCGGGTGTTCGGCGGGGAGTGAGAACGAGAAAAGCCCCGCACCGAGGGTGCGGGGCTTGACTACGGTAGCGCCGGAATCAGATGGCGCGGACGTCCTGAGCCTGAGGGCCCTTCTGGCCCTGGCCGACCTCGAACTCCACCCGCTGACCCTCATCGAGGGACTTGAAGCCGGAGCCGCTGATGGCCGAGTAATGCACGAAGACGTCGGGGCCGCCTCCGTCTTGGGCGATGAAGCCGAAGCCCTTCTCGCCGTTGAACCACTTGACAGTGCCTTGAGTCATGATTTCTTAAAGTCTTTTCCGTAGATGAGCCATGGCGATCACTTGCGATCAGCCCAGTCTCAGCAGCCAAGTATGCCATACTCGTCGGCAAACTGCGCAGACGGCTTCGTCGGAGGGCGATCTGGGCGGAGTCTGCCCCACCGGTCCGGGCGTGTCGCACCAGGTACGAGCGCCTTGTACGCACCACCGCGCGGGATGTGCGAATCTGGGCACCATGGGTGAGAACGCGGAGCACGGGGACGGCTTCGATCTGGCGATGCGGGTGCTCGACGCGCACGTGGCCTTCGCCAAGGACCAGCTGCTGCGGCGGGAGAGCTTCTTCGAGTTCGTCGAGGAGGAGGTCGACGGCCTGCTCGACGAGACCGAACGGCTGACGCTGGCCGAGGCGGTGACCCGGGACCAGATCAAGGCGGTCGCGCACAAGTACGCGGTGCAGATCCCGGTGGAGGGCGCGATTCCCGAACTCGTCGGCGAGATCGCGGCCCGGCTGTACAACCATCGGGTCAACGACGAGCTCGAGGTGGGCGACGTGGTCGACCCGCGCCGCTTCGACGAACTGGTCGACGCGGTGGCCGAGATGGACGTCACCCATCGGCTGGTGCGGCTGGTGCTGTCGAGCCCGGTCACCGTCGACGCCTGCGTCGAGGCGGTGCAGCGCGCGGTGGTCACCGCCGTCGACGACGGCAAGCACGCGGGCGGCGGGCTGGCGCAGTCGCTGCGCGGCGCCCTCGTACGCCTGGCCGAGCCCGCGCTGCCCGCGATCGAGAACGGCGTCGGCAGGCTCACCCGCACCGGCGCGCGATTCGTGCTGCGCGGCAACAGCACCGACGCCGACGAGGTGCTGCTCGACGGTGCCCGTGCCACCTGGCGCAAGCACACCGGCGACGCGGTCGGTTCCTTCCGCGACCTGGTCTCGGCCGACGATGTCGAGGACACGGTGGTGCTCACGTTCGAGTTCTGGCGCACCTTCCGCGAGACCGGCTACTTCCACGCGCTGCTCGACGAGGGCATCGACCACGTCTTCGACAAATACGGCGACACCCCGCTCACCGAACTGCTCGCCGAACTGGGCATCAGCCGCGAGGACCTGATCGAGGAGGCGCTGCGATTCGGCCCCTCGGTGCTCGAAACCCTCGACGAGCGCGGCTATCTGGATACCGTGTTGCGCCGCAGGCTGGCCCCGTTCTACGCCTCGCCGCAGTTCCGGGACGCGGTGACGGGACCGCGGTAGCCGGGGACCGCGTCCGTCAGTTCCGTTCGGCCGCTGGAGTGTCGGTGTCTGTCGGTACGATCCGTGCAACGATGGGGCGCTGCGCCGTCACCGGATCGCGATCGAAAGGCTGCCGTGACACGTCTGTCCAACCTGCTCGACCAGATCGACTCCGGCGCGGTCCTCCTGCCGGAGTTCCAGCGCGGATACGTGTGGAACCGGGATCAGGTGCGCGGGCTCATGCGGTCGCTGTATCTGGGGTATCCGGTCGGTGGGCTGCTGGTGTGGGAGACCGGATCCGAGGACATCGCCGTGCGCGGCACGGCCACCGGATCGGGCCTGCGGCAGCTGCTGCTCGACGGGCAGCAGCGCATCACCACCCTCTACGGCATCGTGCGCGGGCGCGCGCCCTCGTTCTTCGAGGGCGACGCGATCGCCTTCACCGGCCTGCATTTCGACGTCGAGCGTGAGGTTTTCGAGTTCCAGCTCCCCGGCCGCGACACCAGCCCGGCCTGGATCGACATCACCGAACTCTTCGCCCAGGGCCCGATGCACTACCTGTCCCGGTTCACCGAGGAGTCCCCGGACACGCTGGCGGTCTATCTGACCCGGCTCAACAAGCTGCGCGAGATCACCCATCGCGAGTTCAACGTGGAGACCATCACCGGGTCGGATCGCACCGTCGACGAGGTCGTCGACATCTTCAACCGGGTCAACTCCGGCGGCACCAAACTCTCCAAGGGCGATCTGGCCCTGGCCACCCTGTGCGCGCAGTGGCCGCAGGCCCGCGGCAACCTGCGCGACCACCTGATCCGCTGGGACAAGGACGGCTACACCTTCACCCTGGACTGGTTGCTGCGCAATGTGATCGCCGTCGGCAACGGCCGCGCTCATTTCGACGCGCTCGGCGATCTGGCGCCCGCGGAGTTCGAGCAGGCGCTCAGCGACACCGCCACCCAGGTCGACTCCTTCCTCGACACGGTGGCGGGCCGCCTCGGCCTCGACCACGACCGGGTCCTGATGGGCCGCTACGCCATTCCGGTGATCACCCGCCTGCTGTTCCTCAACGGCGGCCGCTTCGACAACGACCTGCACCGCGACCGGGTGCTGTACTGGTATGTGCACCAGGCGCTGTGGGGCCGGTTCAGCGGCTCCACCGAGACCTTCCTGCAGCAGGACTACGAGACCCTCGAACGCGGCGGGATCGACGCGCTCATCGCCTCGCTGGAGCGCCTGCGCGGCGGCTCGCTGGACCTGTGCGCCGACGATTTCTCCGGCGCCACCCGTGGCTCGCGCTTCTACCCACTGCTGTATCTGCTGACCCGCGTGGACGGTTCGCGCGATCTGGGCTCCGGCACGGAACTGGGCATCGCCCAGTTCGGCGAGCGCACCCCGGTGCAGGTGCACTACCTGTTCCCGAAGACGATGCTGCGCGACGCGGGCTACGAGCGCAACGAGATCAACGCCATCGCCAACTTCTGCTTCCTGAGCCCGGACTCGGAAACCGAACTGGGCGAACGCGATCCCGCCGAGTACCTCGCCGAGGTGGAGCGGCGCCATCCCGGCGTGCTGGCCTCGCAGTGGATTCCGGCCGACCCGGCGCTGTGGCGGGTGGAGAACTACCGCGAGTTCCTGCGGGCGCGCAGGCTGCTGCTGTCGGCGGCCGCCGACGCCTTCCTCGAGCAGCTGCGCACCGGCGCCCTGCACCGGCCGAACCTGGTCAATGTCGGTGTCGCCGGGGCCACCCTGGGCGATCCCGCGGTCGATCAGGTGAACGAGCTGGTCGACGATCTGGTGGCCGACGGCTTCGGCTTCCCGCTGCTCGACAGCGAGGTCGCCGACCCGATCACCGGCCGCGAACTCGCCGTGGCCGAGGCGTTCTGGCCCGACGGCCTGCAGCCAGGTGTCGGCATGCCGGTGGTGCTGGTGTTCGAACCGGCCAATGCCGATCTCACCCGCCTGGCCCAGCTCGGCTACGCGGTGTTCACCTCCGTCGACGCGCTGCGCGGCTATGTCGACAACCTGCGCGTGGAGGCCTCCGGCGATCTCGGCTTCGACGGCCCGGCCGCCGATGTCGCGGCCCTGGCCGAGCGGCTGCCCGCAACCTGGGTGGGCAACTCCGAGCAGGTCTGGTTCCGGTTCGCCTGGAACCTGCTGGAGAAGGACCGGGCCGACGCGGGCGGCGCCGAACTCGGCCCCGAGCTGCTCGCACTGCGCTACATCGCGCTGTGGGCGCTGACCCGCACCTTCTACATCCACGCCTTCGACCAGGGCAATCCGGGCGAGTGGCGCTACTACCTGGGCGACGCGGTCGGCCCCAACCCGCTGATCCCCGGCACCTGGCTGGCCCAGCGCGTGGTCGAGTCCGGCGCGCTGGCGCCCGGCGCGCTGCCCGGCGACGAGGATATCGCCATCGCGCTGGTGCACGGCGTGCTCGGCACCGTCGAGGAGGTCGCCACCGCGCTGACCCACCTGCTCGGCGGTCCCGGCCTGTTCGCCTCGCTGTGGGCCTCGGCCGGGGCCGCCGAGCACTACGGCTATCCGCTGTCGACCGATCAGATCAACGATCTGATCAACCAGGTCGTCAACGATCCGCAGTCCCGCAAGATCCAGGCCTACAACTGGATCGAGGCGGGCCTGCCGCTCTGAGGCGGGCCTCAGAGATCCCTCAGAACCGCCACAGCGGGCTTTGGGATCGCGCCGCTTAGGCTGGCCCGATGATGCGTAAATGGATGGACCGGGCGTTGCTCGGCCTGGGGTGGGGCGCACTGGTCGCGGCGGTGGCGGGGATCGTCCTGCACGCCGGGCACTGGCAGCGGCGGAATCTGGTGCTGCTGGCCTCGGGGGCGATGTGGCTGATGCTGGGCGCCGTGCTCGGCGTGGTGCTGCTGCTCGCGGCGCGCAAGTGGCGCAGCGCGGGCGTGGCCGGGGTGGTGCTGGCGGGGGTGCTGTGGACGCTGGTGCCGCCGTTCGTGCCCGACAGCCGCGCCGCCGACGGTCCGGAACTGGTGGTACTGCAATCGAATCTGCTGTTCGGACAGGCCGACCCGACGGCGGTGGTCGACGCGGTGCGCGGCAACGCGGTCGACGTGCTCACCGTGGACGAACTCACCGACGACGCGATCGTGCGGTTGCGCGCGGCGGGCCTGGAGGAGCAGCTGCCGCACGTCTACCTGGAACCGGCCCGCTCCGGCGGGGGCGGCACCGGCATCTACAGCCGATACCCGTTGCGCGACACCGTGAAATACGACGGCTTCATCATGAGCAATATCTCCGCGACCATGCAGCACCCGCGGCGCGGTCCCGTCGCGGTGTTCGCCTTCCACCCGATCCCGCCGAACCTGAACTTCGATGCCTGGTCGGCGGAGCTGCGCCGGGTCGACGAGATCCTGGCCGGGGTCACCGGGCCCGCGGTGGTCGGCGCGGATTTCAATGCCACCCAGCACCATTCGGCCTACCGGGCCCTGCTGGACGGGCCCTTCGCCGCCGCCGCGGAACAGACCGGTGACGGCGTGCTGCTGACCTTCCCGGCCGATCGCCGCTGGGGTCCGGTGATCGGCATCGACCACATCCTCGTCGCCGGTGGCGTCGCCGAACAGGTGCGCACACTGACCATTCCGGGCAGCGATCATCGCGCGGTGCTGGCCACGGTCCGGCTGGACCACTGACCGATCTCGACTACCATGTGAGCGCTCGACTGCGGACTGCTCGTGTCCGCGTCATTCCCGGGGAGGAATCAGCGCATGATCAGACATCGCTTCGCCGTGACCGCAGCAGCGGCACTGGTGAGCGTCGGCCTTGTCACGACCGGCTGCACGGCGAACACCGTCGCCAGTGACAAGGCCGTCGCGGCCATCGACAATCCGTGGGAGGTGGCGGGGGCGGCCTCGGCCACCGGCCCGAGCGGGCCGCGTTCCGGAGTGCCGGACGCCGACAACAAGGCCGAGAACGGCGACGGCGGCGCGGTCGACCGCCTGGCCCTCAACGCCATCGCCGATATCGAGGAGTACTGGCAGACCGAGTACTCCAAGACCTTCCGCGGCGACTTCAAGCCCGCCTCGAAGTACATCTCGTGGTCGGCGAAGGCATCGGAGTCGGAGGCGGTGGACTTCTGCTTCAGCAGTACCTACGGCTCGATCAACGCCGCGTACTGCCCGCTCAACCACACCATCGGCTGGGACCGCTCGGTCCTGCTGCCGCTGCTGATCGACCGCTTCGACGAGATGTCGGTGGTCATGGTGCTGGCCCACGAATACGGCCACGCCATCCAGGCCCAGGCCGATCTGCTGCGCGGTCTCACCATGGACGCGCTGGTCAAGGAACAGCAGGCCGACTGCCTGGCCGGGGTGTTCCTGCGCCATGTCGCCGAGGGCAACTCGAAGCACTTCACCCTCAACACCACCGACGGCCTCAACGGCGTGCTCGGTGCGACGGTGGCGGTGCGCGACAGCGACCCCAACGACCCGAACGCCGTGCACGGCTCGGCCTTCGAACGGGTCACCGCGGTGCAGCTGGGCTACACCGAGGGCGCCGCGACCTGCAAGGGCATCACCAAGGACGAGATCGCCCAGCGTCGCGGCGGCCTGCCGACTACTTTCGGAGTGAATGAGCGGAACGAGCAGCTACCGATTGACAGTGAGACACTGCGCAACCTGGCTTCTCAGCTGGCTAAATCGATGCCGGTGAAGAACGCGCCGACCTTCGAATATGGGGGAGTTACCCGAAATTGCTCCTCGACGACTACCACCGAACCGGTGTCGTACTGTCCGGGCAGCAACACCATCAGTACTGATGTGCCCGCGCTCGCCAAGCTCGGCGGCGAGGTCTCGACCGACAAGGACGAGTCACTATCAGCGGTCGTCACCGGCGATTACAACGCGGCGGTGGTCTTCGTGTCGCGCTACGCCCTGGCGGTCCAGCAGGATCGCAAGTTGTCGCTGACCGGCGCCGAGTCGGCGGGCCTGCGCACCGCCTGCCTGTCCGGCGCGCTGACGACGAAACTCAGTGATCCGAGCAGTGATCCGAGGCTGTCGGCAGGCGACCTCGACGAGGCTGTGTCCGGACTGCTGGCAGACGGGCTCGCTGCCAGCGACGTCAATGGCAAAGTTGCGCCGAGCGGGTATCAGCGCCTCGAGGCATTCCGTATGGGCGTCATGGACGGTGAAGAAAGGTGCCTGAATCGGTTCGAATAATTCCGACATGCTGCTGGGGTGCCGCGTTGGCTTGCCAGGTCGCGAAACCCAGATGTTGGCATGGTGAGTCATGCTCCGCAGCAAAGAGTTTCGGCGATTGACACCGATGTGATCAGATGTAACGATGGAGGCAGTCGGTCGCTGAGTTGGAGGGGCCATCTGGCCGACTCGGGGTGAATTCCTACGTGGCCATTACGGAGTATGAGGATTCCGGTAATGTTCAAGAAACTGATGTCTGCTGCCTTTATCGGCGCGTCTTCCTGTGCCATTCTCTATCCGGTCTCGGCAACGGCGGACCCGGGCGAGTTCAACTCGGTTCTGGTGCGTGAGTTCGACACCGAAAGCGAGTGTATGGCGTGGGTACAAACGCAGTCGTACTACACCTGGTGTAGGCAGAACGACAACACCAGCACGCACCCGGGTGACGCGAATCGTGTTGGGAAGTGGCAGCCTCGTTAGGCGGCGCGTGCCGGGGATGTAAGGTACTCGTGCCAATTGGAGGGCAACCCCGCCTGACCATTCAAGTAGTAACCAGGCATAGGTGAGTATTCTCGGCGAATGAAACCGACATCCGATCTGGGGTCGACCGCATTGCGTGGTCGACCCCAGATCGATGAATCGGTGTCCGCAATCGTTGTTGGCGGAGTATTCAATTTATCGAGTGGATGGAAACCCTGGTGGCCTTGCGGAACAGGCCGTGCGAGTTGCTGCCAACCTGGAAGTCGACCCGTGTCCCCGGCTGAATTGAGGTTAGATCGCCCTCGAATTCATGTTCCGAGAACCACACATCACCGGCCTTGTCGGCGATCACGCCGACGAACCAGTAACCCAACCACCATCGCACCACGCCATCGAGGGAGTCATCTGGTCGATGGCCCGCACCAGCGCGACCATACGGCACCGACACCGTGGGGTCGCTCTCCCGATACCATCCGGTATCCCCCGGCACCAGCGGCTGGTCGCCGCCCCCGGGATCGGTCGGCCAGACCATGCCGGTCTTCGACAAGATGTCGTCTTGAAGATGGCTGGCCAGTTGGCAAGCCACCGACTCCGGGCTAGCTCCCTGCTGCGGGTGAAATCCCATCTCGACCCCCAGAGACGGAATTCGGATGCTGATCGAGCTCCGACTCTGGGGATCTGTGGTGTCAGACTGTGTGGAATTGACTTGGACCTCGTACCCCAGGCCTGCAGTGATGTCGTCGGCCAGTAGCTGCGCACCCGTGACGGGATTGAGTTCGATCACAAGGCAATTCTTTCACATTGTTATGGAATGACACATCGGTTGAGCGGTGTTACGTAGAGGTTCTTACCGGCAGCATGGGCAGCCTCGACGTGAAAGACAGAACCGGAGTGGTACCGAGCGGTGCCGTCGATGAACACAGTCCAGTCGTATCGGCCCGGAACGTCAGCTGTGATGTTGATGAACCAAGCCCAGCTCACCACGCCGATGGGGTCACCATCGTTGGATGGTCTCGTGTCGATGGTCAGCTTTCCCCACTCGGTGGCAACAACATAGTTGCTACATAGGGGCAAGCTCTCCGCGTGCGAGAGTTGTCACAGTCGCTATTGCGCCGAGAATGATGCTCCACGCACTATGAACCACTTATTGTTGAACATGTCGCCCCGTGAGTCTCCGACGTTACCGGCGTTCGGTGCGTCATTGGAATTGGACGGGACATGCCGATCCGAGGTTCCGTCGATCGTGGGTGACTTGGATCATATGTGACAGGGGATGCCCATGGTTCGATGCTGTTGGTCAGGGCGAAGGTGGATGGTGCCGTTTACTGACGCACAGGCAGGGACCGGAGGGAGCTGAGGGTGTTCGCCACCGCGCGGGCGGCCTCGGCTCCCTTCGTCACGAAATGGTTCGTGTAGTAGTCCACGTGCTCGCTGTGCTCGTGGAAGTGGTGCGGGGTGAGCACCACCGAGAACACCGGCACATCGGTGTCGAGCTGTACCCGCATCAGGCCGTCGATCACCGCCGAGGCGACGAAGTCGTGCCGGTAGATGCCGCCGTCGACGACCAGCGCCGCGGCCACGACCGCGTCGTAGCGGCCGGTGCGGGCCAGCCGCTGCGCGTGCAGCGGGATCTCGAAGGCGCCCGGCACATCGAAGACCTCGACCGCCGCCGGATCGAGCCCTAGTCCGGCGTACTCGGCGAGGAAGCCCTCGTGTGCCTTGGTGACGATGGAGCTGTGCCAGCTGGCGCGGATGAAAGCGACGGCGCCGGAAGAGGTGTTTCCCATGGGCGGAGTCTACTCGGCGATAAGTTACCCGTCGGTAATATGGGTGGTGTTCAGTGGACGGGCACCGGCGCCCGCCGCGCGGCAGCGCACATGCGGCCCGGTCAGGCCTCGGGCAGATGTCCGCTCAGCCAGTCGGTGACGTCGCCGAGCACCTGTTCCTTCTCGGGTTCGTTGAAGACTTCGTGGAACAGTCCGGGGTAGCGCAGCACGGTGAGGTCGGCCGAGCCCGCGTCGCGTTCGAGCACGTCGGCGCTCGACGGCGCGGCGATGGTGTCGTCGGTGCCGTGCAGCACCAGCAGCGGGGCGGTGAGGGCGTCGAGGCGCTGTTTGACCAGCGCGGTGTGCTGGAGGATCTCCACCGCGGTGCGCGCGGGCAGCTTGCCGCGGAACACCAGCGGGTCCTCGTCGTAGGCCCGGATCACCTCGGGGTCGCGGCTGATGGTCGACGAATCCAGGGTCAGCACACCGAGATTCGGGGCCACCCGGGTGAGCAGGGGTGCGGCCAGGCGCTGCAGCGGGTTGCCGAGCGGGATGTCCAGCGGCGGTGCCGAGACCACGATGCCCGCCACGTCGACGGGCCCGCGGGTGGCCAGGTGCAGCACCACCAGGCTGCCCATCGAGTGCCCGAGCAGGAACCGGGGCACGCCGGGATGGGCGGTGCCCGCGAGGTCGAGCAGCGTGGCCACATTGTCGGCGGCGGCCTGCATCGAGCCGATATTGGCCGAGCTCCCCTCGGAGAGCCCGTGCCCGACATGGTCGAGCGCGTAGACGGCGAAACCCGCGTCCGCCAGCGCCGACCCGACGTGTTCGTAGCGTCCGGAATGCTCGGCGACCCCGTGGACGAGCACCACCACCGCGCGCGGAGCAGACCCGGGTTCCCATGCGCGCCAGGCGATCCGGCCGCCATGGCCCGCGAATTCGCCGGTATCGGTCGTCATCACCGTGCTCCTGTGGGGTCGGGCGCCGGGGCGGCGAGCCGCTCGATCAGGCGCCGGTTGAACTCGATGAGCCGAGCGTAGTTCAGCCGCGAGAGCCGCTCGTCGGTTCCGTGGATCCGGGTCAGGTCCGTCGCGGTCAGCACGATGGGCGCGAAGTTGCAGCGGGTCTCGGCCAGGCCGTCGAAATGCCGGGAGTCGGTGGCGCCGGGCACCAGCCCGGTGGTGGTGACGATCCCCGGCACGAGTCCGGTGGCCAGCTCGTCGATCAGGTCGAAGGCCGGGCCGGGCCCGGTGACCCGCGAGGGCTCGGAGGTGGCCCCGTCGAGCTCGACCGCCACCGCGTCGTCGCGGATCACCCGGCGGCAGTGCGCGACCACCTCGGCGACCGAATCACCCGGCAGGATCCGGAAATTCACCAGCGCCTCGGCGCTCTGCGGCAGCACATTGGCCTTCACCCCACCGCTGATCACGGTCGGCGCGGTGGTGGTGCGCACCAGCGCCGCGGTGGTCGGGGCCGCGGCGAGGATCCGGGTGATCAGCGGGGTGGTCAGCACGCTCAGGCCGCGAGTGCCCGCGAGTTCGAGCAGCGTGCGGCGCGGTTCGGGCATGGCCACCCGCATCCGGGCGAGCATGTCGGCGATCACCGGGGTCAGCCGCAGCGGCAGGGGGTTGTCCTGGACCCGGGCGACCGCGCGAGCGAGCCTGCCCACCGCGGTCTGCGTGCCGGGCATCGAGGAATGCCCGCCCGCGTCGGTGACCGACAGCCGCACCGTCGCGAACCCCTTCTCGCCGAGCATGATGGTCGCCACCGGCCGGTCGACCCCGTCGACCACGTCCTGGGTGATCACCCCGCCCTCGTCGAGCAGCAGCCGCGCCCGCACGCCCGCCGCCCGCAGGTGTGCCGCCATCGGCACCGCGCCGTCAGCGCCCAGCGCCTCCTCGTCGTGGCCGAACGCCAGATACACGGTATGGCGGGGGCGCAGCCCGGCGGCCAGTGCCCACTCGACGGCCTCGAGAATGGCCAGCACCCGGCTCTTGTCGTCGATCGCGCCGCGACCCCAGATGTAGTCCTCGTCGACCACCCCGGCGAACGGCGGATGGGTCCAGAGCTGCGCGTCCTCGGCGGGGACCACATCCTGGTGGGCGAGCAGAATCGCCGCGACCGGGCCGGGGTCGGTGCCGTCCCAGCGGTAGAGCCTGCTGCGGCCGAAGGTGGTCAGCGTCAGGTGCGCGTGGACCAGCGGGAACTCCGCCGCCAGGTGGGCGGCCAGGGCGGCGAACTCCGCGTCGGCGTCGTGCCCGGGGTCCTCGGCCGACACCGTCGCGCAGCGCAGGGCGACGGCGAGGCGTTCGGCGGTCGCGTCGTCGACACCGTCGGTGACGGGGGAGTACGCCTGGTTCTCGATGATCGGCCGCATCCGGTCATTCTGGCCGGTCGGCGGCGGTCGCGCCGGGAAAAGCGGGCCGAATCGCCGCGCCGCGGGCCGCCGGGCGTCAGGCGGTCCGACCGGCCGGTGGCACGCCATCTAAGCTGACAGCATGGCAGGAGGCAAGGGCGGCAAGCCGTCGAAGGAAGCCAAGGCCGCGGCTAAAGCGGCCCGTAAGCAGGCATCACGCGAGCGGCGTCAGCAGTTGTGGCAGGCGTTCAACATGCAGCGCAAGGAAGACAAGGCGCTGCTGCCGCTGATGATCGGCGCACTCGTCGGCACCGCGGTGGTGTTCTTCCTCGTCGGTCTCATCTTCGACCTGCAGTGGTTCCTGCTGCCGCTCGGTGTGCTGCTCGGTGTGCTGCTGGCGTTCATCATCTTCGGGCGCCGCGTGCAGAAGAACGTCTACCGCAAGGCCGAGGGCCAGGCGGGCGCGGCGGCCTGGGTGCTGGAGAACCTGCAGGGCAAGTGGCGGGTGGCCAACGGCGTCGCCGCGACCACCCAGCTCGACGCGGTGCACCGCGTCATCGGCCTGCCCGGCGTGATCTTCGTCGCCGAGGGCTCCCCGCAGCGGGTCAAGTCGCTCATCTCGCAGGAGAAGAAGCGCACCGCGCGCCTCATCGGCGACACCCCGATCTACGAGGTGATCGTCGGCAACGACGAGGGCCAGACCCCGCTCAAGGATCTGCAGAAGTTCCTCACCAAGCTGCCGCGCAATATCGACGTCAAGCGGATGGACCAGATCGAGGGCAGGCTCGCCGCGCTCAGCTCACGCAGCGGCCCGGCCATGCCGAAGGGCCCGATGCCCCCCGGCGCCAAGATGAAGGGCATGCAGCGCGCGATCCGTCGCCGCTGAGCCACCGCGTTTCCCGCCGAGCCCGGCACCTGATCGCAGGTGCCGGGCTCGCCTCGTCTCAGGCGTCGGCCGCCCGGCCGGTCAGCAGCCAGCGGATCCGGTCGTGGGCCAGCAGGTGGTAGCCGACGAGCACGGCCGCCGAGAGCAGCGCGAGCCGGGGCAGTCCGGCGGCCCACAGGGCCCCGGCGCCACCGAACAGCACGGCGAACTCGACCAGCAGCCGGACCGGACCGGCGACCGGCACCGGCGACTCGCCGCTACGGCTGGGATCGCCGGGCACAGTGAACACGCCCCACACCGTGGCGGCGGCGATCGGCAGCAGCCCGACGAGCAGGTAGCGCCACGGCGAGTCGAACGCCAGCCAGCCGTAGACACCGAACGAGACGATGGCGATCAGTTCGAGCAGGAACCGGACGGCCAGCATGGCCGGATTCAGGGACACGGCCGCAGCGTATCGGCTCGGTGGGTCCGCCGCGCGCTACCGCATCATCGTCGAGACCCGCCGCTGGGCCGAGATGATCGATCAGCTCCGGCCGTCACCGGCCGGGCGGCTCAGCGCGCGTTGACCAGCGCGGTCCCGGTGGCCCGGTCGTGCATGCCGCGGCCGTCGGCGTCGGTGAACAGCGCGGGCACCACGAACACGATCAGCACCTGGCGCGCCAGCGCGCGCACGAACCCGACCGCCACCGGGGCGTCGATCCGCAGCACCCGCAGCTTCATGAAGTACTGGCCGGGGGTGAACCCGAACAGCGTCACCGCGGCCACGCCCACCACGAACCACACCAGCAGCGGCACCGACGAGCTCGCGAAGCTGCGGGTGATCACCGCGGCGACACCCACCGCGATGAACCAGTCCAGGAACAGCGCCACGACCCGGCGCCAGGTGGGCGCCAGCGAGCCCGCGCCCGTGCGCGGCAGGCCGTAGAGCTCACCGGGATACCCGGCGACGTCCTCGTCGCCCGGTTCCGCGGGATTGCCGGAGAGCCATGTGCCGGTGATGCGAGCCATGGTCTCCAGGATAGAGGCGCGCCGACGGCCGCTCACGACCGCATTAGTGGAGGTCACGTCGCCACGCGCGGGCACGGATGGCAGGATGAGGCATGCAGGTCGCGCCCGGATGGCAGACATCACCCCGAATCCGGCACGCGTAACACTGGCGAAACACAGCCTTGACTGTAGGGAAACACCGCGTCCATAGCGTCTGGTCGCGACGAACCCCTCGTAGCGATTGCTCGCAGGTCGCTCGAAATGGTCAGTATCGTGACTGGCTGGGAACCGATCCGTAAGGAGAACAAGTGACGTTCAGCACGGCCGAAGAGGTCATCCAGTACATCAAGGAAGAGGACATCGAATACGTCGATATCCGCTTCTCCGACCTGCCCGGCGTCCAGCAGCACTTCTCGATCCCGGCCAAGGCGTTCACCGCCGACCTGGCCGAAGAGGGTCTGGCGTTCGACGGCTCCTCGGTGCGTGGCTTCCAGTCCATCGACGAGTCGGACATGCTGCTGCTCCCCGACTTCAGCACCGCGCGGATCGACCCCTTCCGTGCCGCGAAGACGCTCAACCTGAACTTCTTCGTGCACGACCCGTTCACCCGCGAGGCCTACTCCCGCGACCCGCGCAACATCGCGCGCAAGGCGGAGGAGTACCTGCGTTCGACCGGCATCGCCGACACCGCCTACTTCGGTGCCGAGGCCGAGTTCTACATCTTCGACGGCATCCGCTACGGCTCGGGCATGAACGGCTCGTTCTACGAGATCGAGTCGGTCTCGGGTTCGTGGAACACCGGCAACGAGTTCAACCCGGACGGCAGCCGCAACCTCGGCTACAAGGTCCGCAACAAGGGTGGCTACTTCCCCGTCGCCCCGTACGACCACTACGTCGACCTGCGCGACAAGATCTCGACCAACCTGCAGAACGCGGGCTTCGAGCTCGAGCGCGGCCACCACGAGGTCGGCACCGCCGGTCAGGCCGAGATCAACTACAAGTTCGGCACCCTGCTGGGCGCCGCGGACGACCTGCAGCTGTTCAAGTACATCGTGAAGAACACCGCGTGGCAGGAAGGCAAGTCCGTCACCTTCATGCCGAAGCCGCTCTTCGGTGACAACGGCTCGGGCATGCACGTGCACCAGTCGCTGTGGAAGGACGGCAAGCCGCTGTTCCACGACGAGTCGGGCTACGGCGGTCTGTCGGATCTGGCGCGTCACTACATCGGCGGCATCCTGCACCACGCCCCGTCGCTGCTGGCGTTCACCAACCCGACCATCAACTCGTACCACCGTCTGGTGCCGGGCTACGAGGCCCCGATCAACCTGGTGTACTCGCAGCGCAACCGCTCGGCCGCCGTGCGTATCCCGGTGACCGGCAACAACCCGAAGGCCAAGCGCATCGAGTTCCGCGCGCCGGACTCCTCGGGCAACCCGTACCTGGCCTTCGCCGCCATGATGATGGCGGGTCTGGACGGCATCAAGAACAAGATCGAGCCGCTGGCCCCGGTCGACAAGGACCTCTACGAGCTGCCGCCCGAGGAGGCCAAGAACATCCCGCAGGCCCCCACCTCGCTGGCGACCGTCATCGACCGCCTCGAGCAGGACCACGACTACCTCACCGAAGGCAACGTCTTCACCGAGGACCTGATCGAGACCTGGATCCAGCTCAAGCGCGACAACGAGATCGCCCCGGTCAACCTGCGCCCCCACCCGTACGAGTTCGAGCTGTACTACGACGTCTAAGTCGTACCAGCCGATCCGTCGGTAGCAGTACCTGACAACACCCGCCACACCATCCCGGTGTGGCGGGTGTTGTCTATTCTGGCGGTCACCGTAGGTTTCCTACTCGCTTTGATATGACGGGTCGGTGGGTGAGATCGAGCACGGGATCGGGGAAGGGCCTGCTCAGCGCGTGAGTTTGTCGTTGCCCGATGGCACCGCGGACGCGGTGCGGCGGCGGGTGGGGAAGCGGGAGTTCTCCGCCTTCGTCACCGCGGCGGTCGAGCGGGAGTTGTGGGGGGCAGGTGCTCGACGAGTACCTGGCCGATGACGAGGATCGGGTCGGGCCGATCTCCGAGGAGGAGCAGCGCGCGGCGCGCGAGCTCTTCGACACCGCCCTCGCCGAATCCGGTGAGTGGCCGAGCACCAGCTGAGGGAGCCGATGCGGATCGGCCGTCCGGCTGATCTCCACCTAGGCGGCGCGCCCAGGGTTGTGGGGGCTGGACTCCGGCGGGGTGGACGGACATAGTCCAGGGGTGCGATGGGGTTTTGTGGTGCGGGTGATGGCCGGGGTGGCGTTGGTGCTGGGGATGGCCGCGCCCGTGTCGGCCGAGCCGGTGACGGTGGCGTTCACGTGGACGCAGGAGTATTTCACCGCGGCGGATGGGACGCGGTTGCATGCCGATGTATTGCGGCCGCCGGGGGTGGGGGCGGCGGAGCGGACGCCGGTGTTGCTGACGGCGAGTCCGTATCGGGCGCATCTGGCGTATCTGTCGCAGCCGCGACCCGAGGGTGGGCCGTCGACGGATAATCTGCCGGTCGAGTGGGCGCTGCGGGCGGGGTACACGTATGTGATCGTCGATCTGCGGGGGTTCGGCGGGTCCAACGGATGCCCGGATTTCGGTGGGCCGGGGGAGCGGTCGGATGTGTTCGCCGCGGTGGAGTGGGCGGCGAGCAGGCCGTGGTCGACCGGGCGCGTCGGCGTGGTCGGTACCTCGTATGAAGGCTGGACCGGGATGATGGCGCTGGCCGGGAAGCCGGAGGGACTGGCGGCGGTGGCCGCGTTCGAGCCGGTCGTCGACCCGTTCTCGTACCTGTACATGCAGGGCATCGCCTGGAAGTTCGGCGGCAAGCCGCTGACCGAGGACGGCGTCCGCCCCGCCGACACCGCGGGCGCCGAACACCTCGCCATCGCCGCGACCCCCGGCCACTGGGACGACTCCCCGGAATACCGGGCCAACGCCCTCGCGATGACCGAGCAGTGCGCCAGCGACTACCTCGCCCTCACCACCGACCACGACGCCACCAACCCCGGCTGGCGCGACCGCGACATGATCGACGCCCTGCGCGGCAACACCACGCCACTGTTCCTCGGCCAGAGCTTCCTCGACTCCAACACCCGCGCCGACCGCGTCCTCGAGGCCTGGGAGGCGCGCGGCCCCGGCGAGCACCGCGCCTGGTTCGGCCAGTGGGGTCACTCGGACTGCCGGGAGAAATGCGGCACCCCGCAATTCGCCGGTGAGCTGTACGCCTTCCTCGACCGGCATGTCGCCCGCGCCGATATCGAGGTCCCCGGCCCGCCGGTCACCGTCGGCCAGTTCGACGGCGGCTGGCGCGGCGAATCCGTCTGGCCCCCGGCCGATTCCCGCCGCACCGCGATCGACCTGCGCACCGGCACCTACACCGACCGCGGCCTGCTCCCCGGCCCCGACCGCGAAATCTGGTCCATCACCGAACCTTTCACCACCCCCGTCCACCTGGCAGGCCGCACCACCGCCACCCTCGCCCTGACCGGCCCGCCCGAGGCCACCGTCACCGTCGAGCTCTACGACATCGCCCCCGACGGCCACGCCACCGTCATCACTCGCGGCATCGCCCCGGTCCGCCCGCAGACCGAGGTCCGCCTGCTCTGGCAGGACGCCCGCCTCGCCACCGGCCACCGCCTCGGCGTCCGCATCACCGATGTCGTCGACGACGCCTGGTCCCACACCCCCGCCAACGCCGCCGTCACCGTCACCGCCGCCCGCCTCGACCTCCCCCTCCTCACCACCCCGCGGGACCTGAACCTCCCCGGCGGCGTCCCGACCTGGCACGCCCGCTGGCGCACCGTCGAAACCACCGACCTCACCCCGGAATTGCTCGCCGACCCCACCCACCGCATCGAACTCGACGCCCCGGCAGGCTGACGGGCACGATGGCCGAGTGGAAACCCCGTTCATCCCGCCGCACTGCCGCCTGGTGCCGGAGTCCCAGCGCTACCGCAGGAAGGTGGTCCGCGACCTGCGCTACGACGGTGAAACTCTCACCGTCGCCATCCAGGGTCTCGGATTCTCCTACGCCAAGGTCGTCTTCCGTGACCCGAGCGGATTCCGGGTGCTCGACGAACTCGATCTGAGAGAATTCTGGAGTACCTACAGCGAACCGAACGGCTGGCTGTGGGAGGTCGTCCGGGGTGGCTGGCACGATCTCGAACGCACCCGCCCGAGTTACTGGTGCGAGGACGGCGCGCTGAGGGAATACCTGCTCATCGACGACAAGTGCGTCAGTGTGCTGTGCGCGGACCCGCCCGAGATCATCGACCTCGGCACGGACCCCATACGGAACTGATCACCACGCGGAACTGATCACCACGCCACTCGACGTCTCCGCGGCGGACGGGATCTCGCCGCGCACGATCGCCGCGACCTGCGCCGGATGGGTCACCTGCGGGTAGTGTCCGGTGCCGTCGACCGTGTGCACCGGATGGACGGTGGGCTCGGTCAGCGGGTCGTCCGCGCCGACGACGATATCGACCGGAACCGTGACGCGCGCGAGCTTCTCGGCGAGCTCGGCGCGCGACGCCCCGGCCTGTCCCAGCGCCGTGAAGGTCCGCCGCGCCACCCCCGGTCGCCGCAGATTCGCTGCCGCCGACGCGATCGCCGGTCCCACGGGAACCCCCAGTCGCGCGGCGAGCGTCGCGACCGGCAGCCGCCGCACGACTTCCCCGGCCACCGGCGAACCCAACCACCACGCGGCGGGCTTCTGCAAGAACGCGGGCGCGATCAGCACCAGCCGCGACACCCGCTCCGGATGCCGCAGCGCGAATTCGACCGCCGCCCAGGAACCGAACGAATGCCCGACCAGCACCGGCCGCGACCGCACCGGCGCCATCAGCTCTTCGGCCCACTCCCCGATCGACAGCGCGGACGGGGCCGAGCGACCGATGCCGGGCATATCGGCCCGCAGCACCGGCCCGTCCAGCTCGCGCGCGAGCTCGTTCCAGGATTCGCCGTCGACCGGAATGCCGTGCAGCAGAACATAGCCGGGGTTCGCCCGCTCCCCGGCCAGCCACGTCCCGTTTCGGAACCCCGAGCCCGGCACCGGAACCACCTTCCCGTTGCGGCTCGCCACGATCCCGTCGGCGTAGCTCGTCAGCAGCTCGGCCACCGGGGGATGCTCGATCCCCAGCCGCCGGGCGACCTCGTCGGCGGCGGTGGTGTCGTACCGGTCGCTGCTGATGAAGGTCAGCGCCTCGGGATCGGCGTGCGTCAGCGCGCGCGGCAGCCTGCGTACCAGCGCGGTCGGGAGCGTGAAACGCGGTGTGGGAACACCCAGATGCGCGGCGACGAGCCGGATCAGTTCGGGCAGCACCGGCGTCGCCGGATCGAGCAGGGGATAGGACTCGCCGACGGTGTCGGGCAGGGTGGGCAGCCCCGCGAGGAACCGGGCGACATAGCCGAGATCGACCACCGGAATGAAGGTTTCGGCCGACCCCGGAAGCGCGGGCAGCTGGCCCTGCCACAGATTGTCGATGATGTCGGCGAGCCCGAAATACTGCCCTGGCCCGAGCACCCCGGCCGGGTTGGCGAAGGTCAGCGGAATGCCACGCTCGGCCGCGAGCGCGCGAAGCATCCCGTCGGCCTGGATCTTCGACGCCTCGTAGGCCCCGTCGCGATAGTCACGCGGCCCCTCGGCCGCCACCCGGTAGCCGGTGATGTGCACGACCCGGCGCAGCTCCGGTTGCCGCCCCGCCCATTCCAGCACGTGCCGGGCACCGTCGACATTGACCCGCCGCGCCACCTCGGCATCGAGCCCGAACTTCATCAGCGCCGCCGCGTTGTACACATCGCGCACCCCCTCGACGGAATCGCCGAGCGCGAGATCCGGTTCGCCGATATCGGTGGTGACGATCCGCAGCCCCGCGGTCTCGACCTCCTGCGCGGCCAGCCAGTCGCGCAGCCGGTCTTCGCTGCCCGCTCGGAGCGCGGCGGCGACGGTGTGCCCGGTGCGCAGCAATTCGGCGACCAGCGAACGGCCGATGAACCCCGCGGCCCCGAAGACGATGGAGTCGGTGTGAACCATGATGCCCTACTTTCAGTAGACCGATTTACATATTTTCTGTCGATGAGCCGGGCCGGACCGGCGACGAACTCAGACCAGGATGTCGATGGTGTCGGCGAGCTGCCGCAGCGGCCGCCGTGAACGATGTGCCCGCGCCAGCACCAGCCCGCCCTCGATCAGTGCGAGCGCGGCCGTGCTGACTCGCTCCGGCTCGGGATGGCCGAACCCGATCAACCGCTCCCGCAGAGCGTCCTCCCAGAGCCGATAGGTGGCCGAACATGCCTGCTGCACAGCATCATTGGTGGACGCGGTATCCAGCGCGACCGCCGCGACCGGGCACCCGACCGTCCAGTCCGAGGCCTCGAGCCGATCGCCGAGGAAGGTGATGACCTGGCGGGCGAGATCGCGCGCGTCACTCGCCTCGGTGGTGCGGATCATCTCCGCGATCTCGATCCCGCTGTCGGCCACCGCGGCGGCCACCAATTCGTCCTTGCCGCCGGGGAAATGGAAGTACAGCGACCCGCGCGGCGCGCCGCTGGTCCGCACGATCTGATTCAGTCCGGTGCCGAAATATCCGTGCGACTCGATCAGCGATCGCGTCGCCTTGATCAGCTTGCAGCGCGTCTCGGCGCCCTTCGTGCCCACAGACAAAAACTAGACCGGTCAACATATTTTTGCAAGGGGGTGGCTCAGCGCCCGGTCAGCAGCCCGGCCGCCGAGGCGCACAGGCGGTCGATAATGGCGGCCGCTGGTTCGATGTGGGTGACCAGCCCGACGCCTTGACCCGCGTCGACCGGCGCCAGGCGCGGATCGTCGGCGGCGATGGCCGCGCGCAGCCGCTCGGTGGAGGGCCGCTGATCGTCGTCGAGCCACGGATCGGTGAACTCGTTGCGCAGCACCCGGGCCGGGTAGATCGGCGGCCACGGCAGGTCGAGGGCCTCGTCGAAGGAGGTGGTCAGGACCGTGCCGGTGGAGTCGGCGGCCAGCATGGCCAGCCGGGCGGGTTCGGGCAGCAGCGATTCCTCGGCGGCGGCCAGGCAGGTGCCCAGCCACGCGCCCGCCGCGCCCGCCGCGAGCACCGCCGCGAGGGTGCGTCCCGAGCCGATCCCGCCCGCGGCCAGCACCGGCACGGTGGCGATCTCGAGCACGGCGTCGAGCAGCGGCATCAGGGCCATCCGGTCGGCGCCATGCCCGCCGCCCTCGTTGCCGCGCGCCACCAGGATGTCGATCCCGGCGTCCTGGGCGCGATGCGCGCCGGGCGCGTCGTAGACCTGGGTGACCGCCAGAATGCCCGCCGCCCGCACCCGCGGCACCCAGGAGAAATCCGTCCCGAAACTCACCGACAGGATCCGCGGTCGCGCCGCGATCGCGGCCTCGAGCAGCCCGGTTTCGCGCTGCCGCACCCAGTCGACCAGCCCGATCCCGTCGACCGGCCCCTCCGCCGCCGCCAGCTCGCGCTCCAGCGCCTCGACCGACCCGGCACTGCCCATGCCGATCATGCCGAGCCCGCCCGCCGCCGACACCGCGCGCGCCAGCCGTCCACCCGCCGCGCCGCCCATCGGGGCATTGACCACGGGCACCCGCAGTCCCAGCTCCCGTGACCACGGTGTCGACAGATCCAGCTCGGGCATCGGTGCGCCTTTCTCCCGGGACAGTGCCGCCTCCATCATGGCAGCCCGGCCGACCGGTCCGGGGGAGCCTGTGGCCCATCGCGACCGAGTACCGGCAGCGCGAGCGTCTCGAAGCGCTGCCAGGCCTGGTCGGTCGGCAGGGCGGTGGCGGGGTCGATCATGTCGGCGATCAGCCCGAGCAGTCCCCCAGGACAGGAACGTGAAAGGTGGACCGGCCCACGTTCGCCCTGGCGATGATATCGCTGACGCGCACCCGGTCGTAGCCGCGCTCGATCATCAGCTCGATCAACCGGCCTGGTCATCGAGGGCATGCTCCGCTACAACCTGTTCACCACGGCCTACTTCCTGGCAGGCAGCGCAGGCTGCTCGCCGAATTCGTCGCCCTGTCCGGTGCGCGGCCGGGCGCGGACACCCTCGATATCGGCTGTGGCCCCGGCAAACTCGTGCGGGCACTCGGCGCGGCGGTCGGGCCGGACGGGTCGGCGATGGGTGTCGACCCGTCGGCGACCGCGATCTCCGGCAACCGCCGCCGTGACCGGAACGCCCACCATCGCTACGAGGTCGGCCCGGCCCAGGATCTGCCGCTGCGCGCACTCGGCTTCGCCGATCCCCGCTACACCCCGAGCCGGGACCAGACCGGCATCCTCACCGCGACCAAACCCCGGTAGCTGTCCCGATCGCGGCATTCCTGTCGGTGGGCTCGGCTAGGGTCGATCCCGACGGAGCAATCGAACACGGGGGTGTCACATGGAGTTCGGCAGCGTTGCCCAGCAGGAAGCCGAGGCGCGGGAGTTCGCCCGCGCCGCGCACGGCGATCAGAAGTACGGTCAGGCGCCGTACCTCACCCATCTGGCCGCGGTGCGCGGCGTGCTCGCCGATTTCGGTTACGACGGGCCGCACGGCACCGCCGCCTGGCTGCACGATGTCATCGAGGACACCCCGGTGACCGCCGAGGAGGTCGAATCCCGTTTCGGCCGTGCGGTTCTCGACCTCGTCTGGGCGGTCACCGGCATCGGCCCCGACCGCAAGGCCCGCAATCTCAACGCCTACGAGAAGATCGCCGCCCACCCACCCGCGGTCATCCTCAAACTGGCCGACCGCACCGCCAACGCCGAAGCCAGTCCCCCCGACAGCAGCTGGATGGGCATGTACCGCACCGAACACGCCCTGTTCAAGGCCCACCTCGGTGACCTGCTGGCCGACGATCCCACCGTCGCCCGCATGTGGGCCCGCCTGGAGCGTCGCCTCGACCTCACCGTCACCCCGCCGACCACCGAACAGTGGGCCGAGATCGACCGCCTCTTCGCCGCGGGCGACAAACAGGCCGCCATCGACGCGGTGTGCGCGGCCTTCGAATGCACCCGCGACGAAGCGGAATCAGTGCTCATCGAACGCAGTTAGCCGCGACGGGATGCCGGGCGAGCCGCGCGCTCACCGCGTCCTGCACCGCGAACTCGAGCGCGGTCATCTCAGAACGACTGCCAGGCGGGCTTGTTCGCGAGCGCGTACCGGTAGTAGTCGGCGAGTTTCAGTTTGCTCGCCGCGGCCTCGTCGATCACCACGGTGACGTGCGGATGCCACTGCATGACCGAGGCGGGGCAGAACGCCGCCAGCGGGCCCTCGGCGGCGGCCGCGATGGCGTCGGCCTTGCCCGCGCCCAGCGCGATCATCACCAGATGCCCCGCGTCCCGGATGGTTCCGAGCCCCTGGGTGAGCACGTGGTGGGGTACGTCCTCGGGCCCGTCGAAGAAGCGGGCATTGTCCTCGCGGGTCTGTGCGGTGAGCGTCTTCACCCGGGTGCGGGAGGTGAGCGCCGAGCCCGGTTCGTTGAACCCGATGTGCCCGTCGGTACCGATCCCGAGCAGCTGCACATCGATCCCGCCCGCCGCGGCGATCGCGGCGTCGTAGCGGCGCCCCTCGCCCGCGATGTCCCCGGCCTCGCCATTGGGGCTGAGCACCCGGGTCGGGTCGAGATTGACATGGTCAACGAACTCCGACCGGATCACCGAGAAATACGACTGCGGATGCTCCCTGGGCAGACCCACGTACTCGTCGAGCAGGAACGCGCTCGCCGTGGCGAAATCGAGCTCGCCCGCGCGATACCGGCGCGCCAGCTCCTGATAGCTGCCCAGCGGCGAGGACCCGGTGGCCAGTCCCAGGATCGCGTTCCCGCGCTCGACATAGCCGCCGACGATATCGGCGACCGTGCGCGCCACCTCGTTCTCGTCCGCCCGGATGACGATTTCCATCAGGTTCCCTCCGTTCCGGCGACGAACACCCGCCGCGGCTGCAATGACTGATCGGTGACGAGCAGATCCGCGCGCATCCCGACCGCGAGCCGCCCGCGCTCACCGTCGACGCCGAGCACGCGCGCGGGCGTGCGGGTGGCGGCGGTGACCGCGTCGGCCAGCGGCACGCCGGCCACCCGCACCGTCCAGCGCAGTACGTCCACGAGCCGGGCCGTGCCGCCCGCGATGGCGCCGGGTGACCCGTCCTCGGTGGCCAGCCGGGCGACCCGGTCGCGCACCCGCACGTCGAGCGCCCCGAGCCGGTAGTCGCCGTCGCGCATGCCCGCCGCCGCCATCGCGTCCGAGACCAGCGCGATCTGGTCCGGCCCCACCGTGTCGAACACCATGGCGACGGTGTCCGGCGCGAGATGCACGCCGTCGGCGATCAATTCGACCACCATGTCCCCGCGACCGGCCGCGGCGAGGCAGGCGGCGACCGGACCGGGGGAGCGGTGGTGCAGTTCCGGCATCCCGTTGAACAGATGCGTCGCGGTGATCGGCCCACCCGCCGCGGCCCGGATCCGCGCGGTCGCGGTGGCGGCGTCGGCATCGGTGTGCCCGAGGCTGGGCAGCACCTCGTGGCGGCGCATGACGGCGAGCAGGTCCGCGAAGTGCGCGGTCTCCGGCGCCACCGTCATCGAGCGGACCGTGCCCCGTGCCGCCGCGAGCACCCGCTCGAACAGCGCCGGATCACCGGGAACGATCGCGTCCGGATCCTGCGCCCCACACCGCACCGCATTGAGGAACGGCCCTTCGAGATGCACCCCGAGCAGCTCCCCGTCCTCGACCAGACCGGCGAGCATCGCCGCCTGCTCGACCAGCACCTCCGCCCGCGCCGACACCAGACTTCCCAGCAACCCGGTCGTCCCGTACTCCCGATGATGCGCCGCGGCCACCCGAGCCCCCGCCGCGTCCGCGTTGGGAAACCCGAACCCGGCCCCACCGTGACAGTGCAGATCGATCAGCCCGGGCAGGACCACCTCGGCGCCGAACTCTGGAAGCTGTTCGGGCGCAGGATATTCGGCGGCGCTACCCACCCAGCGGATCCGCCCGTCGGCGAACTCCACCACCCCGTCGGCGATCTCACCGGTCGCGGTACCGACGAGCCGACCCCGCACGATTCCCATCACGGCCACCCTCGGGACGACGACCTGATTCGCGACGACGGCCCCCGCGCCGCCCAATCCGCGCGCGGCCGATCGGCAGCAGGCTCCCGGCACCCCACCGCCATCGAGCTCCCGTCGTCACGTCGCACGATCACGCACGTCCGATGATCGCCGCCACCGCGTCCCGCGCGGCCTGCGGATTCCGGGCCGACCTCGCCGCCTCGGCCGCCTCCCGGCATCGCTCGATCGCGACCCCCGCCAAGGCCACCCGCACCCCGGGCAACGCGGGCGTCGACATCGACAGACTCGTCACCCCGAGCCCCACCAGCACCGGCGCCAGCATCGGATCCGAGGCCGCCTCACCGCACACCCCGACCGGCTTCCCCGCCGCCGACCCCGCCGCCCCGACCATCGCGATCAGATCGAGCACCGCGGGCTGCCACGGATCGAGCAGATGCGCGAGCCCCCCGGCCATCCGGTCCACCGCGCAGGTGTACTGGCTCAGATCATTGGTGCCGATACTCACGAAATCCAGCCGCTCCAGCAGATCCGGCGCGCGCAGGGCCGCCGCCGGGATCTCGATCATCGCGCCCACCGTCGTCAGCCCGGACTCCCGTGCCAGCGCGGCGAATCCGGCCGCCTCGTCGGCGGTGGCCACCATCGGCGCCATCACCCACAGATCCGCCCCCGTCGCCTCTCCGGCCCGTGCCAGCGCGGTGAGCTGAGTGGTGAGCGTGTCCGGGAAGACCGTGCCGATCCGCAGCCCGCGCACACCGAGCGCCGGATTCTCCTCGGTGCCCAGATCGAGGAAGGGCAGCGGCTTGTCGGACCCGGCATCGAGCGTGCGCACCACCACCCGCCGCCCGGCGAACTGCTCGAGCACCGTGCGGTAGGAAGCGGTCTGCTCGTCGAGCGAGGGCGCCGACGCCTTGCCCAGATACATGAACTCCGTCCGGAACAGGCCGACCCCCTCACTGTCGACCGGTCCCGCCTTCGCCGCGTCGTCGACGGTGCCGATATTCACCAGCAGCCGCACCGGCGTCCCGTCGGCGGTGTGCCCCGGCCCGCTCGCCGCCGCGAGCCGGGCCGCGTCGGCGGCCGCCCGCTCGGCCGCGACCTGCTGCCGTGCCGGGCTCGGATCGATGACCACCTCGCCGGTCCCGCCGTCGAGCAGCACCGGCGCGCCCTCGATCAGCCGATCGGTGTCGGGACAGTTCACCACCGCGGGCAGACCCAGCGATTTCGCGAGAATCGCGGTGTGGCTGGTGGGGCCACCCTCGGTGGTGAGCAGCCCGACCACCTCGCTGTCGCCGAGCATCGCGGTATCGGCGGGCGCGAGATCCCGCGCGACCAGCACGAACGGATACCCGGGTGCCGGAATGCCGGGCATCGGCTGGCCGAGCAACACCGCGACGGTGCGCCCGCCGATATCGCGCAGGTCGGTCGCCCGCTCGGCCATGTACCCGCCCAGCGCCTCGAGCTTGGCACAGAACCCCTCGAAGGCCAGCTGCACCGCGTGCGCCGTCGGCATGCCCGCCGCCAGCTCCTTCTCGGTGGCGGCCACGATGCCTGGATCCCGTGCCATGGTCGCCGACATGGTCAGGATCTCCGCGGCGACTCCGGTCACCCGTTTCGCCCTGGCCTGCATCTCGTCGGCCACCCCGCCGAGCGCCTCCTGCACCCGGGCGAGCTCCGCCTCGGGGGAGCCGCCGACCGGATCCTGCGCGGAGGTCTCGAGCTGCGAACCGAAGCGCAGCCACGGCGCGGACACCACACCGGGACTCACCCCGAGGCCACGGATCACCAGTTCGGACATCGGGGCGTCACTCACCTTTCAGCTTCTTGTCCAGCTTCGCTTCGGTCTCGGCGACCATCGGTGCGTCGGTGCGGGTGTCGCCGGTGGCGGTCAGCGCCGCCTCGGCCTCGACCGCGGCCACATCAGGTCTACCCACCTCGACATCGGTCTCGGCCTCGCGACCCGGCGTGCGCAGGTTCCACTTCTTGATCACGAAGCTGAACAGCACGTAATAGATCACCGCGTACCCGAGCCCGATCGGGATCAGCATCCACGCGTTGGTGGCCTTGCCGAAGTTCAGCAGATAGTCGATCGCGCCCGCCGAGAAGGTGAATCCGTCGTGGATACCCAGCGCGTTCACCAAGGCCATCGACGTACCGGTCAGGATCGCGTGCACCACATACAGTGGCCAGGCCACGAACATGAACGCGAACTCCAGCGGCTCGGTGATGCCGGTGACGAACGCGGTCAGGCCGGTGGAGAGCATGATGCCGCCGACCAGCTTCTTCTGCGAGGGCCGCGCGTTGTGCCAGATGGCCAGCGCCGCCGCGGGCAGCGCGAACATCATGATCGGGAAGAAGCCGGTCATGAAGGTGCCCGCGCTCGGGTCACCGGCGAAGAACCGGTTGAGGTCGCCGCGCACCAGCTGGCCCGAGGCGTCGGTGTAGTCGCCCACCAGGAACCAGACCGTGGAGTTCAGGATGTGGTGCAGACCGGTGGGGATGAGCAGGCGGTTGGCCGCGCCGTAGATGCCGCCGCCGAGCACGGTGTTGTCCGCGACGGTCTCACCCACCCAGGTGAGCGCGGAATTGAACGCCGGATAGACGAACGACATCGCCACACCGACCACCAGACCGGTCACCGCGGTCAGGATCGGCACCAGCCGCCTGCCGTTGAAGAAGCCCAGGAAATCGGGCAGTTTCGTGCGGTAGTACCGCTGCCACAGGATCGCCGAGAGCAGACCCATCACGATGCCGCCGAGCACGCCGTAATTGATCAGCGCCTGCTCGCCCTTGGGGTCGGTCTTGCCCTCGAGCACGATCGGCGACATGGCCTCGAACACGCCGTTGATCACCATGTACCCGACCACCGCGGCCAGCGCGGTCGAGCCGTCGGCCTTCTTGGCCCAGCCGATCGCGATGCCGACGGCGAAGATCAGCGGCAGCCAGGTGAACACCGCCTGCCCGGCCGCGGAGATGACCGCCGCGGTGCTGTGCAGGGGGGAGAACCGGCCGAGCAGATCGTCCTGACCCAGCCGCAGCAGGATGCCCGCCGCGGGCAGCACCGCGATCGGCAGCATCAGGCTGCGACCCAGGCGCTGCAGACCCGCGAACACCTTCGATTCCTTCTGGGGGCTGTCGGTAACGGCAGTCATGTCGACCCTCTTCGACGAGCCGGACGGCTGGGCGGCGATCCGGGAGAACTGTTGTGAACCAGTGACCCTGACGGGTACTGTCCGGTCATAACCAGTTGTCAGTTTGACCAGGTGGGTGTCGGATGTCAACCGCGAAATATGACGTGGCGCACATTCGAGGCTCCCATACTGGAACCGGCAACCACCGCGGAAAGGGAGAAGACATGTCCAAAGCGGAAGCGATTGTCGCTGGCCTGGGTGGCGCGGACAATATCGTCGAGATCGAGGCCTGCATCACCCGGCTGCGCACCGAGGTCAAGGACGGCGGCAAGGTCGACGAGGCCGCGCTCAAGGCCGCGGGCGCGCACGGTGTGCTCAAGTCCGGATCGGTGGTTCAGGTCGTCGTCGGTCCCGAGGCCGACACCCTCGCCGAGGACATCGAGGACATCCTGTGAGCGTGCCCGTCCTGGCCCCGCTGCCCGGTACGGTCCGCGCGCTCGCCGACGTCCCCGACCCGGTGTTCGCCGGTCAGATCGTCGGCTCCGGCGTGGCCATCGACCCCGACCGCACCCGCGGCCCCCTCACCGTCGTGGCCCCCATCGCGGGCAAGATCCTCAAACTCCACCCGCACGCCTTCGTCATCCTCGGCGCGGGCGTCGGCGTCCTGGTCCACCTCGGCATCGACACCGTCAAACTCGAGGGCAAGGGCTTCGAGCTCCACGTCAGCGAGAAATCCGACGTCACCGCGGGCACCCCCATCGTCACCTGGGACCTGACCACCCTCGACGGCACCGGCTACGCCCCGGTCTGCCCGATCGTGGTCATGGACTCCGCGAAGGACTCCATCCAGCCCACCATCCTCGGCACCGCCGTCGAACCCGGCGCCCACCTGTTCGACGCGCCGTAGCCCCCGCGCTTTTCAGACGAGCTCGCAGCCGATGCCGTTTCCGTCGTCGTCCAGTTCGTACTCATCCGGCCCGATCACGCGCACGCGGCCGGAATAGCCGGGCCCGTCTCCATTACCGCCGATGCAGTCGACATCGCTGTTGATCGGGACGCACGGGTCATAGGACGGATGACAGTTATCCGCCACCGGTGATACCGGATTCGCGGTCGCTGCCGAAGGCAGCGCAAGCGCGATCGCCAGTGCGGCGCCCGCGAGTGATCCGACCAGCGCGGTGGTTCTCATGACGACTCCGATCCTCCGAAACGAACCCGGCAATTCTCCCGCAAATAGCGGGCAACATGCCCGGTGGAGATCGAATCGTTCGGGTGGACGGCGCACGGTTGCGAGCGCGCACCGCCTCCGTTACAAACCGGCCACGCTCACCGCACCGAGAGAGAGGTGCTCGGCGCCTCGGTCTGGCTGGTCGGGGGGAGTTCGGTCTGGAGGGGCCAGTGGCTGGCCAGTTCCTCGAAATAGCGCTGGCTGCTCCACAATCGGTGGTTGCCGATCACGTACACGCGACGGCGGGCGCGGGAGACGGCGGCATTGAGGACACCGGGGCTCGCGGCGGCCCAGCGGCGCGAGTCGCCCGCGGGCGGTGAGGTGCCGAGGATCAGGACGATCACCTCGGCGGAATCGCTGTGCATGGCGTGCACCGTGCCGACCTGACGGGCCGCGAACTCCGCACCGAGCACCCCGCGGGCAACCTCTCGCGCGCCCCGCGCGACATCGCGGAACGGGCTGACCACCCGGATGTCGGCGGCCGCCACCCCCTCCTCGATCAGCTGACCGAGCAGCGCCCCCAGCGCCTCACCCTCACCGGGAATCCAGTTCCCCTCCGCACCGACGGACCGCACATCGATCCACCGGTTCCCGCCGGGATACTCCGCCCGGTCGGGCGTGCCGAAGAACAGCAGGTCGTCCTCGTAGGCGATGCGGTGGGTCAGCTCGAAGATCGGCAGATCGCTGCGCCGGTGCACCCGTAGCGGCGTGCCGACCCACACCGGCTCATCGGCATCGGCCGGGGTCAGCCAGGTCCCGTAGCGCACCCCGCGATCGGCGGCACTGCGCGCCGTCGCCCGGTCCGGCAGCCACTCCCGTTCCAGCCCGTACTGGCGCACCAGCGCCTCCTGCGCCGAGGTCGGCAGCACCCCGACCGGCCCCAGCTGCCGATGATCACCCACGATCACCGCCCGCCGCGTCCGCCACACACCACCCGCCACCGATTGCGGCGCCGCCTGCCCGGCATCGTCGACAAACAGCCAGCCCAGCGCCTCGCGCCCCAGCCCGGCGAACAGCGTCGGCAGGGCCGCGAAAGTCGTGGCGACCATCGGTACGGCCAGGAACAGCGTCTGCCAGGCGGCCGCGATGGTCTCCGCCTTCGGCGCCACCTCCAGCTCACCCCGGATCAGCGCGATCACCACGATCAGGTTGTCGCGCACCCGCGGCGCCGCGTTGAGCAGAAACGCCCGGTGCACCTTCAGTGCCGAGACGAACAACTCCCGCCGCGCGGTCGCGAACTGTTCGTCGGCCCACGGATTGCACAGCTGGAACTGCTCCTCGTCCCCGGCCACATCGCCGAACGGGATGGTGCGCGACCAGGTCTCGCGCGCCCGCTCGATCACATCGAGCGCGTTCTCCCGCCGCGTCGTCAGCGCCAGGTGGTCGCGGATGAGCCCGCGCCCGTGCTCGGCGGCCTGGGCCCACTGCTCGCGGGTGTAGTCGACCTCGCTCTGCCTGCGCCGCATCTCCGCCTCGGCCGCGTGCCGTTCCCGCAGCAGCTCGGTGCTGCGCGCGCTCCACCGGCGCCCGGCCCGGAAGCCGGTCGAGAGCGAGGCCAGGAACCCCGGCTTGTCCGCGCTGTGTTCCCCGAGCGACTTGCCCGCCCGGTGATGCGCGGCCTGCGCGGCCCGCAGCTGCTCGGCCGCCGCCTGATGACGTTCGCGCCAATGCGCGTGCGCGTCATCGGCATCGGCGATCTCGTCGGCCATCGTCTGCAGCGCGATGTTCATATCCGGCAGCTCGGCCACCGCGTCGGCCACGTCCTGACGCTCCCGCGCGAGCCCGCGCACCTGCGCGCGCCGGTGCGCGAAGTCCCGCACGGCCGTCGACCAGTCCGGCAGCGAATCCGGGTCGGCCTCGGCCTGTTTGAGAATGTCGAGCATGCCGACCGCCGACGGTTCGCTCTTGCGTTCGGTGGCGAACCGGTCGCCGAACCAGAACTGCTCGCCGTAACTGCGCCGGGCACCGCCGAGCGCCGCGGCGACCAGCCCCCAGGCGGGCTCGCCGCCCACGAGCTCGGCCAGTTCGGTGAAATGGTTGAGGTGTGTGCCCGGATCGACGGCCTCGCGCTGCTGCAGTTCGGCGACCACCGCGGTGGCGGCCTCGTCGCTGCCGGTCGTCAGCACCACCTCGAACCCGGTCACCTGCGGGGCGAGCCGGTGCGCGCCGACGGTGTAGTTCCTGGCCACCTGCACCTGCTCGGTGATCCCGGTGAACGCGGCCATCGGATCGTCGAAGGTGGCCAGCTGGGTGGCCCGTTCGACCACGATGCCCGCCAGCAGATCCCGCAGCATGGTGGTGGTTCCGGTGCCGGGCGCGCCGTGCACGGCGAAGATCCCGGCGTCGTCGCGCAGGTCGGCCAGCGCCCGGTCGACGGCGAACTGCTGACCCGAGACCAGCGGGTCGCCCGGCCAGCGCCCGTCCGGCACCAGTTCGGGGAGCAGCCCCTCGACCACCGCGTCCTGCCTGCGGCGCACATCGATGCGATCGTCGGTCGGCAGCGTGGCGGTCGCGGCGAGGTAATCGCGCAGCGCGGCACCGATATCGCCGCGCTCCACCGCCTCGGCCAGCGCGCCGAGATCGGCCCCGAGACCGCTGTTGAGCCGGTCCTCGAGCGTGTCGGCGTCGCGGGTGGCGACCTGCACACACGCCACCCGCACCCCGCCCGCGCGCAGTTCCGACCGGATGCCCAGCGCACTGCACAGCTCACCGGTGAAGATCTGCAGCTCCCGCCCGGTCAGCTGCGGCGCCTCGACCAGGCCCTCGGGATCGGCGGACCGGATCCATTGCGCGAAGGCCAGTGCCGACATCCCCGCCAGCCCCGGCGAGATCACCCCGTCGGCCCCCGCCGCGATGAGTGAGGCGCCGACACCGCGTCCGGCGACATCCAGCCAGCGGGCGGACTGCTGTTCGGCGTCGGGTGTCACCGCGTCGGTGACCAGGGTGTCGAAGGCGGCGGTGAAGGCCGCGGAGTCGTGCCCGAATCCGTGCGCCCAGTTCGGGTCCGCGGCCCCCGGTTCGCGCAGCCGGTTGATCGCCCAGGCCAGCCCCGACAGCGTGGCCGAACCACCCACCACCACACCGTCACCGGTGAGTGTCACAGCGAAGGCGGCGGTGGTGCCCGCCCGCCGGGCGTCGGCCGCGCGGTGGTCGTCGCCGAACGCGCGGATCAGCGCCTCGCGCGCCCGGCTCAGCCCGAACAACCCGCCGTACACGACGAACTGCCACCCGCGCCCGGCTCGCAACGCAGGCAGTGCCGCGCCGTCCTCCCACGGCGCGGGCCCCTCGGCGGCGAGCTCGACAACGAGCCCGTCCGCCGTCGGCCCGACATCGGGAACACGATGCGGACCGAACAACTCCAGGGTCTGCCAGAAACGTACGAGCCGCGCGGCGTGCTCGGATCCGCCCACGATGCACCCCATTCCCTCGGCCATCATGACAACCCCGACCACGCTACGCGATCACAATTCCCCTGGCACGACCCCCCGATGGTCCCGCCCGGCGTGGCGGGACCAGCACGCCACGCCTACCGCGTCGGCAGGCACCCCGCCGCCCGCATCCGCGCCGCGAGCGACGAGGAAACCAGCGCACTCGACCCACTACCGCCCCCGAGCGCGACCAGAACATCGCCCCCCAACCCGGCCCCGAACGAACACCCCAACACCGAGACATCGATATAGATGTTCTCCTTCGGTTCAGGTTCCGCGACAGCCGAACCCACCCCCAACCCCATCCCGGCCGCCACCACCACAGCAACCCCCACAACCTTCACGATCCGCACACATCCTCCTACCAACGCGCCATCCAGCGCCCAACTCGACCAGCCCGCCATCCGGCGAACCGCTCACAAATTGCCCCACCCATCCCAGGAATATGCATGCCCCGGGGAACATCACGTCGGCGCGGGCGAAGTGACGGACCGCTGTTCGACCGTGCGGAGGGCCGGTTCAGCTCGCGTCGCCGAGGTCGGGGAGTTTCTCGGCGGCGCTGACCGCGTCGGCCAGTTGGTCGGCCGCGAGGTGGAGTTGATCGGTGGTGTGTTCGGAGGTCAGGAAGAAGCGGACGCGTTCGCCGCCGGGTGGGACGGCGGGGGCGGAGATGGGCCCCGCGTAGATGCCGTGCTGGAGCAGGCGGGAGGCGACGTAGCCGACGCGCAGTTCCTGGGGGATGAGGACCGGGCAGATCGGGGTGCCCTGGGAGACACCGAGATCGAGTCCGCGTTCGGTGAGCAGGGTGTGGAACAAACCGGCGTTGGCCCACAGACGGGTGAGCCGTTGTGGTTCGCGGTCGAGGATGTCGAGCGCGGCCAGCGCGGCCCCGATCGTGGACGGTGCGGGCCCGCCGCTGAGCGTGGCCACCCCGGGCGCGCACACCTTCATCGCCCCGATCAGATCCGCGTCCCCGGCGACGAACCCGCCGCAACTACCCAGCGCCTTCGACAGCGTCCCCATCCAGATGTCCACGGCGTCACCAGCGAGCCCGGCCTGCTCGCGCACCCCACGCCCGCTCTCCCCGAGCACCCCGAACGAATGCGCCTCGTCCACCATCACCGCACAGTCGAATTCCCGTGCCACCTGGGCGATCTCGGCTACCCGCCCGATCGTGCCGTCCATGCTGTAGTGCCCCTCGAGCACCACCAGCGCCCGATCGAAATTGCCCCGCGCCATCCGCAACACCGACCGCAACGACTCGGGATCGTTGTGCCGGAAGGTGAGCTGCCGTGCCCCCGCCCATCGCACCCCCGAACTCACACTGCGATGGATCAGCGCATCACAGATCGCGACATCACCACTGCCCAGCAGAAACCCGATCACCCCGGCGTTGGTGAGATATCCGCTGGTCGTCACCATGGCGTCGTCGACGTCGTACATCACCGCCAGCCGCTGTTCGAGCTCGGCGTAGAGCGGGATCTCCCCGGCGACGATGCGCGAGGCCGACGCGGACGCGCCATAACTGTCGAGCGCGTCCTTGGCCGCCTGCACCACCTTCGGATGATTGGCCAGCCCGAGATAGTTGTAGGCGCTGAAGTTCACCAGTTGCCGCCCCTGCCACCGGATCACGGTGTCGTTGGGACTCTCCCGGGTGAGGAACACCGGATTCGGCATCCCGAACTGCTCGTGCACCGCCGCGATGGTGGCGCGCTTGTTCGCCATGGCCGCCACCTCGGGATGATCGGCGAACTGCCGCCCCGGCCCCCGTCGCCGACGTACCGGAACCGGCGCCGCCGTCGGCACCCCGGCACCAGGAGAGCCACCAGACCCGCTCGCGGACAACAACTTCCGCGCGAGCTCCCGCGCCGACTCGCTCACGCCGCCACCCCTCCGACAATCGCCTCGGCCACCCGCGCCCCGGCCTGTTCCAGGCTGAACGACCGCCCCATCTTCATCGTCATCAACTCCACCCCGAGCGATTTCGACACCAGCGCACCGAATTCCACCGCCATCAGCGAATCCAGCCCGAGCTCGGGCACCGGCACCGTCAGATCGATCGAATCCGCCGCCACGCCCATCACCTGGGCCAGTTGCTCGGCCAGCATGTAGGCCACCACCTCGCCGCGCTTGTCCTCGTCGAGCTCGGCGAGTTCGGCCCGCAACCGCGCCGCCGCCGAATCATCCTGGGCCGCCGCCGCGATCTGCGCCGCGAGCCGCCCGGTCTGCGCGAAGAACGGCGCGGTCGCCGCCACCTTCGCCCAGTCGATCGGCATGATCGCGGCCTGGGTGACCCCGAGCCGCAGCGCCTGCTCGAGATACCGCGTGCCCTCGTCCATATCGAGCGCGTCGAACCCGGTGGTGCGCAGATAGCGGGCGATGTTCTCGTCGGCCGCCGCCATCCCGCCGCCGGACATGTGCCCCCAGCCCACCGCGAGCGCCGCCCCACCGTCCCGGACCACCGAGTCCGCGACCGCGTGCAGCGCGGTATTGGCCGCGGTATAGGCGAATTGGCCGACCCCGCCGAACATCGCCGACCCCGACGAATACAGCACGAACTGATCGAGCCGCACCCCCGCGGCCGTCAGCCCCGCCACCAGCGCCCGCACGCCGTCGACCTTCGGCCGAAACACCGTCGCGAGACTGTCCGTGTCCATCACCGTGACCCGCTTGTCATCGATCACCCCGGCGGTGTGGAACACCCCGCGCAGCGGATTCCGCGCGTCGTGCGCCCGCGCGATCACCGCGGCCACCGCCTCGGCATCGGTGACATCGACGAGCTCCTCGAGCACCGTCACGCCCTGCTCGCGCCACGCCGCGACCTGCCCGATCGCCGCCTCCGTGCGGGCCCCACCGCGCCCGACCAGGGTCAACCGGGTGGCACCGCGCCCGACCAGCCACCGCCCGGTCGCCAGCCCGAACGCCCCGAAACCCCCGGTCACCAGATAGTTCGCGGCCGCGTCGATCCGCACCTCGGGCAAGGTCGGCCGCACCAGCGGCGCCGTCTCGGTGAGATCCAGCGCGATCCGGTGCGTCCCGGTCGAGCGGGCGACCGCCTCGAACGCCTGCCCCACCTCGGCCGTGCCGAAGCCGGTGAACGGCAGCGCCCGATAGGTGCCGTCGTCGAAACGCGTGTTGACCCGGCGCACCAGGTCCAGCACGGCCGTCGGCCGCACCCGCAGCATCCGGTCCAGGTCGAAGGAGAAGTAGGCGATGTTCTTGTCGAACGCGGCCAGCTCGAGCACACCGCCCGCGTAGATGTCGGCCTTGCCGATCTCCACGATGCGCCCGAATTCGGCGACCATGGTGAAGTTCTGGCGCTGCAGTTCCCCGGGCGCGGTACTGAGGATCACATCGACCCCGCGTCCCTCGGTCAGCGCCGCCACCTCGTCGACCAGACTCAGCGACCGCGACCCCAGCACGTGATCCGCGCCCTCGTCGCGGACCTTCGCCCGCCGCTGCTCGGTGCTGGCGGTACCGATCACGACGGCCCCGTGCAGTTTCGCGATCTGCACCGCCGCCGTCCCGACCCCACCGGCCGCACCGTGCACCAGCACGGTCTCGCCCGGCCGCACTCGGGCCAGCTCCAGCAGCGCGTGCTCGGCGGTCGCGAAAGCCGTTCCGCTGGTGCAGCGCCCGGGATCGGTCGCCGGATCGACCCGGGCGACCAGCTCAGCGCCGGTCGTGTGGAACCGCGCGATCATGCCCCGCGACGTCACCACCACCGCGTCCCCGACCTCGACCTCGGAGACCCCCGCACCCACGCGGACCACCGTGCCCGCCCCTTCCATCCCGGGCACGGTCCCGAAATACGTGGGCGCGAGCTCCCGCTCGCCGAGCACGCCGATCACCTTCAGCGCGTCCTTGTAGTTGAGCCCGACCGCGCGCATCCGCACCTCGACCTCACCCGCCATGGGCGCCCGCCGCTCACACCGCCGCCAGCCCAGCTTCGCGAAGGTCCGCGACGACGGCAGTTCCAGCGCGAAATTCGCCTCCGGATCGGTGAGCGGCACCGCGGTGTCGAGCTCCTCGAGCCGCCGCGGCAGCGACCGGTCCACGACCGTGGTCCAGCGCAAGCCGTTGCGCAGCACGATCTCGTCGCTCAGGTCGTAGGTGAAGGCACCGGGCACGGTGAGCTCGGCCGCCAGGTCCGCGGGCGTCACGTCGGCGTCGATATCGACCAGCCGCCACCGCAACCGTGACTGCTCGTTGAGCAGCACCCGGCGCGCCCCGGCGAGCGCGGCCTGGCCGGGATCCGGGGGAGTGGTGTCGGCGGGATGCGCGTACGCGTGCGCGGTCACCACGGTCGCGTGCAGGGCCCCGTCCCCGGTCATCGGGATCTCCACCCCGAGCTCGATCGCCCGCGCGTCGAGGAACCCCTCGAGCGTCACCGCGATCCGCCGCAGCGCCCACAGCCCTGCGACATCACCGTCGGCGGGCACCACACAGACGTGCACCCGCGTCCCGTCCGCGACGGCGTCGCGCAACCGCCGCGTCAGCGTCGTCTCCAGCTCGGCATCGGCCGGATCGAGCACCACGACGGCCGCGCTACCACTCACGGCCTTGTGCACCTGTTCGGCACGATCCTCGGCCCCGGCGACCGCCACGATCAGGGTGAACACCCCGTCGGTCCCCGGCAGCGCGGCCGCGTCGACCGGTTCCCGCAGCTCCCAGCGATCCTCGTAGAACAGCTCCGTCATCCGCTGCGACGGCCCGGCTCCCGGCGTCAGCGACCCGAACCGCACACCCCGGATCTGCAGGCACACCGCCGTCCCGTCGAGCAGATCGATATCGGCCACCGGCGCGTCACCCTCGGACAGTCGCGCGATCACCGTCACCCGCACAGGCAACGCGCCCAGCCGCCGCACCGACCCGACCCCGACCGGGACCATCGCACCTTCGTGCGCGCCACCGCGCGCGGCCAGCAGCGCCGCCACCGTCTGCAACGCGGCGTCCACCACCGCAGGATGCGCGAGATACCCGGCCTCGGCGTCGATCTCGCCGTCGACCCGCGCGACCACCGTCGCCGGATCCAGCCAGATCTCGCGCACCCGCCGGAACGTCGGCCCGTACTCCAGCCCCGCCGCGGCCAGCCCGGCATAGAACCCGTCGGGCTCGACCGCCACCATCCCGGTGAGATCGGGCAGCGCGACGGTCGTCGGGGCGTAGGACCCCTCGACCACCCGCCCCATCGCGTGCACGGTCCAATGCGACCCCGCCGCCCCGCGCGAACGAATCGTGAACCGCCGGGTCGACTCCTCGAGATGCAGTTCCACGATCGGCGCGTCACCCCCGTCGACGACCAGCGGCGCGACGAACCGCACCCCCTCCAGCCCCACCTGCGCCGACTCCGTTCGCACCGCCGCCGCGCTGAGCGCCGCCTCCAGATACCCCGCCCCCGGCAGGATCCGCATCCCGCCGACCACATGATCGTCCAGCCACGGCTGCGCCGCGACGGTCAGATGCCTGCGCCAGGTCGCCGGATCGTCGGGATGCTGATCACCCAGCATCGGCGATGTCCCCGGCGTCCCGTGCCGCAGCAACCGCAGCTCGGGCAGCTCGGAGCGCAACCGCGTACGCTGCCACGGATACCGCGGCAGATCGACATGCGGTGTCGGCCCGTCGATCCCGGCGAACAGGGCGTCGACATCGAGGGCCCCCGCCGCGTACAGATCCGCCAGCACCCGACGCAGGCTGTGCGCGTCCTGCTGCTTGCGATGCAGGGTGGCGACCGTGGTCCCGACCTCACCCGCCCCGATCAGGATCTCCCGGATATTCGCCCCCAGCACCGGATGCGGCCCGACCTCCAGGAACACCCGATGCCCGGCCCGCACCACCGCACCGACCGCCGCGGCGAACCGCACCGGCTGGCGCACATTCGCGCACCAGTACTCCGCATCCCAACCGTCACCGGTCACCAGCTCGCCGGTCACGGTGGAGTACACCGGAATTCGCGGGTCACTCACGGTCATTCCGGCCAGCTTCGCACGCAGCTCAGCGAGGACCGGATCCATCAGCGCGCTGTGGTAGGGCACCTCCACCGTCAACCGCCGCGCGAAAACTCCCTGCTCGGTGAGGATTCCGGCGATCTCGTCGAGCCGATCCACCGCCCCGGCCAGCGTCACCGCCGCCGGGCTGTTGATCGCCGCGATATCGACGGTGTCCCCGTCGATGAGCAGCTCGCGCACCGCGTCCGGACCCAGCCCCACGGCCAGCATCCCGCCGGTCCCCGCCGTCGTCGCCTGCAACCGCGCCCGGTGGTAACTCACCAGCACCGCGTCCCGCAACGACAACATGCCGGTCACATAGGCCGCCGCCACCTCGCCGACACTGTGCCCGACCACCACCGCGGGCTCGATTCCCCGCGCCCGTAGGGCCGCGAACAGCGCGACCTGGACCAGGAAGTTCGCTGGCTGCGCGACCGCGGTCGTGGTCACCCGCGATTCCGGCTCCGGCCGCGACAGCTCCTCGACGATCGACCAGCCCGCCACGGCCCGGAACTCCGCGTCCACCCGCCGCGCCTCGTCCGCGAAAACACCGTCGGCGGTGAGCAATTCCCGCGCCATGCCCCACCACTGCGGCCCCATCCCGGTGAACACGAACACCGGCTCCGCCTTCTTCACGACCGTCCGCCCCACCCGGCCCGACCCCGTGCCCAGCCCGACCAGTCCCTCGACCAGCTCGGTGTCGTCGCCGAACGCGATCCCCGCCCGCACCGGATGGTGCTGTCTGCGCCGCCACGCCGCCTCGGCCAGCGCCGCCGGATCCGCCCCCTCCGCGATCCGCCGCGCCACCCCCAGCGCCAGCTGCCGCACCGCCGCCTCCGACCGCCCCGACAAGGGCATCACCCCGAAATGCGCGGGCGCCCGCCCGGTTCCCGGCTCGGGCCGGTACTCCTGCACGATGGCGTGCGCATTGGTCCCGCCGTAACCGAACCCGTTGACGGCCACCGTCATCCGCTCGACCTCCGCGCCGACCGGCTCCGCCTCGGTCGGCACCCGGATACCCCACTCCTCGAACGGGATGTCCGGATTCGGCGTGTCCAGCCAGCCCTGCGGCGGAATCGTCCGATGCCGCACCGCCAGCGCCGATTTGATGACACTCGCGATGCCCGACGCCGCCTCGGTATGTCCCAGCGTCGCCTTCAGCGACCCCACCCCGAGCGGCTCCGCCCGCCCGGTCGACCTGCCGTACGCCCGCCCGATCGCCCGCAACTCCAGCGGATCACCCACCGGCGTCCCGGTCCCGTGCGCCTCCACATAGGTGACCTCCCCGGCCGCGACACCCGACCGCCGAATCACCGTGCGCGCCAAAGCCTCCTGCGCTGCCGCGTTGGGCACGGTGATCGCCGTGGTCCGCCCGTCCTGATTGGTCCCGGTCGCCTTGACCACCGCGTAGATCCGGTCCCCGTCGCGCTCGGCGTCGGCGAGCGTCTTGAGCACCACGATGCCCGCGCCCTCGCCCCGCCCGTACCCGTCGGCCGCCGCGTCGAACGGCTTGCTGCGCCCATCCGCCGCCAGGAACCCGCCCTTGCACATCGACACGAACGTCTCCGGCTGCACCATCACGTTCACGCCACCGGCGATCGCCAGCTCACAGTCACCGTTCGCGATGGCCTGACAGGCCAGATGCATCGCCACCAGCGACGACGAACACGCCGTATCCACGGTCACCGCGGGCCCCCGCAGATCCAGCGCGTACGCGATCCGGTTCGACAGCATCGTGTACGACACCCCGACCGCCGTGTGCAGATCGACATGCGGCAACGCGGGCCCGACCGAGGTCGCGAGCTGATCCAGCGTGAACGCCCCGACGAACACTCCCAGCGACGCCCCCGCGCTGCGACCCGCGATCCCGGCGTCGTCGAGCGCCTCCCACGCCACCTCCAGCACCAGCCGCTGCTGCGGGTCCATGGCGGTCGCTTCTCGTGGCGAGATACCGAAGAACTCCGGGTCGAATTCCCAGGGGTCGCCGGTCATGAAGGCGGCCCGCTTGGTGTACATCCGCCCGGGGGCGCGCCGGTCGGCGTCGTAGTACCGCCGCCAGTCCCAGCGCTCCGCCGGGATCTCGCGTACTCCGTCGCGCTTCTCGATCACGAAGTCCCAGAACGACTCCGGTGAATCGATGCCACCGGCATAGCGGCAGCCGATTCCGACGATGGCAATGTCAGGCATGGGGAATCCTCATCCAACTCTGGATTTCGTACGGTCCTCGGCGGAAGGCCGCGCGGTCAGTTCTGCCGCGGTCGGCGAACCATGATGTTCAGTTCGGGCCCCGCGGCACCCAGCCGCACAGCACCGACGCGCTCGTTACCCAGCGCCTGGTAGTAGCCGACATTGGCGTCCTTGCAGATCCCGCAGATCGCGGCGCCCTCGCGGTCGGCCCGTGCGGTGAACGACGCGTACAGTGCGCGCCCGACACCGCTGCGCTGCAAGGTCGGGTCCGCCCCGAGATACACGTGGAAGAAGTGCGGCCCGTCCGGCGCGGCCCGATCCATGGCCGCGTCCACGTCGATCCCGCGCCGCACCGCCCCACCCATGGCCGCGAGAAGCTGTGGCCCCGCGACCATTTCGCGCAACCCACCGGGTCGATAGCCCCGCGGATACCACAGCAGCGCACCGACCACCCGCCCCTTCAGCAGCGCCACCTCGGCACCACCGGCGGGCAGGAAACGGTGCGTGATCATCGCCCGCAACATCCGCGGAGCACGCTTCTGCCGCACCGCCTCATCCGGGAAGATGTACTCGTCGATGGGGTCGTCATAGGCGAAGGCCCCCGCCAGCACGTCCACCATTCCGGCGATGTCGGCCCGCGTCGCGGCTCGCACGACGGGACTGAGCTTCGGTGTCAAAACTGTTGTACCTCAAACGATCTGCGCGCACTCCGGGATGTCGAGATCGCCTCGGCAGTCGGCGGTCGTCAGGCTAGCCCGCCGTGTCGCGCAGTCCGGGTCATTCGCCCAACTTGCCGACTTTTGTAAGTTTTGTGCTGCCGCGCACCATTATTTGTGCACTGCCACAACACATTTCGAGACCCACCGCAGTATCATCCGCGCGCCAACCCTTCAGCGTTGCCTCCCACCGCAACGACTGCCCCGAAGCGCCCGAGCTGTTCCGTGGCGCCCTTCGCGAACTCGGCATCTACACCATCACCGACTGGCGATCACTGTGCCGTGATGTTCCGCTGCGTCGCGCTTGCGCGCACGCGCAGTCTTTCCTGGACTTCGCACTCCTGCGCGTGGGCCTTGACGACGGGTACGGCGAGGTCCACACCATCCATGTATGCCTCCGCGAACGCTGCCGGAATCTCCTGAATGGACCGCCGTATCCCCGGCTGTATTGATTCCTCGCCACCAAAATGCCTTCCGACCAGGCGATTTGACTTCGTGTTCGGCGGTGCGTAACTTAATTCGAGTCAGAGCGACACGGACACCGACCCGGCCACCAGATGGCAGGGAAACGAGGTAGGACGATGAGCGCCTGACTGATCATGTGTTCGGGGTCATGATGCTGGGAGCTTGCTTCTGGTGTTGGA